>JAKONI010000202.1 GCA_022702015.1 Beijerinckiaceae bacterium | reverse complement strand
TCGGGCGTGGCCTGCATCACCGACCTGATGGTCAAGGAAGGCCTCATCAACCTCGACTTCGCCGACGTGCGCGCGATCATGCGCGGCATGGGCAAGGCGATGATGGGCACCGGCGAGGCCTCCGGCGAGAAGCGCGCCAACCGCGCGGCGGAGGCCGCCATCGCCAACCCGCTCCTCGACGACGTGTCGATGAAGGGCGCCCGCGGCCTGCTGATCTCGATCACCGGCGGCTCGGACCTCACCCTCTACGAACTGGACGAGGCCGCCACCCGCATCCGCGAGGAGGTCGATCAGGACGCCAACATCATCCTCGGCGCCACCTTCGACGAGAGCCTCGACGGCATCATCCGCGTGTCCGTGGTCGCCACCGGCATCGAGCATGCCCTGATCTCGGCCAACTCGCCGAACAACCCGGCCATCGCCGAGACCGAGCAGCGCATCGCCGAGGTGGCCGAGCGCCTGCGCGCCGAGGCCCGGGCGCGGGCCGCCTCCCCGGTGCCGAGCATCCGCACCGAGATGGTCGCCCCCGCCCCGCTCCCCGTGGCGCCGGCGCCGGCCCCCGTCGCCCCGGTGAACGAGCCCCGCCAGGAGTTTCGCTCCGAGCCGTCCGCGATGACCACCCGGGACGACGTGTTCCTCTCCCCGGCCCCGTCGAAGGCGGCGGCCCCCTTCGTGCCGGCGCCCGCCACGCCCCGGCCCGAGGCGGCGCCGCAGATCCACAACGGCCCCTTCATCCCGCCGCGCGTGGAGGCCCCGTCCTCCGCTCCGGCGATGGCTCGCCCCCCGCGGATGCCGCAGATCCACGAACTGCCGCCGATCGCCCAGAACCAGATCCGGGCCAGCCGTGACGTCGAGGACTCCGCGCCGGAGTCCAAGCGGACCTCGCTTCTGCGCCGCCTCGCCACCGTCGGCTTCGGCGGGCGCCGCGAGGACGAGCCGGCCCCCGCCGGCCGCCCGGCGGCGCCGCAGGCCGCGCCCGCCGCGCCGTCCTACCAAGCCCCTGCCTACCAGGCGCCCGTGCAGCAGGCGCCCCGGGCTCCGGCTCCCCCGGCGCCCCAGTACCGCCCGGCCCAGGGCGGCCTCGACAACCAGGGCCGGGCCATGGCCCAGCCCCGGATGATGGACGACGATCAGCTCGAGATCCCGGCCTTCCTCCGCCGTCAGGCCAACTAACACTCACTGCAGCGCACCAATTGCAACCCTACGTTGAATAGTCCCCCGGGATCATTCGACGTAGGGTCTTCGTGCGCCTGCTAGGCAGGGCGTGTCTGATGCAACCGCGCCACAGATAAACCGTGGATAAGCCGCGCCTCAACCAAACTTTAACCCGTTGATGGACCGTGGTTTTATCGATCGTTCCCTGCGGCCGCGCTTGTAACACGCGGTAAGAATCCGTGATTTGGCTCGCTTGCGCAGCGCAGCTATAGCTAACCTCGTCAAAACGAACGGGCCGCCAGGATACAACCTGTCAGCGGCGTCAGGGGCTTCAAGCAGCGGACGGGTCGGAGCGCGCGCCATCATCCCGAACAGGGTGGCGACGCCGGATTGCGGCCGAGGGCTCAGGAATGCGAACGAACAATCAGATCACCCTCAAGGCGGCGGCCACGCTTTCGGGCGTAGGGGTCCACTCCGGGAACCCTGCCTCCCTCGTCATCCGGCCCGCGCCCGCCAACCACGGCATCGCCTTCCTCCGCACCGGCACCCCCCTCGGCAACGACCGTCTCATCAAGGCCCACCACGCTCTCGTCTCCGCCACCGAACTCTGCACCGTCATCGGTGACGTCGAGACCGGGGCCGTCGCCACGATCGAGCATCTGATGTCCGCCCTGTTCGGCCTCGGCATCGACAACGCCCTCATCGAGATCGACGGGCCGGAACTCCCCATCCTCGACGGATCGGCCAAGCTGTTCGTGGAGGCGATCGACCGGGTCGGCCTCGCCGCCTGCGCCGCCCCCAAACGCTGGCTCAAGATCCTCCGTCCGGTGCGCATCGAGGTGGGCCGGGCCTTCGCCGAACTCCGCCCGATCGACCGGGGCTTCCGCCTCGACGTGGAGATCGACTTCGACAACCCGGTGATCGGACGCTCGCGCAAGGCCATGGACCTGTCGCCGGCGTCCTATCGTCGTGAGGTCGCCGGGGCGCGCACCTTCGGCATGATGAAGGACGTGGAACGCTACTGGAAGGCGGGCTTCGCGCTCGGCGCCTCCCTCGAGAACACCGTCGCGGTGGGCGAGAACGGCGTTGTGAACCCCGAGGGGCTCCGCTTCCCCGACGAGTTCGTCCGCCACAAGATCCTCGATGCCGTGGGCGACCTCGCCCTGGCGGGCCTGCCGATCCAGGGGGGCTACCGCTCCTATTGCGGCGGCCACCGGATGAATGTCGGCGTCCTGTCGGCCCTGTTCTCGGACCGGGCCAACTACGCCATCGAGGAGGCCGCCGGCCCGCGCCGCGAGGGCAGCCTCGTCGAACTCGGCGCCAGCCTGGGTCTGGCGGCCTTCACCGCGGAGCTCTGAGGCACCGCCGGGGGCTGTGGCGGCCCGGTCACACCGGGCGTTCGTTGCGATCCGCCTCACCACCGCCGCTTTCACGCCCGAATCGAACGTCACGGATGAAACCGCCCGTTAACGCGGACGTGACCCACCGGGGTTGCGGACGTCCCACGGGATGGCATGCCGGCTGCGGAACCCGCGCCGGATCGGGGAAAGAGCGCGAGAATGCTTGTCACCATTCGTCAACGCGGCCTCAGCCGGTCGGCGCTCTTGGCGGCCCCGCTTGTGGCCGTGCTGGGCCTGGGCCTCGGCGGCTGCGACTTCGACCCGACCGGCCTGTTCGCCGAGAAGTACAAGCCCGAGGTCGTGCCGGACGTCCCCGCCGACAAGCTCTACAGCGAGGGCTTGGCGAAGATGGAGGACAGCGACTACGAGGCCGCCGTCAAGAAGTTCGACAACCTCAACAAGCAGTACCAGTATTCCGAGTGGGGCCGGAAGGCTCTGCTGATGACGGCCTACGCCAACTACCAGGGCCAGAAGTACGACGACGCGATCAACGCCTCGAAACTGTACCTGCAGCGGCACCCGTCCAGCAAGGACGCGGCCTACGCGCAGTACCTGATCGCGATGTCGAACTACAAGCAGATCCCCGACGTGACCCGCGACCAGGAGCGGTCCGAGAAGGCCCTCGTCGCCCTCCAGGAGCTGGCGCAGCGCTACCCGACCTCCGAATACGCGGCGGATGCCAAGGCCAAGATCCAGATTACCCGCGACCAGCTCGCCGGCAAGGAGATGGAAGTCGGCCGCTACTACCTGGAGAAGCGCAACTTCCCGGCGGCGATCAACCGGTTCCGCGACGTGGTCTCGAAGTACCAGACCACCCGGCACGCCGAGGAGGCCCTGGAGCGCCTGACCGAGGCCTACTGGGCGCTCGGCATCCCGCAGGAGGCGCAGAACGCCGCCGCCGTGCTGGGCCACAACTTCCCCGATTCGCCCTGGTACAAGGATGCCCACGCGCTCCTGGCCAGCAACGGCCTGGAGCCCCGGGAGGAGAAGTCCTCCTTCCTGTCGCGGGCGTTCCGCTCGCTCACCGGGCGCACCGCCTCGGCGGAGTAGCCGGTTCACCCGTTCGAACGCATCCGGCCCGGAGCCTCGCCTCCGGGCCTTTTCGTTCGTGGGGCGGCCGGGATCATTTTTGAGGTGAATCCCGTCCGCGCCCGGCTTATGTCTGCGGTCCATTTCCGGGAATGGGCGGCCGCGCCGGGATGCGGCCTCCCGGCTTCCCACCCCTCTCGCATCCTGGGATGCCCCCCGCAGCATGCTGGCGCAGCTCGCGATCCGCGACATCGTTCTGATCGACAAGCTCGAGTTGAACTTCCGCGAGGGTCTCTCCGTCCTCACGGGTGAGACCGGGGCCGGCAAGTCGATCCTTCTCGATGCCTTCGCCCTCGCCCTCGGGGGACGGGGCGACGGCCGCCTCGTGCGATCCGGGGAAGCGCAAGGGGGCGTCACGGCGGTCTTCGACATTCCCCTCGACCATCCCGCCCGGCGGATCGCCGCGGAATCGGAGATCGACACCGAGGGCGACCTGATCCTGCGCCGGACGCAGATGGCGGACGGGCGCACCCGCGCCTTCGTCAACGACCAAGCGGTCGGGGTGCAGGTGCTGCGGGCGATCGGAGCGGCGCTGGTGGAGATCCATGGCCAGCACGACGACCGGGCCCTCGCCGATCCGGCCTCGCACCGGGCGATCCTCGACGCCTTCGGCGGGCTCCAGACCCAGGCGGGACGGGTCGCCACCGCCGCCAAGGCGGTGCGCACGGCCCGCACCGCCTTCACCGAGCACCGCGCCCGGGTGGAGGCGGCCCGCCGGGAGTCGGACTTCCTCCGTCACGCCGTGGAGGAATTGGCCGCCCTGGCCCCCCAGCCCGGCGAGGAGGCGAGCCTCGCCGAGCGCCGCACGGTGATGCAGCAATCGGAGAAAATCGCCCGGGAGTTGAACGAGGCCCTGGACGCCACCGGCGGCTCGCATTCGGCGGCCCCGCATCTCTCGGCCGCCCTGCGCAAGCTGGAGCGTCGGGCGGCGCTGCTGCCGGCCCTGGTGGACCCCTGTGTCGCCGCCCTCGACGCGGCGTTGGTCGCCCTCGACGAGGCCCGGGCCGCCATCGAGAACGCGGTGGCCGAGGCCGAGTTCGACCCCCGCGAGTTGGAGCGGGTGGAGGAGCGGCTGTTCGCCCTGCGGGCCGGCGCGCGGAAGTACAACGTCGCCGCCGACGACCTCGCGGCGCTGGCGGACCGCTTCGCCGCCGACGTGGCGGCGATCGACGCGGGGGAAGCGGAACTCGCCACCCTCGAAACCGCCCAGGCCGAGGCCGAGAAGGCCTACGCCGCCGCCGCCGAGACCCTCAGCGCCGGACGGCGGAAGGCGGCCCGCAAGCTCGACGCGGCGGTGCAGGCCGAACTGCCCCCCCTGAAGCTGGAGCGGGCCCGGTTCATCAGCGAGATCGTCACGGACCCGGAATCCCGCGACGTCGCCGGCATCGACCGGGTGGAGTTCTGGGCCCAGACCAACCCCGGCACCAAGGCCGGGCCGATGATGCGGGTCGCCTCGGGGGGCGAATTGTCCCGCTTCATGCTGGCCCTCAAGGTGGTGCTCGCGGACAAGGGCTCGGCCCCGACCCTGATCTTCGACGAGATCGATACCGGCGTCGGCGGCGCGGTGGCGGATGCGATCGGCCTGCGCCTCGCCCGCCTCGCACAGACCGTGCAGGTCGTGGCCGTGACCCACGCCCCCCAGGTCGCCGCCCGGGCGGCCACCCACCTGCTCATCGCCAAGGCGCCGGTGAAGGGTGCGGGGCGGGTCGCGACCCGGGTCTCGACCCTGCCGGTGGAGGCCCGCCGGGAGGAGATTGCCCGGATGCTGGCCGGCGCCACGGTGACGGACGAGGCCCGCGCCGCCGCCGCCCGGCTGCTCGAAGGCGCCTGAACCGGCCGGAAGAACGGAAACCTTCCTCCCACGCAACCCACCCGCGACGTTTCGTCAGTAGGAAAGCAGTAAGCTTAACGGCAGGTTGATGGTAACGGTCGGTTAACCAACCCATGCGATCCCGAGCACCATTCCGGGTCATCGTGGACCGGAGGGGTTTTCCGCGGCTGGAGGAGACCATGAGCCAGACGGTCAGCGCGACCGAAGGACCTGCGTCGGCGTCCAAAGCGGCGGGTGCGATCGATACCGGCCATCTCGGCCAGACGTTGCGTCAGGTCTATGAGGGGAGCATCGACACGCAGCCGATCCCCGATTCGCAGATCGACCTGCTGCTCCGCCTGCGCCACAAGGAGCGCGACCGCCGCCGGGCGGGCTGAGGCGTCCCACCATGGCGTCGGCCGGCCGGGCGAGGGCCTACCAGCGCCGCGCGCCGGGCCTGCGCCGGTATTCCTCCGCGCGGATCCGCGTGAGGATCCTGTCGAGGCTCACGAGAAGCTCGGCCTCCTCCCGCTGGGCGTCGGCCGCCTCGGTGGGTGTCCGCGCGAAACGCCGGCGGGCCTGAGCCAGCGCCAGGGCACGCTCCAGGGCCTCGCGCTCGCCGTGCAGGGCGAGCCAGGCCGCGTCCGGCCCCCCGTCCTCCTCCGCCGCCACAATATCCACGGCCCATCATCCCCTACGATTAGGGCATCCGCCGGGGCACCCTCGCGGAAGTAACGCGGGGGAGGGCACAACCGTGCCATGGCCTCCCGCCCGAGGGCGAACGAACCGGATCATCAGCGTCTTAGGGCTCCCCGACCGGGGGCGGGGGCGGGGCATGTCATGCCCCTGTCATACGCCCGTCGTACCGCCGCGGCGCCGGCTAGCCCTGCCGGCTAGCCCTCTTGGGCCCCGAGGATCCGCGCCGCCCCGGTAGGGCGCGGCGCGACCGACCGAGACGGAGACACTCTTGAAACCCTTCGCTTACGCGCTCGCCCTTGGCCTCGCGACGGCCCAGCTCGCCTCCGCGGCTCTCGCCGCCGACATCACCGGCGCGGGGGCGACGTTCCCCTTCCCGGTCTACTCCAAGTGGGCCGAGGCCTACCGCAAGGAGACGGGCATCGGCCTGAACTACCAGTCGATCGGCTCCGGCGGCGGCATCAAGCAGATCCAGGCCAAGACCGTGGATTTCGGCGCCACCGACGCGCCGTTGAAGGGCGCGCAGCTCGAGAAGGACGGGCTGGTCCAGTTCCCCACCGTGATGGGCGGCGTCGTCCCCGTGGTGAACATCGCGGGTGTCGAGCCGGGTAAGCTCAAGCTCACCGGCCCGGTGCTGGCGGAGATCTACGCGGGCACGATCCAAAAATGGTCCGACCCCAGGATCGCCAAGCTCAACGAGGGCCTGACCCTGCCGGCGGCCAACATCACCCCGGTCTACCGCTCCGACGCCTCGGGCACGACCAACATCTTCACCACCTACCTCTCCGCGGTCTCCGAGCCCTGGAAGAAGGAATTCGGCGCCGCCACCGCCGTGAGTTGGCCCGCGGGCCAGGGCGGCAAGGGCAACGAGGGCGTGACCGCCACCGTCAAGCAGGTGCCCAACGCGATCGGCTACGTCGAGTCGGCCTACGCCAAGCAGAACAAGCTCAGCCACGCGCTGATCGAGAATCGGGCCGGCAAGTTCCCGCAGCCCGACGAGAAGGCGTTCCAGGCGGCAGCCGCCAGCGCCGACTGGAAGTCGGCCCCCGGCTTCGGCATCGCGCTCACGAACCAGCCCGGCGACGACGCGTGGCCGATCACCGCCGCGACCTTCATCCTGGTCCACAGGCAGCCCGCCGACGCCGCCAAGGCCGCCGACGTGCTCAAGTTCTTCGACTGGGCCTACAAGAACGGCGACAAGCTTGCCGCCGACCTCGACTACGTGGCCCTGCCCGACTCCGTCGTCGCGCTGGTCCACGAGGAGTGGAAGGGCATCACCGGCAAGGACGGCAAGCCGGTCGCCGGCTTCTGAGGATCGGGCGGGGCGGCTTCCGATGAGGCCGCCCCGTTTCCGTTCGTGCCGTCCCCGCTCGCGTCGATCCCCGCAGCGCGCTAAACGCCCCTCATTCGAAGAGCACAGCGGATGACCGCGTTGACCCAACCCATCGCCCTGGCGCGCGAGAGCCGCGCGACCCGTGCCGGACCGAGCCGGGGCCTCGACCGGCTCTTTCGGGGGGCCGCCTACGGCTCCGCCATCCTCGTGCTGCTGGTGCTGGTCGGCATCCTCGCCTCGATCATCTGGGGCGGCTGGCCGGCGTTTGCCGAGTTCGGGCCGGGCTTCGTCACGTCGAGCGCCTGGAACATCGGCACCGAGCAGTACGGCGCGCTCGTCGCGATCATCGGCACGCTGGCCTCGGCGCTGATCGCCCTGGTGATCGGCGTGCCGCTCTCCATCGGCATCGCGATCTACCTCACGCAGCTCGCGCCCGGCTGGGCCCGCAAGCCCGTCGCGATGACCATCGAGCTGCTCGCCGCCGTGCCGAGCATCATCTACGGCATGTGGGGCCTGTTCGTGTTCGCGCCGCTGTTCGCGCAGTTCGTGCAGACGCCGGTCTCGAACCTCGTCGAGGGCATGCCGATCGTGGGCACGCTGTTCTACGCCCGCGTCCCCTCCGGGGTCGGCATCCTGACGGCGGGCATCATCCTCGCGATCATGATCGTGCCGTTCGTGGCCTCGATCACCCGCGACATGCTCGCCCAGATCCCCACCGTGCTGCGCGAGAGCGCCTTCGGCATCGGCTGCACCACCTGGGAGGTGATGCGCCACGTGCTGATCCCGCAGGCCTCGGTCTCGATCATCGGCGCGATCATGCTGGGGCTGGGCCGGGCGCTCGGCGAGACCATGGCGGTCACCTTCGTGATCGGCAACGCCAACCGGCTGTCGGCCTCGATCTTCGATCCGGGCTCAACCATCGCCTCGCGCATCGCCAACGAGTTCAACGAGGCCGACGGCATGCAGCTCAACGCGCTGATGGCCCTGGGCTGCATCCTGTTCGTGATCACCTTCGTCGTCCTCATCCTTGCCCGCACCCTCACGCGCCGCGTGAAGATCGCCTGATTCGAGGGAGCGCCCCGTGGACGCCATGACCCCCATCCCCGCGACGCAGGCCGGCGGATCGCCCGTGCGGGCGAGCCGCGTCCGCCCCGGCCGCCGCGTCGCCGACCGGATGCTGCGGATCGCGAGCCTGCTCGCCACCATGGTCGGCGCCGTGGTGCTCGGCTCGATCCTGGTCATGCTGATCTGGAAGGGCGTGGAGGGCTTCTCGTTCGCCCTGTTCACCCAGCCGACGCCGGGTCCCGGCTCCGAGGGCGGCGGCATCGCCAACGCCATTCTCGGCAGCCTGATCCTAACGGTCATCGGCATCGCGGTGGCCACGCCCGTCGGCGTGATGGCCGGCACCTACCTCGCCGAGTACGGCCGGGGCTCGCGGCTCGCCGACGTGATCCGCTTCCTCAACGACATCCTGCTCTCGGCGCCCTCGATCCTGATCGGCCTGTTCGTCTACACCCTGATGGTGCGGCCGATGGGGACCTATTCCGGATGGGCCGGCGGCGTGGCGCTCGCCATCATCGCCACCCCCGTGATCGTGCGCACCACCGAGGACATGCTGCGCCTCGTGCCGGGAACGCTGCGCGAGGCCGGCGCGGCGCTCGGCGCACCGCCCTCCAAGGTGATCATGAGCGTGACGTGGCGGGCCGCATCCGCCGGCATCGTCACCGGAATCATCCTGGCGCTCGCCCGCATCGCGGGCGAGACCGCGCCGCTGCTGTTCACCGCGCTCAACAACAACAGCTGGTTCTCCCCCGACCTGATGGGCGGCGTCGCGAACCTGCCGGTGATGATCTACCAGTTCGCGCTCTCGCCCTACGGCAACTGGCAGGGACTGGCCTGGGCCGGCGCGCTGCTCATCACCGCGACGATCCTGCTGCTGTCGATCGTCGCCCGCGTCTTCATCCGGGATCAGCGGGCGCGCTGACGCCCGCACCCGTCCCGCCGCCCGACCGAAGGACTGCTCCGATGAGTGCCTCCCCCGCCCTGCGCAGCCAGCTCTCGGGCCGCAACCCGGCCGACGAGAGCGCGCCGGTGCGCATCGCCGTCAAGGGGCTCAACTTCTACTACGGCCAGTTCCACGGGCTGAAGAACGTCGACCTCAACTTCCACGACCGGCAGGTCACGGCGCTGATCGGCCCCTCGGGCTGCGGGAAGTCGACCCTGCTGCGCACCTTCAACCGGATCTACAGCCTCTACCCGGAGCAGCGCGCCGAGGGGCAGATCCTGCTCGACGGGCAGAACGTGCTCGACCCCAAGATCGACCTGAACGAGCTGCGCTCACGCATCGGCATGGTGTTCCAGAAACCGACGCCCTTCCCGATGTCGATCTACGACAACGTCGCCTTCGGCCTGCGCCTCTACGAGAAGCTGCCGAAATCCGAGCTCGACGGGCGCGTGGAGGATTCCCTGCGCAAGGCCGCGCTCTGGGAGGAGGTGAAGGACAAGCTCAAGCAGTCCGGCATGGGCCTGTCGGGCGGACAGCAGCAGCGCCTGTGCATCGCCCGCTCCGTGGCCCAGCGCCCCGAGGTGATCCTGTTCGACGAGCCGACCTCGGCGCTCGACCCGATCTCGACGGGCCGGATCGAGGAACTGATCGAGCAATTGCGCGCCGAGTTCACGATCGTCATCGTGACGCACAACATGCAGCAGGCCGCCCGCATCTCGCAGTTCACGGCGTTCATGTACCTCGGCGAAGTGATCGAGTTCGGCCCGACCACCAAGATCTTCATGAACCCCGAGAAGCGGCAGACCCAGGACTACATCACCGGCCGCTTCGGCTGAGCCGGTTCCCTTCCCGATTTCGCTGGGCCGCCCTCGGGGCCGCGTCCGGCCGGAGTTCTCGGACATGCCCGACCACATCGTCTCGTCCTACGACACCGACCTCGAGGACCTGCGCCGCTCGATCTCCGAGATGGGCGGGGTCGCCGAGAAGATGATGACCGACGCCACCGAGGCGCTGGTGCGCCGCGACACCGGGCTCGCCCAGGCCGTCATCGTCGCCGACAAGCGCCTCGACACTCTCCAGCGCGAGATCGAGGAGCGCTCGGTCCTGCTGATCGCCCGGCGCCAGCCGCTCGCGATCGACCTGCGCGAGACCATCTCCAGCATCCGCGTCTCCGGCGATCTCGAGCGGATCGGGGATCTGGCCAAGAACATCGCCAAGCGCGTGGTGGCGATCGCCGACCAGCCGCAGCCGCAGAAGATCGTGCTCGGCGTGCAGCACATGAGCGACCTCGTGCAGGAGCAGCTCAAGGACGTCCTCGACGCCTACGGCTCGCGCGACATCAAGGCGGCCCACGACGTGTGGGAGCGCGACGGGGCCATCGACGCCCTCTACAATTCTCTGTTCCGCGAGCTCCTGACCTACATGATGGAGGATCCGCGCAACATCTCGTTCTGCACGCATTTGCTGTTCTGTGCCAAGAACGTCGAGCGCATCGGTGACCACACCACCAACATCGCCGAGACCATCGAGTACCTCGTTACCGGCGAGAACCCGGCCGGCGAGCGCCCCAAGAACGACGCCTCGAACTACGCGACGGTGACGCCCGCCGCTTGATCGGCGCGAGCCGCGAAACCGAAATCGCGGGTGCGCCCGCATGAGACGGGCGTCCGGAGAGGCCGGGCGCCCCGGGACCATCGAGCACGGCCATGAATGCGCGTATCCTGATCGTCGAGGACGAGGAGGCCCTGACCACCCTCCTGCGCTACAACCTCGAAGCGGAGGGGTTTTCCGTCGATCATGCCGCCCGCGGCGACGAGGCCGACCTGATCCTGCGCGAGCAGGTGCCCGACCTGATCCTGCTCGACTGGATGGTGCCGGGCCTGTCGGGGATCGAACTGTGCCGCCGCATCCGGGCGCGGCGCGAGACCGAGCGCCTGCCGGTGATCATGCTCACCGCCCGCGGCGAGGAGGGAGACCGGGTCCGCGGCCTCTCCACGGGGGCCGACGACTACATCGTCAAGCCGTTCTCGGTCCCGGAGCTGCTGGCCCGCGTCCGGGCCTTGCTGCGCCGGACCAAGCCGACGCACCTCGCCGACACGCTGGTGGCGGGCGACATCGAGCTCGACCGGGCGAGCCACCGCATCCGCCGCCAGGGCCGCGAGATCCATCTCGGTCCCACGGAGTTCAAGCTGCTCGAATACCTGATGCAGAGCCCCGGCCGGGTGTTCTCCCGCGAGCAGCTGCTCGACGGCGTCTGGGGACACGACGTCTACATCGACGAACGCACGGTGGACGTGCATGTCGGGCGCCTGCGCAAGGCGATCAACCGCCCGCGCCAGAGCGACCCGATCCGCACGGTGCGCGGCTCGGGCTATTCGTTCGACGAGATGTTTTCCGGGCCTGAATAGGCGGCGACCGCCCCTCAGCGGAACCCCGCGACGCGGCGGTCGCGCTTGCGCTCGGCGGCCGGCTGGTAGGCGATCTGGGCATGCTGGGTGCAGTAGGGCAGGCCGGTGATCGCCCGGCCGCCGCAGAAGCGAAAATCCGGCGAGGTCGGGTCGCCCATCGGCCAGCGGCACATCGATTCCCGCAGTTCCATGATGGTGACCCGCTGGGACACCGCCAGGGCCGCGGGCTCGGCGGCGGCCGCCGGCAGGGGAGCCTGCGCCAGGGGAAGGATCGTGGCCGGCCGCGCCGGGACGACGGCGGGGGGCTCCGGCAGCGTCGGCTCCTCCGCAGGGAGGGCGATCGCCTCGGCCGCGCCCTCGATCTCCCGCTCGATCTTCCGGCGGGGGTTCGCCTGAGCCGGGCCGAGCGGCTTGACGCGGCCGGCGAGCCCGAGGCGATGGACCTTGCCGATGACGGCGTTGCGCGAGATCCCGCCGATCTGCGCGGCGATCTGACTGGCGCTGAGCCCGTCTTCCCAAAGGCGGCGCAACAGGTCGACGCGCTCGTCCGTCCAACTCGGGACCGCTTCCACCATTGCCCCCTCCGACTCGTGCGCGCCGGCCGATCGGCCGTCCGCCCGTCCTGCCCTGTTCGGGGGCTCGGGGCGGGCCGATCCTGTCGGGAGCGCGTGCCGGCCTGTGCCCCGGCGATGGACGGGAGACTACAGGAGCCCGCGACGCGGGGGCAAGAGTGGGAATGAACAGCCTTCAGGCATCCCGTTCCGGTTTCCACCGCCAATCCCGGCTGGAGCTGCGGGTCCGGGCAAGGATATAATCCTTCTTCCGGTTGCCGCGTTCGGCCTCTCTACGAAAAACATCCAGTCGTGCCATCGGCTTGACGCCAGGATCGGCGTCCCAAGTCTCCACCGCCTCAATGCTGGCCTAAGCGGTTCCTTGCTGTAGGGTGCTCGCCGTGCCATCGACGGGCGAGCGCCGCGATACGGATTGTCGCCCCTCGAGCAACCCCTATCTGTCTCGGGCAGGGCGCCCGTCGGCGCCGGAACGCGATCGGACCCGAATGCCGGAAGACGCCATGCCCCCGCGCTCCAAGCCCACGCGCGCCGCGACGCCGGGAGTCGCCCTGGCCTGCCTGCTCGCCCTGGGCGGGACGGTGTCGGCCGCCCCGGCCGCCGCGCCGCAGGCGGGGGAGCCGCTGCGCCTTGCCAACCATCGCGCGGTCTACGACCTGACGCTCGCCGGAAGCGGCGGCACCCGCGCGGTGGAGAGCGCGCGCGGGCGCATCGTCATCGATTTCTCGGGCGACGCCTGCAAGGGCTACGCGATGCAGACCCGGCAGGTGACGCAGCTCCGCTCGGGCGAATCCGGCGACCGCACCTCGGACCTGCGCAACACCACCTTCGAGGACGGCGACGGGCGCAGCTTCCGCTTCAAGACCGCGACGCTGCTCAACAACGCCGCCTCGCCCCCCGTGGACGGCACGGCAGAGCTGGACGGCGAGGGCATGA
>JAKONI010000193.1 GCA_022702015.1 Beijerinckiaceae bacterium | reverse complement strand
AGGGGGCGACCGTCAAGGCGGTGAACCAGTTGCTCTGCGGCGTGCACATCGCCGCCACCGCCGAGGCCCTCTCCCTCGCGGAGCAGGTCGGCGTCGATCTCGCGGTGGTGCTGGAAATCCTCTCCGGATCGGCGGCTTCCAGTTGGATGCTCCGCGACCGTGGCCCCCGGATGCTGGAGGACGAGCCGAAGGTGACCAGCGCCGTCGATATCTTCGTCAAGGATCTCGGCATCGTGCTGGAGGCCGGGCGGGGCGTGAAGGCGGCGCTGCCGCTCGCCGGTCTCGCCCACCAGTTGTTCATCTCGACTTCCGGCCGGGGCGAGGGCGCCCTCGATGACAGCCAGGTGGTGCGCGCCTACCGCGCCCTGAACGGCTCACGGCCGAAGTAGAGCCGCTCCAACGGCCGAGAGAGGGAGCATCGCGCTGGCCGGATGCCGGTCCACCGGTCCCGTCATCATGACATCGAGGGATCGGAACCATGCGGGACCCTCGTCTCAATCGCCGCGCGCTCCGCGTCGCCGGTGCGGCGATGCCGGTCATCGGCGTCCCGACTTGGCGGGGTGGGGCGGCCGAGTTCAACCACACGCTCGCCACCGGGCAGAATCCTATTCAGCCCCCGAGGCTCTGTTCCGCCGTTTCGGGTTCACCCCGGGGGCGGTGGCCTACTCCGCGCGGACGGGGCTGGAGCGTTTTCCGTGATTCCCGGATCGCCGAAAACGCTCCGAATTATCGCGTCCGCCGCGATGTCTTGCGCCGAACCGGCATCCCCTTCGCCCATCGATGCCCCAGGCCGATGCGCGAAGGTCCTGACGCAGCTTTGCCCATCGTCGGAAAGCGTTCACGCGCGGAAGAGAGCCTCCACCTCGCCCGCGATCCGCCGCTGATGGAAATGGTGCAGCATATGCCCGGCTCCGCCGACCCAAGTGAACCGGGCGCCCGGCATCATCATCGCCGCCAGAAGGCCATGGAGGGCATTGTTGACGACGACGTCGGCGGTACCTCCGAGGATCTGGACGGGGACCCGACACGAGCCGTAGGCGCGCATGGCCCGGACCAGGGCGGGGCCGACGCCCATCGCATCCTCGCCCTCGGCGATCATGCGGTCTGCCCCGGAGGCCTGGTGCCAGGGAAACCTCCGGGCGAAATCCGGCGGGACCGCCTGGGGTAGGAAGATCATGCGCCAGAGGATCGGGAGCAGCACGGGATCGAGGGCGCCGGACAGGAGATGCGCGATGGCGTCGCCCGCCCCCGGTAGGGCGCGGAAGCCGAACAGGGCTTGCTCGATGCGCGGCTCGGGAAAGCACAGGGGCGCCACCGCCAGCACGCCCGAGACCGAATCGGGGTGGGCCAGGGCGAGGCAGAGGGCGACCGTCGCCCCGAAGGAGTGGCCGACGATCACCGGACGATCGAGGTCGAGCTCGACGAGGGCGGCGCGGATCGTCTCGGCCTGCCGCCAGGGCGTGGCGTCGGTGAGCCGTCGCCGCGTGCTGAGGCCGTGGCCGGGACGGTCGAAGGCCACGACCCGGTGACGGGTCGTGAGGGACGGCCCGAGGGGCAGCCAGACATCCTCCAAGGTCATGAGCGACCCGTGGATCATCACGACCGGGGGCCCTTCTCCGGCTTCCGTGTAGGCGAGGCGGTGTCCGTCCGGGAGGTTCACGAACCGTCTGCGGACCCCGCGATCCCCCGTCGGGCCCTCGTCCGTGGCGACGATCGGCGTCTGGACATTCACGACAGACGCCCCCGGCGCGGCCGCAGAAGCGAGGCCGCCGCGAGGCCGAGACCGATGGCGGCCGAGGCGGCGGCTACGGGGTGAAGGCTCGCCCGCGTATAGGCGCTGGTGCGCATCACCGGACCCGGCTGATCCCCCCGGGCATGGCCGGTGTCGTCGGGCTGCGGCGCGTGCAGCGCCCCCTCCGGGCGCCTCGGCTCGCCGGTGCGCTTCTGCATGGCGATGATCGGCCCGGCCAAGTGATCGAAGGCCCCCGGCGCGAACTCCTTGCCGGCGGTGAACAGCTTGCCGGCGCCGCCGACCACGATGTCCCGGCGCGGATTCACGGCGGCGTGGAGTATCGCCTCCGCCACCTCCTCGGGCCGGTAGACCGGCGGCGGCAGCATCGGCTCCCGGTCCATGTAGTTGCGGGCCCGGCGGGGTAGGGGAGTGTCGATCGAGGTCGGCTTGATCAGCGTGACGGCCACCTGAGCCTCGTCGTAGCGCAGTTCCATGCGCAGGGCATCCGTGAAGCCCTTCACCGCATGCTTCGAGGCCGAATACATGCCTTGGTAGGGGAAGGCGAGGTCCGAGGCGACCGATCCCACGTTGATCAACGTCCCGCCGGCCTTCCGCAGGTGCGCGACCGCGACGAGCGACCCGTTGACGGTGCCCCAGAAATTGGTGCGGATCAGCCGTTCGTGGTCCTCCTGGCTGACCTCCTCCAGGCGCCCGTAGATGGTCAGCCCGGCGACGTTGACCCAGGTATCGAACCCGCCGAACGCTACGATGGCCCGCGCCGCAACCTCCTCCACCTCGGCCCTGTCCCCCACGTCGGCGGCCACGGCGATCGCCCGGCCGCCCGCGTCCTCGATCTCGGCGGCGATCCGGTGCAGGGCCTCGGTGCTGCGGGCGGCGAGGACCACCTTCGCCCCCCGTGCGGCGGCCATCCGCGCGGTGGCGAGACCGATACCGGAGGAGGCACCGGTCACGACGATGACCTGCTGATCGAGGGGCTTGCGTGTCATGGCTGGTGCATTCCCGGACCTCGCCGGGCGGAGCCACGGCCTTTCAGGGCATACTCCCCCACAGCCCCCAAGGTTGCCGGCCGCCCCGGGCCGCGCGACGTTTCCCCGCGAACTTCCCGCACGGCGCCGAAGCATCGGGCACGACGCGAGAGGGCCACGCGTTCCCCGCATGGCCCCGTCAGGCGGCGGGGAAGCCGCAATCCTTTCCCGGTTCGGTCAGGCCGCCGAGGCGCGCGGCAAGGCGGTCTCCCGGCTCCATGAGGCGTACCACGTCTCGAACAGGCGCAATTGGGCCTCGACGTAACCGCGCTGGCTCTCGCTTAGGGCGTCGGTCTCGTTGAAGTGCCGGCGGTACTCGTCGTGCCCCTTCAGCACCATCATGTGCTTGAAGTACAGCACCAGGTCGGGGCCCTCGTCGAAGGAGGACAGGACGGCCAGCGCCGCCTCCAGCTCCAGCGCCCGCCGCCGGGCCACCACGTCACCCTTGGCCGCCGCCTGAGCGAGGGCGCAGAGATGCAGCACCTCGCGCGGCAGCACGTTGCCGATGCCGGTGATCGCCCCCGTCGCCCCGCAGTTGACGTAGCCGTGGAAGACTGCCGTATCGACGCCGATCATCAGGGACACGTCGTCGTCGCGGCTGGTGATCGTCTCGGCGGCGTAGCGCAGGTCCGCCGGGCCGCCGAACTCCTTGAAGCCGACGAGGTTCGGGTGTTCCGCCCGCAGGGCGAAGAACAGGTCGGCCCGGGTGGCGAAGCCGTAATACGGGCTGTTGTAGATGACAGCGGGCAGGTTCGGCGCCGCCGCCAGGATCGCCTTGAAATGGGCCCGCTGCGCCGTCAGCGACGGGCCGCGCGACAGGACCCTCGGGATCACCATCAGCCCCTTGGCGCCGACGCGCTCGGCTTGGGCGGCATGGGCGACGGCCGTGACCGTGTTGACCGCGCCGGTGCCCACGATGACCGGCACGCCTGCCTTGGCCAAGCGCGCGACACCCTCCATCCGCTGCGCGTCGGTGAGAAGCGGCCAATCCCCCATCGAGCCGCAATAGACCACCGCCGACATCCCGGCGGCGATGAGGCTCTGTCCCATGCGGACGAGGGCGTCGAAATCCGGGCTGAGGTCGGCCTTGCAGGGGGTCATCAGCGCGGGGATCACGCCGGAAAAGATCGGGGCTTTCATCGCGAACCTCTCTGAGCCGGCCACTCGAAAGGAGCGTGGGCACGGGCGCCCCGCCGACCGGATGAATCGCTTATGCCTTCTTGCATTTTGTTTGTCGACAAGAATTGTGCAGCGCCCTCATAGGGCGATACCGCTGTCCCCCGGTCGGGTCAGCAGCTTCTGGACCTGCCGGGTGATCTGCTCGGCATGGGCCTTCGCGAGGCGGTCGGCCTCCTCGACGTTCCGGTCGGCGATGGCTTGGATCAGCACCTCGTGCTCATCCACGAGGTGCATCGGCAACTGGTCGTCGTAGGAATCGTAGTAGAGGCGCAGGATGCGACGCCCCTCGCCGAGAAGGCGCTTGGAGAGGCCGGTGAAGTACGGGTTGCGCCCCGCCTCCGCGATGGCGATGTGGAAGGCCGCATTCACGGCGATCATCGCCAGGGCATCCTGCGACTGCACCGCCTGAGCGTAGGCATCCTGGAGCGCGCGGATCTCCCGCAGATCCGCCGGGCGGTGGTGCTGCGCCGCCAGCCGGGTCGTCACCCGGTACATCAGCGACAGGGCGTCGAAGTAGGTGTGCAGGTTGAGGAAATCGACCTGCGCGACCATGGTCGAGCGGTTCGGAAGGGTGGTGACGAGGCCATCCTCGGCCAACCGGACCAGAGCTTCCCGAATCGGCGTGCGGGACATGCCGAACCGCTCGCCGAGTTGGACCTCGTCGATGGGGCTGCCCGGTGCGAGCTTGAGGTTGAGAATCTCGTCCCGCAGCAAATCGTAGACGATCTTCGCCCCCGCGCCGCGCTTGCGCTCAGGGACGGAGGTCGGCGTCTCGTCGGTCATCGGTCGTCCTGGGCGCGGGGTGGCGGGACAAGGCCCCGCCGCCTCGTGGCTTTGCCCCGACACCCCACCGAGGGGCTAGCCCCCTGTGAGCCCGCTGAGGAGGGGAGGGCGGGTCAGGTGCCGGGCCGGAGGCGCGGGAGGAAGGCCGCCAGGAGGCCGATGGCCGGGAGATAGGCGCAGAGGCCGTACACGAATTCGATGCTCGTGTGGTCCGCCACCTCCCCGAGCAGCGCCGCCCCGAGTCCCCCCATCCCGAAGGAGAGGCCGAAGAACAGCCCGCCGACCAGGCCGACGCGGCCGGGAAGCAACTCCTGCGCGTAAACGAGGATCGCCGGCATCGCCGAGGCCAGGATCATGCCGATCGGGACGGTCAGCGCCACGGTGAGCCAGAAGTTCGCGTACGGCAGGGCGAGGGTGAAGGGCAGCACCCCGAGGATCGAGCCCCAAATCACCGCCTTGCGCCCGATCCGGTCACCCACCGGGCCACCCACCAGGGTGCCCGTCGCCACCGAGCCGAGAAATACGAACAGACACAACTGCGAGGTCTGCACCGATACGTGAAAACGGTCGATCAGGTAGAACGTATAGTACGAGTTGAAGCTCGCCATGTAGAAGAACTTGGAAAAGATCAGGACCACGAGAATACAGATCGTGGCGACGATCCGCCCCCGGGGGAGGTCATGCCCGCCGGCTCCCGCCTTGCCGCCCCGTCGGCCGCTCGCCGCGAGCCGGGCGCGGTACCATCGGCCGACCCAACTGAGCACGCCGATGCCGGCGATGGCCGCCAGGGAGAACCACAGCACGCTGTGCTGGCCGTTCGGCACGACGATGAAGGCCGCGAGCAACGGCCCGAGGGCTTGACCGGTATTGCCCCCGACCTGGAACACCGACTGCGCCAGCCCATAGCGTCCCCCCGAAGCGGCCCGGGCCATCCGCGAGGATTCCGGGTGGAACACCGACGAGCCGATGCCGACCATGCCGGCGGCGATCAGCAGGACTCCGTAGGACCATGCGCTGGCCAGCAGAACGATACCGAGGAGCGAGCAGGTCATCCCCACCGTGAGGGAGAACGGGCTCGGACGCTTGTCCGTGTAATAGCCGACGACTGGTTGCAGCAGCGACGACGTCAACTGGAAGGTCAGAGTGATGAGTCCGATCTGCCCGAAATCGAGGGAGAAGCTCTGTTTCAGCAGAGGATAGATCGCCGGGACGAGGGACTGGATCAAATCGTTGAGCAGGTGCGACAGGCTGAGGGCCGCGAGGATCCCGTAGGTCGTCCGCTCGACGCCCGGGGTTGCCACGGGGATGACAGGGGCCGCCCCGTCGATCGCCGCCACCGTCCCACCGGTCAGCACCGCGCCCTCGGACCTCTGCGCGTTCATCTCCCTCACCCTTCCATAGACGATAGACACCCCGGCGGGCCGCCTTATGCGCCTATCGTTTCGTGGAATAAACGGAGATCCATGCAACGCGGCTTTGCGCTGTCATCCGCCCATGCGGGCGCAAGGGGTAACGGACCCGGGCGATGCGGCGGCGCAAACTTCGTGTTGCGGTGCCGTTCAAATTTTCTCTTCCGGCGGGTAAATATTATCCAGATCATCTGACCGGGATTGGCCATTCTGGCATATTGTATCGCTTATTCGGTCCGTTAGAACTCGAGTGTGAAGAATAACACACTCAAAGGAGCGCGCCCGACCATGGCTATGCCTGCCGCCGACCCCGCCCGGGGTCCGACTGTCAGCGCCGTCGCCGGTGTGGACGCCCCAACCCTCGGTCGCTGGGGGCAACTCGCGCTCGGCGTCCTGTGCATGTCGATGATCGCGAACATGCAGTATGGCTGGACGCTGTTCGTCAACCCGATCAACGACAAGTATCAGTGGGGGAAGCCGGCGATCCAGGTCGCCTTCACGATCTTCGTCATCACCGAGACATGGCTGGTGCCGATCGAGGGCTGGTTCGTCGATCGCTACGGCCCGCGGGTGGTCACGCTGATCGGCGGCGCCCTGTGCGCCCTCGGCTGGACCCTGAACGCCTATGCCGATTCCCTCGTCATGCTCTACGTGGCGGCGGCCATCGGCGGCATCGGAGCCGGCGCGGTCTACGGCACCTGTGTCGGCAACGCCCTGAAGTGGTTTCCCGACCGGCGCGGCCTCGCCGCCGGCCTCACCGCCGCCGGTTTCGGCGCGGGCTCGGCCCTCACCGTCGTGCCGATCGCCGCGATGATCCGCGACAGCGGCTACGAGCACACCTTTCTGGTGTTCGGCCTTGCCCAGGGCGTCGTGGTGATGATCGCCGCGCAGTTGCTGGCGTCGCCGGATGCCGGCTTCAAGGACCGGATGACCGTCGGCGTGTCCTCGGCCAACGCGGTGACAGGCCGGCAATACCGCCCCTCGGAGATGGTCCGCACCCCGGTCTTCTGGCTGATGTACCTGATGTTCGTGCTGATGGCCGCCGGCGGCCTGATGGCGACGGCCTCGCTCGGCCCCATCGCCAAGGACTTCAAGGTCGACGGTGTGCCCGTCTCGATCCTCGGCCTCACCCTGCCGGCCCTGACCTTCGCCCTCACCATCGATCGGGTGCTCAACGGCATCACACGGCCGTTCTTCGGCTGGGTCTCGGATCGGATCGGCCGCGAGAACACGATGGTCCTGGCGTTCGCCATCGAGGGCGTGGGCATCCTGGCCCTCGGCGCCTTCGCCCACCACCCCTTCGCCTTCGTGGTGCTGACGGGTATGGTGTTCTTCGCGTGGGGGGAAATCTATTCGCTGTTCCCCTCCACCTGCGCCGACACCTACGGCTGCCAATCCGCCACGGCGAATGCCGGCCTGCTCTACACCGCCAAGGGCACGGCCTCCCTCTTGCTCCCCGCCTTCCTGCTGATCCAATCCCAGACGGGAAGCTGGCAGGCGGTGTTCTACGTCGCCTCCGGCATGGCGTTCCTGGCCGCCTTCCTCGCCCTGTTCGTCCTCAAGCCGATGCGGGCGCGCTTCGTGGCGCGGAGCCACTGACGCAGCGGTGATGGGAGGGCGCCGTTTCCGCTAGTCAGCGGGGCGGCGCCTTCGGTAAGGTCCAGCGACGCCGCCGGTGGGCGGTTCTTCAACCCATCCTGTACGGAATACGGGCCTCATGAGTATCGCGATCGTCGGCGCCGGCGCCATCGGCGGTTATCTCGGCGTCAAGTTGGCCGAGGCCGGGGAGGACGTCACCTTCATCGCCCGCTCCAACGCCGAGGCCATCGCCCGCGATGGCCTGCGGTTGATCGAGGAGGATGGCCGCGAGGTCCACGCGCGCACCGTGAAGGCGACGCGCTCCATGCAAGAGGCCGGGCCCCACGACCTCGTGCTGCTCACGGTGAAGGCGCATCAGGTCGGCCCCATCGCCGCCGACCTGAACGCGCTCATCGGCCCGGACACCACCGTCGTGACGATGCAGAACGGCATCCCGTGGTGGTATTTCACCGGCGGACATGGCGGCCCCCACGAGGGGACACGGCTGGAAACGGCGGACCCCGGCGGCCTCATCGCCCAGCACCTCGATCCCCGCCGGGTCGTCGGCTCCGTGGTCTATCCGGCGGCTATCCTCACCGATCCCGGTACGGTGAAGGTCATCGAGGGCAACCGCTTCGGCCTCGGGGAGCTCGACGGCACCAAATCGGAGCGGGTGCTCGATATCTCCCAGCGCCTGACCAAAGCGGGGTTCAAGGCCCCCGTCACCAGCGACATCCGGAGCGAGATCTGGCTCAAACTGTGGGGCAACCTCAGCTTCAACCCCATCTCGGCGCTGACCCACGCCACCCTCGAGGATATCTGTCGGTTCCCCGAAACGCGGGCGCTGGCCACTGAGATGATGAAGGAGGCGGAGCGGATCGCGAACACGTTGGGCGTCACCTTCCGCGTGGGGATCGACCGGCGGATCGCCGGGGCCGAGAAGGTCGGCGCGCACAAGACCTCGATGCTTCAGGATGTCGAGGCCGGTCGGCCGATCGAACTCGAAGCCCTCGTGGGCTCGGTGATCGAGCTCGGCCGCCTCGTCGGCGTGGCGACGCCGCACATCGACAGTGTCTACGCGCTGATGCGGCTCCTCGCGCAGAGCCTCGACCGGGCGAGCGGCCGTCTGGCCATCGCCCCCGCTTCCTGAGTGCCGGAGTTTCCATGACCGACGTTGCCACCACGCTGCGCGCGCTCATCGCCACGGGGGCGGACGAGGCCCCCGCCCTCACGAGCCCCGGCGGCGTCGCCCTGACCTTCAGCGGATTGCGGGCGCTGGCCGACCGCACCGTCGCCTCTCTCAACGCCCAGGGCGTCGGCCGGGGCGAGCGCGTCGCCATCGTCCTGCCCAACGGCCCCGAAATGGCCGCCGCCTTCATCGCCGTGGCTTCGGGCACGACCTCGGCGCCCCTCAACCCGGCCTACACGGCCGACGAGTTCGCGTTCTACCTCGCCGATCTGCGGGCGCGCCTGCTTATCGTCGCGCAGGGCAGCGACTCGCCGGCCATCGCGGTGGCCGAGAAGCTCGGCATGGCCGTCGCGCGGCTGGTTCCCTCCCCGGAGAAGGGCGCGGGCAGCTTCACCCTGTCCTTCGCCGGGCCGGCGGGCGAGCCGGCCGCCCAGGGCGGGATGGCCGAGGCGGGGGATGTCGCCCTGGTGCTGCACACCTCCGGCACCACCTCGCGGCCGAAGATCGTCCCCCTCAGCCAGGGCAATGTCTGCGCCTCGGCCCGGCATATCCGCGCGAGCCTCGCCTTCACGGCGCAGGATCGCGGCCTCAACATCATGCCGCTGTTCCACATTCACGGGCTGATCGCCGGCATCCTCGCCCCCCTCTCCGGCGGGGGACAGGTTTGCTGCACGCCCGGCTTCAACGCCCTCAAGTTCTTTGGCTGGATGGAGGAGGCCAAGCCCACCTGGTACACCGGCGTCCCGACGATGCATCAGGCGATCCTCGGCCGGGCCGGGCGCAACCGCGAGGCCATCGCCGGGAGCCCGCTGCGCTTCATCCGCTCGTCCTCGGCCTCCCTGCCGCCGCAGGTGCTGCGTGAACTGGAGGAGACCTTCGGCGCCCCGGTGATCGAGGCCTACGGCATGACCGAGGCCGCCCACCAGATGGCCTCGAACCCCCTGCCGCCCAAGAAGAACCGTCCGGGCTCGGTTGGCCTCGCCGCCGGGCCGGAGATCGCCATCGTCGACGTCGCCGGCGAGCCCGTTCCCGCCGGCGAGACGGGCGAGATCGTGATCCGGGGCCCCAACGTGATGGCGGGCTACGAGAACAACGAGAAGGCCAATTCCGAGGCCTTCACCCGCCAGGGCTGGTTCCGCACGGGCGACCAGGGCATCCTCTCCCCGGACGGCTATCTCGCGATTACCGGCCGGCTCAAGGAGATCATCAACCGGGGCGGCGAGAAGATCAGTCCACGGGAGGTGGACGAGATCCTGCTCGATCACCCGGCGGTGCTGCAATGCGTGACCTTCGCCCTGCCGCACGACAAGCTCGGCGAGGAGGTCGCGGCGGCCATCGTCCTGCGCGACGGCGCCTCCGCCGAGGAGCGGGAGATCCGCAGTTTCGCCTCGGAGCGGCTTGCGCCGTTCAAGGTCCCGGCCCGGATCGTAATCCTGCCGGAGATCCCCCGGGGGGCCACCGGCAAGCTCCAGCGGATCGGTCTCGCCCAGAAGCTGGGTCTGGCCTGAGCCCCCGACGGCGCGGACCCGCGCCGCCGCCGTTCACTCTCGACCCGGTGGCGGTTCGGCGGGTTTGGACTTCCGGGCGCGTTCGGCGGAAATGCTGCCCGTCGTCTGCCCGGATTTCGCGGCGGCCTTCGAGGGCGGAGGCGGGACGCGCTTGCCGAAGGGGTCTTCCGCGGCCGCCTGGATGGCCTGCCGGAAGCCCGACATGGAGCCCTGCAGGACGATCTGCTTTCCGGCGCGCGAGACATAGGCCATCTCCACCGTGGTGGCCGAGAACAGCAGCGATTGCAGGGTCCCGGACAGGGGCATCACTGCCAGGCAGGCGGTCTGACAGGTCCAACCCGAGACCGTCGTGGCGAAGCCATCGAGCTTCACCGTCAGCCCGATATCGGTATTGAGGTTGAGGGGAAGCGACCAGATCAGCACGTTCCGGTCGTCTGCGGCGCGGGCGAGGCGCCAGAGCACGGCACCGTCCGGCCGTTGGAGAATCTGCTCGATCCCGCACAGCCGTTTATTCTGCGACACGGAGAGGTCGCATTGCAGCGACCAAGCCGCGAACGCCCGCGTGACGGAGATCCTGTCCCCCGGCGTGTCGGCTCCGTCAGGGCCGAGGACGGCCAGCGCGACCCCTTGCCCCTGCGCTCCGGCGGCGAAGGGCGCGAGCCCGATCAGCCCACAGATCGCGACGATGAACGGCCAAAGCCGCGCACGACGTCCGATCCTGGAAGTGCCGACGGGATCGAAGGGGCGGAATAGTCGAATGCCGGGTGTCATATCCTATCCGATGCGCGCCGAGCCGAGCCGGTGGCGATTTGGCCCGGTGGTATCCGAGGGGTCAGCCCGTTCGGCCGGGGCGGCGTCGTCACCCGTCGCGGCCGCAGCCCGAAAATCCCGGGACTGGGCACGCTGCGATGGCCCGGAGGCCCGGCTGCCGCCCTAGGATTGCCGGGCGCGGCCACCCCGGAGGATGGCCGCTT
>JAKONI010000160.1 GCA_022702015.1 Beijerinckiaceae bacterium | reverse complement strand
AGCAGAAGGCGCTCAAGCCGGGCAGCGCGACGGCACGGCTGGCCGACGCCCTCGGCACCGTCGAACTCAAGGGCACGGGAGACGTGTGATGACGACACCGGATGCGAATCACCCCATCGCCATTGTCAGGCAGCCCGGCCGTGTGAGGGTCATCCTCGCGGGGGAGACCATTGCCGAGACCGGCGCCGCGCTCCGGCTGACGGAGGCGAACTATCCCCCGGTCCTGTACATTCCCCGGGAGGACATCCAGTCGCGATACTTCGTGCCGTCGGCCCGCACGAGCCACTGCCCCTACAAGGGCGATGCCCGCTATTTCGACCTCGTGGTGGGCGAGGCGCGGCGTCCCGATGCCGTGTGGAGCTACGAGACGCCCTTTCCGGCGGTCGCGGCCATCGCGGGCCACGTCGCCTTCTATCCCGACCGGGTGGACGCGATCGAGACGGAGTAACCGAGGCCGCCGAAGCTATTCCTCGACCTTGGCCACCGGGCGGTCGTTGCCCTGTGCCGTCTCGTCGTGCCACGCGCCCGCCTTGTCCTGGTAGCGGATGCCCTCGGTGGAGCCGGGAACCTGCTGCTCGGCGGCGGCGGCCTGCGCGGCCTGGAGCGCCTCATCCCGGCTCGGGAAGGTCTCCGAGAACACGTCGCCGACCTTGTAGGCATAGCCGCCGTCGTGCTCGACGATGTGATAGGTGACCTCGGTCATGGCGTTTCCTTACGGGCTGACTGTCCTGTCGAGCGCGAACTGCTGGTGCGCGCGGCGGGTTCCGTAGCCTCCGATCCGCCCGAATGGCCGGCCACATCCGGGGCCTTGCCCCGAACCGCCGGACTCCGATGACGCGCCGCCCCCTGTCCCCACTTATGCTCGCCGCCGCCCTCTTGCTGGGCGCCGCCTCGCCGTCCCACGCCGAGCAAGGCTTCTTCGACCGGCTGTTGGGGGGCACGCCGGGGGCGGCTCCCGCCAACCCGTTCGCATCGAATTACCCCTCCGCCCCGCCCTCCCCGGCGGAGGTCCGGGCGGCCCGGGATACCCGCGCGGTGCGGCGCCCCCGCCGGAGCGAGGAGGGCCCCGTGCCGCCGGGGCGCATCCCCGAGGAGTGATCCTTACGGATCGCCGACGACGCCGGCCTCGTCCTGGGCCTGGAGCACGTCCGGCCTGGGCATCGAGATGATGTTGTAGCCCGAGTCCACGAAGTGGACCTCGCCGGTCACGCCACCGGAGAGGGGCGACAACAGGTAGAGGGCCGAGCCGCCGACCTCCTCCAGAGTCACCGTCCGGCGCAAGGGCGCGTGGGCACGCTGATGGTTGAACATCAGCCGGGCATCGGCGATGCCGGCGCCGGCCAACGTCCGCATCGGCCCGGCGGACAGGGCGTTCACCCGGATGCCGTTGGGGCCGAGATCCGTGGCAAGGTAGCGGACGGAGGCCTCCAGGGCCGCCTTCGCGACGCCCATCACGTTGTAGTTCGGCATGACCCGGGTCGAGCCGCCATAGGTGAGGGTGAGGAGCGAGCCGCCCTCGCGCATCCGCTTTGCGGCGCGCTGGGCGATCTCGGTGAAGGAGAAGCACGAAATCGTCATCGTGCGGGTGAAGTTCTCCCGGGTCGTCACATCGACGTAGCGCCCTTTCAGCTGCGCCTTGTCGGAGAAGCCGATGGCGTGGACGACGAAATCGAGCTGCCCGTCGAATCGCTCGTCGAGGGCGGCGAAGGTCGCGTCCACCGAGGCGAGATCCTCGACGTCACAGGGCAGGACGATGTCCGATTCGAGCTTGGCGGCGAGGGGCGTCACCCGGCGACCGAGGGCATCCCCCTGGTAGGTGAAGGCCAGTTGCGCCCCGTGGGCGTGCAATGTCTTGGCGATGCCCCAGGCGATCGAGTGATCGTTGGCGACGCCCATGATCAGGCCACGCCGGCCCGCCATCAAACCTGTCATGCGAAACCGTCTTCCGAACGCCGGCCACCCCGGCTCACGGGGCGGCATCGGACGGCTGCTATCACGCGACCGACCACCGGGAGGGTGTCCCCCCGGCCTGAGCCGGCGCGGGGACACCGATGAACGACGGTCTTAGCCCGCCGCTCGCGCTACTGTCCAATCCACCCGAGGGGGGATCAGGCGTCGATGTGCTTCAACACGAGGGTGGCGTTGGTGCCGCCGAACCCGAACGAATTCGACAGGACGTGGCCGAGCTTCGCGTCGTCCCGCCGGGCCCGGAGGATCGGCATGTCCGCGAAGGCCGGATCGAGCTCGTCGATATGCGCGCTCTTGCAGATGAAACCGTTGTTCATCATCAGCAGGGAGTAGATCGCCTCCTGCACGCCGGTCGCCCCGAGGGAGTGACCGGTCAGCGACTTCGTGGCCGAGATCGGGGGGCAGTCGTCGCCCCGCCCGAACACCTCGCGGATCGCCTCGATCTCCTTCTCGTCGCCCACGGGCGTCGAGGTGGCATGGGGGTTGATGTAATCGATCCGCGCGCCCTTCAGGCCGTCGATCGCCTGCCGCATGCAGCGGATGGCGCCCTCCCCGGAGGGGGCCACCATGTCGTAGCCGTCCGAGGTGGCGCCATAGCCGGCGATCTCGCCGTAGATCCGCGCGCCGCGGGCCTTGGCGTGCTCCAGTTCCTCGAGCACGAGCACCCCCGCGCCGCCGGCGATCACGAAGCCGTCCCGCGCGGTGTCATAGGCCCGAGAGGCCCGGGCCGGGGTGTCGTTGTACTTCGAGGACATGGCGCCCATGGCGTCGAACAGGACCGAGAGGGTCCAGTCCAGCTCCTCGCAGCCCCCCGCGAAGATGATGTCCTGCCGGCCGCCCTGAATGATCTCGGCCGCGTTGCCGATGCAGTGGTTCGATGTCGCGCAGGCCGACGAGATCGAATAGTTCACGCCCTTGATCTTGAACCACGTGGCGAGCGTCGCCGAGGCGGTGGACGACATGGCCTTCGGCACCGCGAAGGGGCCGACCCGCTTGGGGCCCTTGCTGCGCGCCACGTCGGCAGCCTCGACGATGGCCCGGGTCGACGGACCGCCCGAGCCCATGATGATGCCGGTGCGCTCGTGCGAGATCTCCCCCGCCTCAAGCCCCGCATCGCGGATCGCCTGCTCCATCGCCACCTGGTTCCAGGCGGTGCCGCCCCCGTGGAAGCGCATCGCCCGACGGTCCACCACGGTTTCCGGGTCGAGGCTCGGCGCCCCCTGGACCTGGCAGCGGAAGCCGTGGGTGGCGAACGACTCGGCATGGGAGATGCCGGACCGGGCCTCGCGCAGGGAGGCCAGGACTTCCTGGGTGTTGTTGCCGATGGACGAGACGATGCCCATCCCCGTGATGACGACGCGGCGCATGGAACGACCAAATCTCCGTCGCGGTCACGGTTGCCCGATCCGCGTTGCGGTCAGCTAAGGGGTTGCCGGTATAATCTCAACAGCCGGAAACGCATGACGTTGCGCGACGGATCAAATCTCCAGGCTGAAATCCCCGAAGATGATCCATCTTAGAATTGCGGACCGTTCAGATCAGGACTGGAACAGCGCCACGCGCAGGTCGCTCGCCTCGTAGATACGGTTGCCGTCGGCCTCGAGCCAGCCGTCGGCGATGCCGAGGACGAGGCGCCCCTGGCGGACACGGCGGATGTCGATGCCGTAGACCACTTTCTTCGTGGTCGGCAGGACCTGCTCGGCGAACTTCACCTCGCCGACTCCGAGGGCCCGTCCACGACCGGAGGCCCCGAGCCACCCGAGATGGAAGCCCACCAGCTGCCAGAGGGCATCGAGGCCGAGGCAACCCGGCATTACCGGGTCGCCTTGGAAATGGCAGGGGAAGAACCAGAGGTCCGGCCGAATGTCGAATTCGGCGAGCACATGCCCCTTGCCATGGGCACCGCCCTCCTGGCCGATGGAGGTGATGCGATCGAACATCAGCATCGGCGGCAAGGGAAGCTGAGCGTTTCCGGCGCCAAACAGCTCGCCGCGCCCGCAAGCCAGCAAATCCTCGTAGGAGTAGCTCGAACGGCGGTTCGGAGCGGGCGATTGCACGGTTTCGGCGTCAGACGACATGTAGGCGCAGGGAATTCCGTTCGGAAGCGACGCGCCGCCGACCACCGGCGACACGCCCGGCGGCGGGTTAGCACGGGCCGTCGCGGCGGCAAAGCGGGTGGTTGAAGGGAAACGGTGGCGGGTTGCGACGCGGGGCCGCCTTCCATATACTCGCGGTTCTGTTCCGCCATTCTGTCGAGCGTACAAACTGATATGTCCGAGATGGTGCCACTCCAGGCGGTCCTGAACGGTCGCGTGCCGACCCTCGGCGTTGACGCCACCGGGCGCCGCGGCTGCCCGCTTTCGGACTTGCGCGAGCGTCTGCGCCGGGCCGGCCTCCGTCCGACCCGCCAGCGCCTGTCGCTGGGCTGGCTGCTGTTCGGCCGGGGCGACCGTCACCTGACGGCGGAAATGCTGTACGACGAGGCGATGCGGGCGAAGGTCCCCGTCTCCCTGGCGACGGTGTACAACACCCTGCACCAGTTCACCGAGGCGGGCCTGCTGCGGCAGCTCGCCCTGGACGGCTCGAAGGCCTACTTCGACACCAACCCCACCGAGCATCACCACTTCTACCTCGAGGAAGAGGCCGCCGTGATCGACATGCCCGATTGCGGCATCACGGTCGATTCGCTGCCCGAGGCCCCCGAGGGGATGGAGATCGCCGGCGTCGAGGTGATCGTCCGCCTGCGCCGCCGCCGGCCGGCGGGACGCCGTTCGCAGGGCTGAGGCCCGGCACGGTCCGTTCGAATTCCGCGATCGCGAATTGGGGCCCGGAGCGATCCGGGCCTTTTTCATTCCACCACTTCGTTGGGATAGACGCCCCACAGGCGGTTCTGGCGGATATAGCCATCGACGTCGCGCTTCGTCGGCAGCGACACGATCAGGCGGCACCATTGCCCGGTGCATTTCTTCACGCTGCCGATCACCCCGGTCTGGAGCCGGGCCTCGTCGGCGGCGGCGTCGTCCGCCGAGGCGCGCAGCGAGACGGTGGGCTTGATCCCGTTCTTCTCCGGCCCCGCATTCACGATGGCCGTCCTGCGGCCGGACAGGAGCGAGTGTAGCACCCAGCCTTCGGTGCCCTCGGAGTCGCGGATCCGGCGCCAGGTCTCGAATTCACCGACGATTTCCACGGGAAGTCCGGCCCGTTGGAACACCCACAGCGTACGGTGGTCCTTCGACGGTCCCTCCCGCAGGTTCACTCGGTCGGTCTTGAGGCTGGCGTAGCGCGGCAGGGGTAGCTTCGTCACGGGCCCGACCCCGCTCTCCTGCGCCGAAGCCGGGGCGACCCCTACCACCAGCGCCCCGAGAAGCAGGGCGGCCAGGGAACTCGCGAGGCGCGCGCGCATCGTCTCTCCAGGTTTCGCGTTGGGGGCGAATGGGCCGGATGCCATCCGGGCTCCGATTGTGTTCCGCCCGGCCTCTGCTAGACAGACCTGAAGGGAGGCGCACGGCTCGGGAAGCCCGAACTGTGTGGCGGAACCCGGTTAATGGATTCTTGCGGCCCGAGGGCCCCGGGGGAGTGAGACGTGTCGAAGCGCAAGCCGCTCGTGGTGGTGACTCGGCGCCTGCCCGACGCCGTTGAGACGCGCATGCGCGAGTTGTTCGACGTTCGCCTGAACCACAGCGACAATCCCATGACCGCCGAGGCCATGGCCTTATCCCTGCGCGAGGCGGATGTCCTCGTGCCCACCGTCACCGACAAGATCGATTCCGGCCTTCTTGCCCAGGCGGGCCCGAATCTCCGCCTCATCGCGAATTTCGGCAACGGCGTCGATCACATCGATGTCGGGGTCGCCCTGGAGCGGGGCATCACCGTCACCAACACACCCGGCGTCCTCACCGAGGACACGGCGGACATGACGATGGCGCTCATCCTCGCCGTGGCCCGCCGGGTCCCCGAAGGCGCGCGGATCATCCCCGACGACGATTGGACCACCGGCTGGTCCCCCACCTGGATGCTCGGCCGGAGGATCACCGGGAAGCGCCTCGGCATCGTCGGGATGGGCCGGATCGGGCAGGCGCTGGCCAAGCGCGCCCGCGCCTTCGGCCTCCAGGTCCATTACCACAACCGCCGCCGGGTGCCGGTGGCGATCGAGGGCGCCCTCGATGCGACCTACTGGGAATCCCTCGACCAGATGCTGGCCCGGGTGGATATCGTCTCGGTGAACTGCCCGCACACGCCGGCCACCTATCACCTGCTGTCGGCCCGCCGGCTGAAGCTGCTCAAACCCGAGGCGATCGTCGTCAACACCGCCCGTGGCGAGGTGATCGACGAGAACGCCCTCGCCCGGCTCATCGAAGCGGGCGACATCTCGGCCGCCGGCCTCGACGTGTTCGAGCAGGAGCCCGCCGTGAGCCCGCGTCTCGTGAAGCTCGCCCGGCAGGGGAAGGTCGTCCTGCTGCCTCATATGGGTTCGGCGACCCACGAGAGCCGGGTCGACATGGGCGAGAAGGTGATCATCAACATCCGCACCTTCATGGACGGCCACCGGCCGCCGGATCGCATCCTCCCGAGCATGCTCTGACCGGTGCAGGTGATCGTTGATATGCCCCCCCTTCGTGAGGGCTTAACCGAACGGCCGGTTTGTCCTTCGAGGCCCGGCCGAGCCGGACCGCTGAGACTCTGACCGAACAGTTCCTATCCATCCCACCCTCACCCTCATCCTGAGGTGCCCGCGTCAGCGGGCCTCGAAGGATGGCTCCAGACGGCTCAGCGATCCCTGGAGCCCTCCTTCGAGGCGGCTGTCGCCGCACCTCACGATGAGGGCAGTGAAGGGAGTTGGGGGCTTTTCGGTCAGGCTCTTGGAGTGACTCCGAGGGTGGGACCGGTCCAGCGCTCGGATTGCCTAAAAGGTTCAAGACAGCAGGCGGCTTCGCGGTCGCCGCCGAGACCCGTCAGGACCTCGCCTCGCCGAGCACCCGCGTGAAGGCCTCGTTGATGACGATGCCGTCGTAGCCGATGGAGGCGAGCTTGTAGCCCATGGCGAGCATCTCCCGGGCGCGGGCGGCGCTGGGGGCGAAGGCGCAGGGGATCTTGCCCGCGCCGAGGGTGAGACGCAGGATCTCCTCGAGTCCCGCCGTCACGGCGCTGCCGGTGGGGTCGAGGGCGGCGCCGTTGGAGAGGGCGATCGACAGGTCCGCCGGGCCGACCAGAATACCGTCGATCCCCGGCACGTCGAGGATGGCCGGCAGGTTGCCGATGGCGTCCCGGGTCTCGCACATGGCGATGGTCAGGGTCCGGGCATTGGCCTTGGCCAGATAGTCCGGCCCCGAGGCGAGCCCGGAGAACCACATGGCCCGGTCAGGCCCCCAACTGCGCTGGCCCATGGGCGGAAACTTCGTCGCCGCCGCGAGCGCCCGCGCATCGGCCACGGTGTTGATCATCGGCGCGACGATGCCCGCCGCCCCCGCATCCAGCATCCGAGAGGCCATGGCGAAATCACCCACCGCGACCCGCACCACCCCGGGGGTACCGGCGAGCGCCAGCTCCGTCAGGGAGGCGACGCAGGTCGCATAGTCGTGTGCGCCATGCTGCTGATCGAGGAGGACGGCATCGAAACCCGCCCGCGCCATCATGCCCGCGAGGGCGACGTCGGCGAGGCAGGACCAGCCGAGGAGAGAGCCTTTCTCGCGGCGGAGAAGGTCGGGCAAACTCGGCACGGGTGCAGTCACGGTCTGATTCCGGATCGGTGGCGTATCGGACCAGCATAATGAGGCCCGCGCGGGCCGGTCCAGGCGTGACGACGCCCGAATCGACGGCCTTGGGGACGATTTCAACCAATCCTTAACCCTGCCGCGCCCTTAAAATCCCTGTCACCGCGCCACAGCACGGGGTGAGCCGGCCCTTACTTTCGACAGAATCGCGGTCGATAGCATTGATATCGCTCGCACTTCCGGCACTCGGGACGTCCGCGCCCGTTTGCGCCGGTTCGGAGCAGGAGACCTCGACGGATGAACCCAGCCGACGCGATGCAGGCCGCGCCCATGGCCGACATGAGCCTGCTGGGCTTGTTCCTCCAGGCCCACTTCGTCGTGAAGATCGTCATGCTCGGCCTGCTCAGCGCCTCGATTTGGTGCTGGACGATCATCGTCGACAAGACGCTCCTGTTCCGGCGGATCCGCCGGGAGATGGACGCCTTCGAGGACGCATTCTGGTCCGGCCGTTCCCTGGAGGAGCTGTTCCGCTCCTTCAACGACCGCCCCGCCACCGGGCTGGCCGCCGTCTTCGTGGCCGCCATGCGGGAGTGGAAGCGCTCTTTCGAGGGTTCGGGCCGGCAGGTCCAGTCCCTCTCGCAGCGGATCGAGAAGCAGCTCGACGTGACCATCCAGCGTGAGGTCGAGCGCCTCGAATCGCGCCTTCTGTTCCTGGCCTCCATCGGCTCGGCGGGCCCGTATATCGGCTTGTTCGGCACCGTCTGGGGCATCATGACCGCCTTCACCTCGATCGCGGCCTCCAAGAACACCTCCCTCGCCGTGGTGGCGCCGGGCATCGCCGAGGCCCTGTTCGCCACGGCCATCGGCCTGTTCGCGGCGATCCCCGCCGTGCTCGCCTACAACAAGCTCCAGGCCGAGGTGGCCAAGGCGCAATCGCGCCTCGAAGGCTTCGCCGACGAGTTCTCCGCGATCCTGTCGCGGCAGATCGACGAGCGCCTGTCGCTGGTCGCCTGAGATTTCGGGCCGAGGAGACCCAACCCCATGTCCATGGCGCCAGGAGCGGCCCACGGCGGCAAGCGGCGGCGGCGGCGCGGCCGTCGCGGCGGCGCCATCAACGAGATCAACATGACGCCGTTCATCGACGTCGTGCTGGTGTTGCTGATCATCTTCATGGTGGCGGCGCCGATGATGACCGTCGGCGTGCCCCTCGACCTGCCGCAATCCAAGGCCTCCCCCCTCAATTCGGACGTGAAGCCCATCACCCTCTCGATCCGCCAGACCGGCCAGATCTTCCTCGGGGAGGACGAACTGACCGACGACACCATCGTGCCGAAGCTGACCTCCGCCGCCAAGAACGGCACCGAGGATCGCGTCTTCGTCCGGGGCGACAAGCGGGTCGATTACGGCCGCGTGGCGCAGGTCATGGCCATCGTGACCGGCGGGGGCTTCCGGCATGTCGCCCTCGTCACCGAGCCCGAGCACTAGGGGAGCGCCCAGCGTGGGGATCTTCCTGCCCGTCTCCTTCGACCGCCGGAAGCCCGGCGTCTGGATCTCGGCCGGCTCGCATGTCGCGCTGCTCGGCTTCGTGCTGTTCGGCGTCTCGGCCCCGGCCCTGCCGGAGGCCCAGGAGGGCGTGCCCGTCGAGGTGATCACCGAGAAACAGCTCTCCGAAATCACCAAGGGCGAGCGTCAGGCCGAAAAGCCGATGCCGAACGCCCAGAGCCGGGCCGACCGGCAGGCGGAGAAGCACGAGGATCGCGAGCCCGAGAACGCCAAGGTCGACGCGCCGACGGCGCCCAAGCGCACGGCCGAGATGAAACTCGCCAACGCCGACGAGATGCCGCTGCGTTCGGAGACCGAGCCGAACGAGGCCGAGACCGCCAAGGCGGCCAAGGCCGCCGAGGAGAAGCGCGAGGCCGCCAAGGCCGCGGCGGAGAAGGCGGCCGCCGACAAGGCTGCGGCCGCCGCC
>JAKONI010000159.1 GCA_022702015.1 Beijerinckiaceae bacterium | reverse complement strand
TTCATCGAGGCGCGGGCGAAGTCGATGATCGACTGGTCGAGGTTGTACATCGACATGGCGACGCCGGCCTCGGGGAACTTGAACACCTCCTTCTCGATGACGGTGCCGTCGTCACCCTCGAACTTGATGGTCAGGCGGCCCTTGCCGGGCACTTTGAAGTCGGTGGCCCGGTACTGGTCGCCGTAGGCGTGGCGGCCGATCACGAAGGGCTGGGTCCAGCCGGGGACGAGGCGCGGCACGTTCTTGCAGATGATCGGCTCGCGGAAGATCACGCCGCCGAGGATGTTGCGGATGGTGCCGTTGGGCGACCGCCACATTTCCTTCAGGTTGAACTCCTGCACCCGCTGCTCGTCGGGGGTGATAGTGGCGCACTTCACGCCGACGCCATGGCGCTTGATCGCCTCGGCGGCATCCACCGTCACCTTGTCGCCCGTCGCGTCCCGGTGTTCCACGCCCAGGTCGTAGTAGTCCAGGTCGAGGTCGAGATAGGGGTGGATGAGCTTGTTCTTGATCTCGGCCCAGATGATCCGGGTCATCTCGTCGCCGTCGAGCTCGACGACGGGGTTCGCTACCTTGATCTTCGCCATGGGCCGATGCCTTCCCGCGCGCTGTCCTCAGGGGCACGGCATGCAAGGGCCGTGCGGATGCGCCCGGCGACATAGCAAGGGCACACCCGGAGCGGAAGGTTCGGGCTGTCATTCGCTCGCGGTCGTAACGCCCCCTCGACGGGCCGCCCGCCGCCGTGCCAGACGGCGGCATGACCCGCGACTCGCTTGAAGAGGACCTCGAACCGCCGCCTGGCACCACCCCGGCGGTGATCCTGGTCGAGCCCCAGCTCGCCGAGAATATCGGCATGACCGCCCGCGCCATGGCGAACTTCGGCCTGTCCGAGTTGCGCCTCGTCAACCCGAAGAACGGCTGGCCCAAGAAGGGCGTCCGCGAGGCGGCCTCGGGGGCGACCCATGTCCTCGACCGGGCGACGGTCTATCCCACCGTCGAGGCGGCGCTGGCCGACCTGACCTTCGTGCTGGCCACTACGGCCCGGGAGCGGGGCCAGATGAAGCGCGTCTTCTCCCCCGAGGACGGCATGGCCGCCCTCGCCGGGCAGCCGGGGCGGCGGGCGGGGGTGATGTTCGGGCGCGAGCGGGTCGGCCTCTCGAACGACGAGGTGTCGCTGGCGGATGCCATCATCACCTTCCCCGTGTCGCCGGACTTCCCGTCCCTCAACCTCGCGCAGGCGGTGCTGCTGGTGGGGTACGAGTGGCGGCGGGCGAGCGGGCGGGCGAGCCTGCCCTTCACGGGGGAGATGCTGTCGCCGCCGGCCACGCGGGGGGCGCTGGTTGCCCTGTTCGGCACCCTGGAGGCGGTGCTCGACGGGGCGGGCTTCTATCCGCCGGAGAAGCGCGGCGGCATGGTCCGCAACATGCGCGACATGCTTCACCGCATGGCGATGACCGAGCAGGACGTGCGGACCTTCCAGGGGGCCCTGCGGGCGGTGACGCGGGCGATGAAGCCGCCCAAGACGGACGGCGAGTAGGATTTCCCCCGCGCGGCGATCGAAGCGGGGAGGGGACCTACGGCTTCGCCTCGGCGGCGGGCATCTCCGGCGGTTTGCCGCCTCCGAAGCAGCGCCCCACCGCCTCCCAGAAGGCCGCCTGCTCCGCAGGCGAGCAATGCGCCATCCGTGCCCGGACCATGGCGAGGCCCGCCACCGCGTCGTCGCTCGCGGCGACCTCGGATTCCGTCGGCGTTGTCGGCCGGTCGTCCAGGCTCATGAGGGTTCCTCCGGTGACGACACGATGGGCGCGAGACTGAGCTGTTCCGTCCGGGACCGCAATCGGGCATGGAGGCGCGCCGGCCGGGCGTACCGGGGCCGGCCGATCCTCGGGGGATGCGTGCGGCTCGATGTCGACAACCTGGCCTGCCGCCGCTCCGGCCGGCGGATCTTTTCCGGGCTGACCTTCTCCCTGGCCCCCGGCGGGGCGCTCGCCGTCACCGGGCGGAACGGGGCCGGCAAGTCGAGCCTGCTGGCGATCCTCACCGGACGGCTTCGGCCGGATGCCGGGCGGATCACGGTGGCCGATGTCGGCGAGGCGACCTTGCCGGAATGCCTGCATGCGGTGGGCCATCGCGACGGGCTCAAATCGGCCCTGACGGCGGGGGAGAACCTCGCCTTCGCCCGCAGCCTGCTCGGCGCCCCGCGCCTGAGCCCCCGCGAGGCCCTGGACCGCCTCGGCCTGTCCCATGCCCACGACCTCCCGGTGGCCTATCTCTCGGCGGGCCAGCGGCGGCGGGTCGCCCTGGCCCGGCTCCTCGTCTGCGCCCGGCCGCTCTGGCTCCTCGACGAGCCGACGGCGGCCCTCGATACCGCTTCGCAGGAGGTGCTGGCGGCCCTGATGGCCGAGCACCGGGCGGGGGGCGGCCTCGTCATCGCCGCGACGCACCAGGCGCTGGGCCTCGCGGACGCGATGGAACTGCGCATCACCCCCGCCACCGCGCCGGCGCCGGCCCCGGACGACCTGGAGGATTGGACGTGATCCGCGCCGGCCTCGCGCTCCTCGCCCGCGACCTGCGGCTCGCCGCCCGGGTCGGCGGCTCCGGGACCCTGTCCCTCGTGTTTTTCCTGATGATCGTGGCCGTGGTGCCCTTCGCCCTCGGCCCGGACCTGAACCTGCTCTCGCGGATCGGCCCGGCGATCCTGTGGCTCTCGGCGGTGCTGGCGACGCTGATCGGCCTCGACCGCCTGTTCCAGGCCGACGAGGAGGACGGCTCCCTCGACCTGATGACCGCCGCCCCCGTGCCGCTGGAAGGGGTGGTGCTCGCCAAGGTCCTCGCCCACTGGCTGACCACGGGCCTGCCGCTGGCGCTGGCCTCGCCGCTCTTCGGCCTGCTCGTCGCCCTCGACGGCACCGCCATGGCCTCCACCGCCGCGACCCTGGCGGTCGGCACGCCGGCCCTCAGCTTCATCGGCGCCGTGGGGGCGGCGCTCACCGCCTCGATCCGCCGGGGCGGGCTGATCCTCGCGGTGCTGGTGCTGCCGCTGATGATTCCGACGCTGATCTTCGGCGT
>JAKONI010000139.1 GCA_022702015.1 Beijerinckiaceae bacterium | reverse complement strand
GTGACCCACACGGCCTTCGAGAGCACCACCATCACCACCGCCGCCGTCAGGCCCACGAGGCCGCCCGTCAGCGCGCCCCAGGTCGTGGTGCCGCGCCAGAGGATCGACATCGCCAGCACGGGGAAGTTGCAGCTCGCCGCCACCGCGAAGGCCAGACCGACCATGAAGGCAACGTTCTGGTTCTCGAAGACGTAGCCGAGATAGATCGCCACGATCCCGATCACCACCGCCGAGAGCTTCGACAGGTTGACCTCGTGCTTCTCGGTGGTGCGCCCGCGGGCGATCACCTGGGCGTAGAGGTCGTGGCTGACCGCGGAGGCGCCAGCGAGCGTCAGGCCGGCCACCACCGCCAGGATGGTCGCGAAGGCCACGGCCGAGATGAAGCCCAGGAAGTACGGGCCGCCCACCGCGTTGGCGAGGTTGACGGCGACCATGTTGGTGCCGCCGATCATGTCCTTCAGCTTGTCGAAGGTGCCGGCCGCGCCGAGCTTGAAGTAGCTCGGATCGGACATCAGCAGGGCGATGCCGCCGAAGCCGATGATGAACGTCAGGATGTAGAAGTAGCCGATCAGGCCGGTGGCGTAGAACACCGACTTGCGCGCCGCCTGGGCGTCCGAAACCGTGAAGAACCGCATCAGGATGTGCGGCAGGCCGGCGGTCCCGAACATCAGGCCGACGCCGAGCGAGATCGCCTCGATCGGGTTCGAGACCAGGCCGCCGGGGGCCATGATCGCGTCGCCCTTCGGATGGACCTGCACCGAGGCAGAGAACAGGGTCTCCGGGTTGAAGCCGTACTTGAGCAGCACCGCGCCGGCCATGAAGGTCGCGCCGCCGAGCAGCAGGCAGGCCTTGATCACCTGAACCCAGGTGGTGGCCTTCATGCCGCCGAAGGCAACGTAGACGATCATCAACACGCCGACGATGATCACCGCGTAGAGGTAGGGCAGCCCGAACAGGAGCTGGATCAGCTTACCCGCGCCGACCATCTGGGCGATCAGGTAGAACGCCACCACCACCAGGGTGCCCACCGCCGAGATGATGCGGATCGCCGTCTGGTCGAGGCGGAAGCTCGCGACGTCGGCGAAGGTGAACTTGCCGAGGTTGCGCAGCCGCTCCGCGATGAGGAACAGCACGATCGGCCAGCCGACGAGGAAGCCCGTGGAGTAGATCAGCCCGTCGAAGCCCGAGGTGTAGACGAGGCCCGAGATGCCGAGGAACGAGGCCGCCGACATGTAGTCGCCGGCGATCGCCAGGGAGTTGGTGCCGGCCGAGATACCGCCGCCGGCGGCGTAGAAGTCGGCCGCCGACTTGGTACCCTTGGCCGCCTTGTAGGTGATGCCCAGCGTCAGCAGCACGAAGAACAGGAACATGCCGATCGCCGGCCAGTTCGTGGCGGATTGCTGCACGGCGCCGAGATCGGGCCCGGCGGCCAGCGCCGCCGACGCCGCCACCGCAGCGAGGGTCAGGCCCAGGAAGAGGGGAGCGTGACGCATTACCGGCCGACCTTCCGCTTGAGATCGTCGCTGAGGCTGTCGAACCGGGTGTTGGCCCGGGCGACGTAGATCCCCGTGAGCATGAAGGCGAACAGGATCACGAAGACGCCGAGGAACAGGCCGAGCGAGGCGGTGGCGCCGCCGACCTTGATCGCCATCACCGACTTGTCGAAGGCGATAAGGCCGATGAAGCCGAAATAGACCACCAGCATCAGGCCGGTGAGAATCCAGCCGAACTTCGTGCGCTCCGTGACGAGCGTCTGGAATTCCGGGCTGCGGGCGATGCGCTCGATCTGCGGATCGACACTCCCCGCCGGTGCCGTTCCTATGGGCGTGACGCGCCCCCCGAGGCGCCCGGCCGTTGACCCACTCATTGATTGATCCTCCCGGAAGGCCTGTCGCCTTCCCATGCTGCCGCCTGTGTTCTTATTTTGCGGCGTCGTGTTCTTGGGGGCGGGCGACCCGTGCGGTGCCCGCCCCGTTCCGATCGGGCCGCCCCTGGGGCGGCCCGCGATCACGCCCGGTTCTGCCGGTTGTCGATCAGGTCGTCGACCACCGCCGGATCGGCCAGCGTCGAGGTATCGCCCAGCGAGCCGAAATCGTCCTCGGCGATCTTGCGCAGGATGCGGCGCATGATCTTGCCCGAACGGGTCTTCGGCAGGCCGGGGGCGAACTGGATCAGGTCGGGCGAGGCGATCGGCCCGATGTCCTTGCGGACCCAGGCCACCAGCTCCTTGCGCAGGCCATCGTCGCCGTCCTCGCCCTCGTTGAGGGTCACGTAGGCGTAGATGCCCTGGCCCTTCACGTTGTGGGGGTAGCCGACCACCGCCGCCTCGGCGACCTTCGGGTGCGCGACGAGGGAGGATTCCACCTCCGCCGTGCCCATCCGGTGGCCCGAGACGTTGATCACGTCATCGACCCGGCCGGTGATCCAGTAATAGCCGTCGGCATCCCGCCTCGCGCCGTCGCCGGTGAAGTACTTGCCGGGGTAGGTCGAGAAGTAGGTCTGCTCGAACCGCTCGTGGTCGCCGTAGACGGTGCGCATCTGGCCCGGCCAGGAATCGGCGATGCAGAGGTTGCCCTCGCAGGCGCCCTGCAGGACCTTGCCCTCGGCATCGACCATTTCCGGCTTCACGCCGAAGAACGGCAGGGTCGCCGAGCCCGGCTTAAGGGCGGTCGCCCCCGGGAGCGGGGTGATGAGGACGCCGCCGGTCTCGGTCTGCCACCACGTGTCCACGATGGCGCAGCGGCTGTCGCCGACCACCTTGTAGTACCAGTCCCACGCTTCGGGGTTGATGGGCTCGCCCACCGAGCCGAGCACCCGCAGGCTCTGCCGGGAGGTCTTCTTCACCGGGCCCTCGCCGCCGCCCATCAGGGAGCGGATCGCGGTCGGCGCGGTGTAGAAGATGTTGACCTTGTGCTTGTCCACCACATCCCAGAACCGGGAGTTCGACGGATAGGTCGGAATGCCCTCGAACATCAGCGTCGTCGCGCCGTTCGCCAGCGGCCCGTACACGATGTAGCTGTGGCCCGTGACCCAGCCGACATCGGCCGTGCACCAATACACTTCGCCCTCGCGGTAATCGAAGACGTACTGGTGGGTCATCGAGGCGTAGACGAGGTAGCCGCCGGTGGTGTGCACCACGCCCTTGGGCTGGCCCGTCGAACCCGAGGTGTAGAGGATGAACAGCGGGTGCTCCGCCTCCACCGGCTCGGCCGGGCACTCGTCCGTCACCTGCTCGGCGGCCTCGTGGTAGTAGACGTCCCGGCCCGGCTCCATCGCCACGGAGCCGCCGGTGCGCTGCACGACGATGACGTGATCGACCACCGGGCTGCCGAGGCGCTTGATCGCCTCATCGACATTGGCCTTCAGCGGTACCTTGCGGCCCCCGCGCAGGCCCTCGTCGGCGGTGATGACCACCTTGGAGCCGCAGCCCTGGATGCGCTGGGCCAGGGAATCCGGCGAGAAGCCGCCGAAGACGATGGCGTGGATCGCCCCCAGCCGCGCGCAGGCGAGCATCGCGTAGGCGGCCTCGGGGATCATCGGCAGGTAGAGGGTGACGCGATCACCCTTCTCCACTCCGCGGTTGCGCAGGACGTTGGCCCAGCGACACACCTGCGCGTGCAGCTCACGGTAGGTGATGTGCTTCGACTCGTCCGGGTTGTCGCCTTCCCAGATGATCGCGGTCTGCTCGCCGCGAGTCTCGAGGTGACGGTCGACGCAGTTGTAGGCGACGTTGGTCTTGCCGTCCTCGAACCACTTGATCGAGACGCTGCCGGGCGAAAAGCTGGTGTTCTTAACCCTGGTATAGGGTGTCATCCAGTCGATGCGCTTGCCGTGTTCACCCCAGAACGCATCCGGGTCGCTTACCGACGCCTGATACATCTCGCGATACTTGGCGTCATCGACGAGGGCGCCGTCGCGCCACGCGTCCTGAACCTCGACGACCCTGCCTTCCATCGTGTTTCTTCCCTGTTTTGGCGTCCGATCGTATCGCGGCGGGGACCGCGCTGCCAGAACTTCCAAAGTCGTGTAGCGCACTTACGGCGGCCCCGGTAACTCCGGTATCTCCGCCGCACACATCGAATCTGTTGGTTCGAATTAAGTTGAGCGCAATAAAATTGTGATTGGCGCCCGGCGCCGGTCCTGTCAACCCGCCTTCACAGTGTTTTAACGCTCGGGGCGGCGACTATTCCGTCTTTGTGGCGCGGTGTGCTGACAAAGCCGGTGCGGTGTCTCCCGCCCCGGACCGGCCCTTCACCCGTGGGCGCCCCGGCGGACGGGTAGCAGGATCTCCACGAGGGTGCCTTCCTCCCGGCGGCCGCTCATGCGCAGCTGCCCGCCATTGGCCTGAACCAGGGCGCGGGGGAGGGCGAGGCGGGGATCCTCGTCCGCGCCCTCGGGGACGGCCGCGTCCGGCCCGTGGCCGCCGTCGCGCACGCGCAAGGCGACCTCGGCCGATTCCCCCGCCCCCGTCGACACGATGACCTGGCCCCCCGCCGAGGAGCGCCGGATCGCATGCTCGATCACCAGGGAGGCCGCCCGGCGGACGCTGGCCTCGTCGACCTCGAGTTCCGCGAGGTTGGCCGAGAAGCTGGTGCGCAGGACGATGCGGCTCCGGGCGGCCTCGGTCTGGAGCACGGCCACGCAGTGCGCCACCACCTCGTTCAAGGCGAGCGGCCTCGGGTGGAGGTCGATCTGCCCCGCCTCCACGGCGGCGAGGTCGCTGAGCTCGGTGGCCCGCTCGCGGATCCGCTCGCCGGCCTCGCGGATGTCGGTGAGACAGGCCCGGTAGCGCCGGTCGCCGAGGGGGCCGTAGCGCTCGTCGAGCATGTCGCGGGTCAGGGCGAGGATGGTCTCGAGCGGCTCGCGGATCTCCCCGTCGAGGCGCAAGGACGATCCCGCCCGGCGGGGAGGGGCCTCCGCCACGGCCGGTCCGGCGATCGAATCGGGGAGGCGGTGCAGCACGGCGACCCGGTGGCCGTCGGCCCGGGGGGGCGCGAGGGCGAGCATCATCGCCCGGCCTCCGGCGAGGATGACCCCCGGGGCATCGCCCTCACCGGCCAGCGCGCCGACGAGGGGGGCGCCGTTGTCGAACAGGGTGGCGAAGGCGACCCCGACCAGTTCGGCCGGGCCGGCGCCGAACAGGGCGGCGGCGGCGCGGTTGAGGGTCACGACCCGGCCCTCGCGGTCGACCGTCACCACGCCGGACTGGAGGGCGTCCAGGGCGGCTTCCGCCCCCATGGCACGCCCGGCCTGGACCTCGCGGGCCAGACGCTCGGCCTCCAGGGCCCGCCGGGGATCGTCCTCGGCAAGGCCGCGCAAGATGAGGATCGCCGCCGGAGCCCCTTCCCAGGCGCAGATCCCCCGCGTGACCTCGACGGGCCGGGCACCGCCCTCGGCGGTGGTGATCGCCGTCTCGTGGGTCTGCCCGCTGCGGAAGCTCGGGGCACCGCCGGGAAAGACGGCGTCGATGCCGGCCGCGCGCAGGGCGTCGGCGTCGGGATAGCGCGTCAGGTCCAGGAACGGGCGGTTCACCGCAATGATCCGCTCGCCGCGATGGACCAGAGCCGCGATCGGCAAGCCGTCGAGGAGCCCGCCGCCCTCCACCTCGGGGGCGGCGACGGGGGGTAGGTCCGGCCGGGCGGTCGGGAACCGCATCACCGCGCCGGCTCCCCGCTCGGAACCGGACGATGCCGGCGCGACCTCGTCGTCCCCGGCGTAACGCGCGCCGAGGGCGCGGGCGATCTCGCGGAAGGCATCGTGCTCGGCGAGCGACAGGGCGGCCTCCGGCGCGACCTTCGCCTCCGCCTCGGCCGTCGGCTCCGGCTCCATCGGCTCTTCGTCGTCCGGGAGGAACGCCGGAGGGGGCGCGGCCGGCGGGGCGGCCTCCAGGGTGCGCACGACGCCGAAGCCCTCGAAGCCCCGGAACGCCTGCCCGTCCCGCCCCGAGGGGGCACCGGACAACTCGGCCCCCACCGTCGTGCCGTCGAGGTCGAGGCTCGCCTGCACCTTCCGGAAGGTCTGGCGGGCCGCGAACATGTCGGCCGGGGTTGCGAACTCCACCCAGGCCCGGCCGGTGAGGCGCCGGAGCGGGCCCGTCGCGCTCGTCAGGAGACCCTGCCCATCGGTGCGCCACAGGAAGCGATCGCCGATCCGCGGTGCTTCCATCGGAGGCTCGGCGGCGGGCGCGGCGACGGGTTCGTCGCGGGTCTCCGGATTGGGCTCGGCCGAGACGGGGGCGGGCGCCAGGGGCTCCGGGCCCGCCGCGAGGGGCGCCTTCCTCGGCAGGGTCGTCGGGCCCGAGGGGATCGCCAGGAACACCGGCTCGCCCGAATCGTCGGCGGCACGGGCGATCAGGAACAGGGACGGGGGAATGATCCGGCGGGGGTCGAGCCGCAACCGGGCGAGGCGAGGGGAGCCCTCGCCGGGACAAGCCCCCGCGAGCTGGCGGGCCAGGGCCGCACCGTCGAGGGCGGCCAGCGCCTCCGCGATCCGCCCGGCGGGGGGAGAGGACATCCTCACCCCGCCGTCCGCCGCGTTGATGACGAGGTACGTGCCGGACTCGTCGTGCAACCCAGCCGCCAGGGCCGGCTCGCGGCCCCAGGTGGCAAAGGCCCCTTCGAGGCCGGGCTTGCGACTACCGCCCCGAGATGTGCTGTCGGCCTGCAACTTACGCGACCCCGATCCCGACTCCACGTGCCCGATGCCTCCCGGACGGCATGCGAACGTTCCACATTGTATCGCGTCCTGCCGCCCAAGACTGGACTAAGGCAACGACCGTCACACGTTTACGTTATGTCAACCTTAATGCCGGCGGCGCGGGTGGCATATGGGCGCGAATCGATTATTGTGCAGTGCACAACGCGCTATCAACAGCCGCGAATCAAGAGGAGACGGTACCATGAGCACCACCCCGAATTACGAGATCCCGGGCGAAATGCGTGACTTCGCCGAGAAGAGCGTCGACCAGGCCCGCAAGGCGTTCGACAGCTTCATGGGCGCGGCGCGTCGCACCTCCGACACCGTCCAGGGTTCGGCCGAGCTGGCCCGCAACAACACGCTGAACGCCTCCTCGCGCGGCTTCGAGTACGCTGAGCAGAACGTCAACGCGGCGTTCGACTTCGCCAAACGCCTCGTCCGCGCCCGCGACGTCCAGGAGGCGATGCAGCTCCAGGCCGACTTCGTGCGCAGCCAGTTCGCGGCCATGCAGTCCCAGGCCAAGGAGTTCAGCGGCATCGCCCAGAGCGCGATGCAGGAGGGCGCCGAGCGGGCGAAGTCCGCCATGCAGCAGGGCGCCGATGAGGCGCGCAAGGCGATGGAGCAGGGCCGCGACGTCGCCCACCAGACCGCCGAGAACGCCCAGGACGCGGTGAACCGCTCCACCAACAACTGATCCGACCGGATCCCGTCCCAGGCGGCCCGTCCCGAAAGGGGCGGGCCGTCTCGTTTTCGCCCCCATTCGCGCTGACAGCGGCCCCTCGCGGCCGCCACCGGCCGCAGGAACGGGAGTTCGACGATGACCGGATACCGTGACGGCCTGCGCCGGCTCGCCTGGGCGACGGTCGCCCTTGCGCTGACCGGTACCGCCGCGCAGGCGCAGTACTACGAGCAGCCGCGCGGCTACTACGGCGGCGGCCCGGCCTACGAGGAACAGGATTATCCCCCGCCGCCGCCCCGGCGCCGGGTGGTGCGCGAGGTCGGCTACAATTGCGATGCCGTCCAGCGGGGCCTGACGGGGCTCAAGCCGTTCTCCTGCCCGCTGCCGGGGCCGCGCCCCCTCGGGGCCCGCTGCTACTGCGACCTGCCGATCGCCTCGTTCAGCCCGGCCCAGACGGCCGTGGGTCACGTCGTCCCGTAGCGCAGACGAAAGCCCCGCCCGGCGGTGAGGCCGGACGGGGCTTCGGCGTTCGTCCGCTCGGAGCGGATCAGTTCAGCACGACGACCTTGGCGCCGACCTTCACGCGCTCGTACAGGTCGGTCACGTCGTCGTTGGTCATGCGGATGCAGCCGGACGAGACGGCCTGACCGATGGTGTCGGGCTCGTTCGAGCCGTGGATGCGGTATTCGGTGCTGCCGATATACATGGCGCGGGCGCCGAGCGGGTTCTCGATGCCGCCGGCCATGTAGCGCGGCAGGTCGGGGCGGCGGGCGAGCATCTCCTTCGGCGGCACCCACGACGGCCATTCCTTCTTGGCCGTGATGGTCTTCGTGCCACCCCAGGTGAAGCCCGGACGGCCGACGCCGACGCCGTAGCGGAGGGCCTCGCCGTTGCCGAGGACGAGGTACAGGCGGCGCTCGGCGGTGGAGACGACGACCGTGCCCGGCGCGTAGTTGCCCGTGAACTCGACCAGCTCCCGCGGGATCGGCTGGACCTGCGCCTGCGGCGCGGCCTGCACGCCCTGGCCGTAGCTCGGGTTGTAAGTGCCCTGGTAACCGTAAGGGCTCTGCTCGCTGGAGTAGTCGTCGGAATCGTTTCCACCGAACGGATCGTAGGAGGAAGCGGCGAAGGCGGGGGCGGCGGAGAGGACGCAGACGCCGAGGAGCGCGGCGAGCGCTGTGACCGAGGTCTTCATGGTGCCTACCTGTGCAATAACCTTTGCCGTTACAAGCGTGAGCATGACACTCCGGTTCCACGACCGCTTTCGGAATTTTAATCCCCCCGCGAATACGTAAGTGTTGCCGCCCTCGACCGATTCGCCGTTGGTGTTGCGCCCCGGGCACCCCGAACCCGCGAAGGCCGGGTTTGTTTGTCGGCGCGGCGCGCGCTAGAGCGGGCCGCCATGTCCCACAACTCGTTCGGCCACCTGTTCCGCGTCACCACCTTCGGCGAAAGCCACGGGGTCGCCCTCGGCTGCGTCGTCGACGGGTGCCCGCCGGGCCTTGGCCTCGAAGCCGAGGAGATCCAGGCCGAGCTGGACCGGCGCAAACCCGGCCAGTCGCGCTTCACCACGCAGCGGCGCGAGCCGGATCAGGTGCGGATCCTCTCGGGCGTGTTCTCGGACGACCGGACCGGCGGGCGCCAGCTCACCACCGGCACGCCGATCGCCCTGATGATCGAGAACACCGATCAGCGGTCCAAGGACTATTCCGAGATCCGCGACAGCTACCGGCCGGGCCACGCGGACTACACCTACGACGTCAAGTACGGGATCCGCGACTATCGGGGCGGCGGGCGCTCCTCCGCCCGGGAGACCGCCGCGCGGGTGGCCGCCGGGGCGGTGGCGCGCAAGGTGATCTCCGGCATCACGATCCGCGCGGCCCTCGTCCAGATGGGCCCCCATGCCATCGACCGGAGCCGGTGGGACTGGGACGAGGTGGCCCGCAACCCGTTCTTCTGTCCCGATGCGGAGGCCTCCGCCCTGTACGAGACGTATCTCGACGGCATCCGCAAGGACGGCTCCTCCGTCGGCGCGGTGATCGAGGTGGTGGCCGAGGGCGTGCCGCCGGGCCTCGGCGCGCCGGTCTACGGCAAGCTCGACGCGGACCTCGCCGCCGCGATGATGTCGATCAACGCAGTGAAGGGCGTGGAGATCGGCGACGGGTTCGCCGCCGCCGCCCTCCGGGGCGAGGACAACGCCGACGAGATGCGGGCGGGCAATGACGGGCGTCCCCGGTTCCTTGCCAACCATGCCGGGGGCATCCTCGGCGGCATCTCGAACGGCGAGCCGGTGGTCGTGCGCTTCGCCGTGAAGCCGACTTCCTCCATCCTCACGCCCCGCCAGTCGGTGGACCGCCAGGGGCACGAGGTCGACCTCATCACCAAGGGCCGCCACGACCCCTGGGTCGGCATCCGAGCCGTCCCGGTCGCCGAGGCGATGATGGCCTGCGTGCTGGCCGATCATGTCCTGCGTCATCGGGGTCAGACAGGCCAGGGCTGACCGGCGGACCTTCCTCCCTCCGCCGGGGAGGGGTAGGGGTGGGAATGGCTGGGAGGGGCCGTCCCGTCCCGTCCCGCCCCGTGACCACCTCCGGCTCCCTCCCGCAGGGGAGGGGAGAGACGCGAGCGAAAGACCGACCCGTGAGCCATTGCACCGTCACCGAAGTGATCGAAGCCTTCGCCAAAGGCGAGATCGTCATCGTCACCGACGACGACGACCGTGAGAACGAGGGCGACCTCGTCGTCGCCGCCTCGCTCTGCACGCCGGACAAGATGGCGTTCATCATCCGCAACACCTGCGGCATTGTCTGCGCGCCGTTGAGCGTGGCCGAGGCCCGGCGTCTGCGCCTCGACCCGATGGTGGCCTCGAACGACGCCCCCCTCGGCACCGCCTTCACCGTTACCGTCGATGTGAAGCACGGGCTGACCACCGGCATTTCCGCCGAGCAGCGCTGCAACACGGTCCGGGCGCTGGCCAACGGCAACATGGGCGCGAACGATTTCGTGCGCCCCGGCCACGTCTTCCCCCTCATCGCCCGGGACGGCGGCGTGCTGATGCGCTCCGGCCATACCGAGGCGGCGGTGGACCTGTGCCGGTTGGCCGACCTGCCCCCCGTCGGCGTGATCTGCGAACTCGCCAACGACGACGGCACGGTGATGAAGGGCCCGCAGATCGAGGCCTTCGCCGAGACGCACAAGCTCAAGCGGATCTCTGTGGCCGATCTCATCGCCTACCGGCAGGCGCGGGACCGCCTCGTCGAGCGGGTCGGCCACTTCCCGGTGCAGTCGGCCCACGGCTCGGTGACGGCCTACGTCTTCACCACCCCCTTCGAGACGATCCAGCAATTCGCCTTCGTGATGGGCGAGATCGGCGACGGGCGTGACGTGCTCGTGCGGCTGCATCGCTCGAACGTCGCCGCCGACGTGATCGGCGGCGGCCGCCAGATCGACGCCGTGCTGCGGCGATTCGCGGAGAACGGCAGGGGGGTGCTCGTCTACCTCCGCGACGGGACGGCGGGAGTGCCCCTCAAGAGCGCCACCGACGAGGGGGCGGAGGCCGTGCGCGCCCGGCAGTGGCGGGAGATCGGGCTGGGCGCGCAGATCCTGCGTGATCTGGGCGTGGTCTCGATCCGCAACCTCGCCACCTCGTCCCGCTCGTATGTCGGCCTATCCGGCTTCGGGATCGACCTACTGGGCGACGAATCGCTGGAAGGCTAGGCGGGCGCCGGTCCGTCGTGGGTGTTCCAGGGGATGCGCCGTTTCTCCCTCCCCCGCAGTGGGGGGAGGGACGAAGCGCGGGTTTCCCCGACGATGCGTTCCACGACGTTTCCCATAAGGGTGGGAGAACGCGCCGGGCTCACCGTCCCATCAGCGCATCCACATGCGCGGCGACGGATTTCGACAGGCCTTCCAGGCTGTAGCCCCCCTCCAGTACCGATACCACACGGCCCCCGGCGGATCGCTGGGCCACCTCCATCACCCGCCGGGTTGCCCAGGCGAAGTCGTCCGCTTCGAGCCGGAGGTGGGCCAGCGGATCGAGGCGGTGCGCGTCGAACCCGGCCGAGACCACGATCAGGTCCGGCCGGAAGGCTTCGAGTCGGGGGAGGATGGCCGTGTCGAACGCCTCGCGGAACACCGCGCCGTCGTCGTTGGCGTGGAGAGGCACGTTGACGATGGTGTCCTTCTCCCCCCGCTCGGAGGCCGCGCCCGTGCCGGGGAAGAGCGGCATCTGGTGGGTCGAACAGTAGAGGATCGTGCCGTCGTCCCAGAGGATGTCCTGGCTGCCGTTGCCATGGTGCACGTCCCAATCGACCAGGGCCACCCGCTCGGCCCCGTGGGCCGCCTTGGCGTGGCGGGCGGCGATCACCGCGTGGTTGAACAGGCAGAAGCCCATCGCCTTGGCGCGCTCGGCATGGTGCCCTGGCGGCCGCATGGCGACGAAGGCGTTGCTGCACTCGCCCGTCATCACCGCATCGACCGCGTGGGCCGCCCCACCCATCGCCCGCAGCACCGCCTCCAGCGTCCCCGGCGAGAGGACCGTGTCGGCGTCGATGCCGACCATCTCGTCCTCCGGCATGGCGGCGACCACGGCGTCCACGTAGTCCGCCGGATGCGCCAGGGTCGCCAGGTGCGGGTCCGCCCGGGGAGCCAGCACCCGAACGAGGGCGGCGAAACGCTCGTCCTCCAGGGCCCGCTCGATCGCGCGCATGCGCGAGGGGCGCTCGGGATGCCCCTCGGGAACGGCATGGTCGAAGCTCGCAGGATGACTCACGTACAGGGTGGTCACGCGGAGATGCTCCCGAACTCGTTTCCGCCGCGTCGTCGCAACCGGAACCGTTACTGTGGCACGGGCCGAACGCGCGGACCACGGGTCGGTGCCCGGAAGGGGAAACGATCGTGGGGGTTGCAAGGCCGCCCCGCGCGCGCGGCCATGACGCCCTGACGCCTCGTGCGGCCGGCTCCGGTCATATTCCGCTAACGAAACACCGCAACCTTCGAATAAGCCTCTCTCGTTGGCCGATGTTTACCTGAAGATCCGTTCAGATCTTGCCGTTAACCTCTGGATGATCGCTCGCCTCGTACTGTCGGTTACACGGAAAGACACGGACGACCACACGAATGGTCGCGGAGGCAACGGACATGATCACGATCTCGGTGGAACAGTTCTGCAACCATGCGGTTTCGGCCGGTGAGATCTCGGCGGAGGACCTCCTCGTCCTCAAGCGCGAGGTGATCCCGGACGGCATCGCCTGCCGCGAGGAAGCCGACCTGCTGATCGCCCTCGACCGGGCGGTGCCGGCCTCGGAGGGGTTCGCGGACTTCCTCGTGGCGATGGTCGTCGATTACGTGGTCTGGGGTGAGCGCTCGACGGGCTATGTCGACCGGGAGACCGCCACGTGGCTCGCCGCCACGATCAGCGGCCGCAACGGCCCGAGCCCGGTGGGAGCCCGCATCGCCCAGGAGATCGTGCGCGAGGCGCAGGGGTCCGCCGAGGGGCTGACCGCGTTCGCCCTGGAGGCGAACCGCTGGGTCCGCGAGCCGGCCGCCCGCACGCGCCGCCACTTCGCCCTCGCCGCCTGACCTAGCCTTCGGCACAGCTTCCACCGGCCGCGCAACTGCTCTATCGGAAGTTATAAGCCGGTCTGCAATCCGGCGATCCCGATACAGGGCGGCACCACGGATGTTCGATAAGATTCTGATCGCCAACCGCGGCGAGATCGCCTGCCGGGTCATCAAGACCGCGCGGCGGATGGGCATCAAGACCGTGGCGGTCTACTCGGACGCCGACCGCGACGCCGTGCACGTGGCCATGGCCGACGAGGCGGTGCACATCGGCCCGGCCGCCGCCGCGCAATCCTATCTGGTGATCGAGAAGATCGTCGAGGCGTGCAAGGCGACCGGCGCCCAGGCGGTTCACCCCGGTTACGGCTTCCTTTCGGAGCGCGAGGCTTTCCCGAAGGCGCTCGAAGCCGCCGGCATCGTCTTCATCGGACCCAACCCCGGCGCCATCGCCGCCATGGGCGACAAGATCGAATCCAAGAAGGCCGCCGCGGCGGCGAACGTCTCGACGGTGCCGGGCTTCCTCGGCGTGATCGAGAACCCCGAGCACGCGGTGAAGATCGCCGACGAGATCGGCTATCCCGTGATGATCAAGGCCTCCGCCGGCGGCGGCGGCAAGGGGATGCGCATCGCCCATTCCGCCGACGAGGTGGCGGAGGGTTTCGCCCGCGCCAAGTCCGAGGCCTCGTCCTCCTTCGGCGACGACCGGGTGTTCGTGGAGAAGTTCATCACCGATCCGCGCCACATCGAGATCCAGGTGATCGGCGATAAGCACGGCAACGTGATCTACCTGGGCGAGCGCGAGTGCTCGATCCAGCGCCGCAACCAGAAGGTGATCGAGGAGGCGCCCTCGCCGCTGCTCGACCCGGAGACCCGCAAGAAGATGGGCGAGCAGGCCGTCGCCCTCGCCAAGGCGGTGAACTACGATTCGGCCGGCACGGTCGAGTTCGTGGCGGGGCAGGACAAGTCCTTCTACTTCCTCGAGATGAACACCCGCCTCCAGGTGGAGCACCCGGTGACCGAGATGATCACCGGCCTCGACCTCGTGGAGTTGATGATCCGCGTCGCGGCGGGCGAGGCGCTGCCCCTCAACCAGGATCAGGTGAAGCTCGACGGTTGGGCGGTGGAGAGCCGCGTCTACGCCGAGGACCCCACCCGGAACTTCCTCCCCTCCATCGGCCGGCTGACCACCTACCGGCCGCCGGAGGAGGGACACCGGGGCGATGCCATCGTCCGCAACGACACCGGCGTCGAGGAAGGCGGCGAGATCGCCATCCACTACGATCCGATGATCGCTAAGCTAGTGACCTGGGCGCCGACGCGCCTCGCCGCCATCGAGGCGCAGGCCGAGGCGCTCGATGCCTTCGCCATCGACGGGATTCGCCACAACATCCCGTTCCTGTCGGCGCTGATGGCTCATCCACGCTGGCAGGAGGGGAACCTGTCCACAGGTTTCATTGCCGAGGAATTCCCGAACGGCTTCGTGGCACCCGAGCCCGCCGGCCCGGTGGCGGTGCGGATGATGGCCGCCGCGGCGGCGATCGACCACAAGCTCAACCAGCGCAAGCGCGGGATCAGCGGCCAGATGCGTGCGCCGGGGCTCTTCGCCTTCGAGCGCGAGCGGGTCGTGATGCTGGCGGGCGCATCCTACCCTGTCGCCGTCGATTCGGACGAGGATGGCGTGATCGTCACCCGCGAGGATGGCACGGCCCTGCGCGTCGAGAGTGCGTGGCGGCCCGGCGAGCCGGTCTGGAGCGGCACCATCAACGGCGAGCGCACCGCGATCCAGATCCGTGGCCTGCTGAACGGTGTCTCGCTCCAGCATGCCGGCGCGGCGGCCGAGGCGCGGGTGTTCACCCGCCGCGAGGCCGAACTCGCCGCGCTGATGCCGGTGAAGGAGCAGACGGGCTCCGGCAAGCAGGTGCTCTGCCCGATGCCGGGCCTCGTGAAGCAGATCCTCGTGGCCGAGGGCCAGGAGGTGAAGAACGGGGAGCCCATCGCCGTGGTCGAGGCCATGAAGATGGAGAACGTGCTCCGCGCCGAGCGCGACGCCACCGTCGGCAAGATCCACGCGAAGGAAGGCGACAGCCTCGCGGTCGACGCGGTGATCCTTGAATTCGCGTGAGATCCGCCGACCGTGAGCGCAGTTCATAACGAGCAGACGAAGCTCCTCGCGACGGCGTTGAACAACATCGCCGTCGCCTACGTGGTGGTCGGGTTCGTGACTCCGGTCACCGCGGTCAGTTTCGGCGTCTCAAGTGCGCCGCCTCTCAAGACGGCCACAGTCAGCTTCGCCGCCATCTGGCTTTGCACGGCAATCGGCTTACATTGGGTTGGCAGGCGCGTTCTACGGAGCCTCATGCGATGAGTTCCGGCGAGATTTTCGTCACTTTCGTGATCCCGGCGGTGACGCTGGCCGTCGCCTACGCGGCGATGCGGGCCAACGAGTGGTCCGTTCGGCGGGCACGCCAGCGGGGTGAGTAACCGGCTGCGTCCGCCCGCCTTTGCCCCTCTACTTCGCCTACGGCGCCAACATGGACGCCGCCGCCATGGCCCTGCGCTGCCCGGTCTCCCGGCTGGTGGGGCAGGGACGTCTGCCGGGCTACCGCTTCCTCATCATGCGCGAGGGCTACGCCTCGGTGACCCGTGATCCGGCGCGCACCGTTCACGGCGTGCTGTGGG
>JAKONI010000133.1 GCA_022702015.1 Beijerinckiaceae bacterium | reverse complement strand
GGCAGGTGGTGGTGCTGGCCCTGCGCAACGACACGGCCTTTCCCCAATCCCTCCACCTGCACGGGCACTGCTTCCGCCTGCTGCATCCCCTCGATGACGGCTGGGAGCCCTACTGGCTCGATACCTTTCAGCTTCTCGAAGGCCGCACGGCGCGCATCGCCTTCCTGGCGGACAATCCCGGCCGCTGGCTGCTCAGCGCGACGGTCCTCGAACGATTCGACACCGGCCTATGGACAATGTTCGAGGTCACGTGAGTTCGGGTTTCCAAAGGGATTGTCCCTTTGGTGGCGTCCAGGGGTGAAACCCCTGGGTCTTCGCGGGGCCCTGCCCCGCACCCGACAAAGGACTTGTCCTTTGGGATCCTCCTACAGGCCCGCGAGGACCGCCGGCATCAGTTCGGGGAGGTCCTCGGCGATGAGGCCGGGGCCGTGCCGCAGCGCGGCGTCGCCATGCAGCCATACGGCGGCGCAGGCCGCCTCGAACGGCGCCATCCCCTGGGCGAGCAGGCCGGTCACGAAACCGGCCAGCACGTCGCCCGATCCGGCGGTCCCGAGATACGGGCTTGCGTGCGCGTTGATCGCCGCGCGGCCGTCCGGGTGGGCGATCACCGTGTCGGCCCCCTTGAAGATCACGACCGCCCCGATGAGCGCCGCCGCCGCCCGGGTGCGGGCCACCTTGTCGGCCGCCCTCGGCACGGTCGTCCCATCGAACAGCCGGGCGAACTCGCCGGCATGGGGCGTGATCACCGCCTGCCCGCCGCCGTCGGCGATGAGATCCGCCAGCGTGGCGGCATCGTCGGCGAAACTCGTCAGCGCGTCGGCGTCGAGCACGAGGTTGCGTCCGGCCCCCGCCGCCACACCCACGCGCTCCCGCGTCCCCTCCCCCGTCCCGAGGCCCGGTCCGAGGAGGATGGCGTTCAGGCGCTCGTCGGCCAGCGTGTCGTCGAGGTCGTCGGGATCCTCGCAGCGGCGCAGCATGATCGCGGTGAGATGGGCGGCGTTCTCGGCCAGCGCGGCGACCGGCGATGCCACCGTGACCAGCCCCGCCCCCACCCGCAGGGCTCCCCGCGCCGCGAGCCGGGCCGCCCCGGTTTTCGTGGCGGGTCCCGAGAGAACGAGCGCGTGACCACGGGTGTATTTGTGGCTCGCCCCCGTCAGCCGGGGGAACGACGCCCCCCAGAGGTCCGGTCCATTGCGGTGGAGGGGTGGCTCGGACGCCGCGAGCCCGGCGGCCAGGGCTGCCTCCCCTGTGCCGATCTGCGCGACGTGGACGCGCCCGCACAGGCTCCGCCCCGGCTCAAGCAGGTGCCCGGCCTTCATCGCCACGAAGGTCACGGTATCGGTGGCGGCCAGCGCGGCCCCCCGGACGGCGCCGCTATCGCCATCGACCCCACTCGGCATATCCACCGCCAGGACCGGAAGACGGGTCGCGGCGACGGTCTCCACCAGGGCGCGGGCGACGCCATCGAGGTCACGGGACAGCCCCGCACCGAACAAGGCGTCGATCACGAGCGCGTAGGGCGAGAGATCCTCCGGCAGTTTCCCTTGGACGGGGCCCGTCCACAATCCGGCGGCCAGGGCCGCGTCGCCCTTCAGGGCGGAAATCTCGCCCAGCGACACCAGGTCGACGGGGAAGCCCGCTTCCACGAGGCGCCGCGCGGTCACGAACCCATCGCCGCCGTTGTTGCCGGGTCCGCAGAGCACCAGGGCCCGCCCCCCCGGTGGGAGCAGGGCAACGGCCCGTTCCGCCACCGCCGCACCGGCCGCCTCCATCAGCGCGATGCTGGGCACGCCCCCGGCGATCGCCGCCGCGTCCAGCTTGCCCACCGCCGCCACCGTGAGGAGGCGCGTCCCAGCCCCCCGTTCTGCCCTTGCCTCGACCACTCGTTGCTCACTCAATGGACAAAAATGCGCCGATCGCCTCAATGATGCGCATAAATTGCACACGAAACAGGCGGTGAAATGCGCTCCGCCGGCAAAACACCGTGGCGGCGCCCCCTCGGCGATGTTACTGTTTCGCCAACGTTGCAGGCAGGCCCGAGCGGCATGAAGAAGATCGAAGCGATCATCAAGCCCTTCAAGCTGGACGAGGTGAAGGAGGCCCTCCAGGAGGTCGGCCTCCAGGGGATCACCGTGATCGAGGCCAAGGGCTTCGGCCGCCAGAAGGGTCACACCGAACTCTATCGCGGCGCCGAGTACGTCGTGGACTTCCTGCCGAAGGTAAAGCTCGAGATCGTCCTGTCGGACGCCCTGGTCGAGGGCGCCGTGGAGGCGATCCGCAAGTCGGCCCAGACCGGGCGCATCGGCGACGGAAAGATCTTCGTCTCCACGATCGAAGAGGCGATCCGCATCCGCACCGGCGAGACCGGTCCGGACGCCATCTGACCTAGCCGGCGCGGCCCGATCGAGCACCCTCTCAGCCCGCTGCCCGCTTTTCCATCATGCGCGAATATCCGGCAAAGCGTCCGGGGACATGGTTGCCGGTGAAAGGCAGCCTTACATGCCCTTCATCGCGGCGGCTCTCGGGGTCGCCGGACGTATGTGGGAAGGGCCCGTCAATGGCTGCCACCGACCATTCTGAAACCACCAAGATCGTCGATCTCGCGGCATTCCGCCGAGCGCAGGCCGCGCGCTTGCCGCAAGCCGCCAAGCCGGCCCCGGTGATCGGCGGCGGCGCGTGGTACCACGAGGCCGCCATCCGCGACGACGACCGCACCCGCGGCCGCTGATCTTCAACCGGGGCATCGCGTCGTGCCGCGCCGGCTTCGTCTCCGAGGGCGCCGCGCTCTCACCAATTGATGAAGCCGGACCCGTGGGCCCGGCTTCTTGAGCGTGTGGGGATCTTAGGCGGCCACGGAGGCGCCGGACGACTGCACGGAGGCGATCGTCTTCAGCACCTGCGAAGCGATCTGGTAGGGGTCCCCCTGCGAGTTCGGGCGGCGATCCTCGAGATAGCCCTTGTAGCCGTTGTTCACGAAGGAGTGGGGCACGCGGATGGAGGCGCCGCGGTCGGCCACGCCGTAGCTGAACTTATTCCACGGCGCCGTCTCATGCTTGCCGGTGAGGCGCATGTGGTTGTCCGGGCCGTAGACGGCGATGTGATCCTCGATGTTGACCTCAAAGGCCTTCATCAGGCTCTCGAAATACTCCTTGCCGCCAACCTCGCGCATGTGCGCGGTCGAGAAGTTGCAGTGCATGCCCGACCCGTTCCAGTCGGTGTCGCCGAGCGGCTTGCAGTGGTACTCGACGTCGATGCCGTACGTCTCGCAGAGACGCTGCAGGAGGTAGCGGGCGATCCACATCTCGTCGGCGGCCTTCTTGGACCCCTTGCCGAAGATCTGGAATTCCCACTGGCCCTTCGCCACCTCGGCGTTGATGCCCTCGTGGTTGATGCCGGCGTCGAGGCAGAGGTCGAGGTGCTCCTCGACGATCTTGCGGGCGACGTCGCCGACGTTCGAGTAGCCGACGCCGGTGTAGTATGGGCCCTGCGGGGCCGGGTAGCCCTGCTCGGGGAAGCCCAGCGGGCGGACGTCCTTGTAGAAGAAGTACTCCTGCTCGAAGCCGAACCACGCGCCCGCGTCATCCAGGATGGTCGCGCGCTTGTTGGACTCGTGCGGGGTCTTGCCGTCCGGCATCATCACTTCGCACAGCACCAGCACGCCGTTCTTGCGGGCCGGATCGGGGAAGTGGCGCACGGGCTTCAGCATGCAGTCGGAGCTACCGCCCTCGGCCTGCTTCGTGGAAGAACCGTCGAAGCCCCACATGGGAAGCTGGTCGAGGGTCGGGAAGCTGTCGAACTCTTTGATCTGCGTTTTGCCGCGCAGGTTTGGCACCGGCGTGTAGCCGTCGAGCCATATATACTCGAGCTTGTATTTCGTCATTCCGGTCTCTCGCCGATCTCTCGATCCCTTGTCGATGCGGAGCCTGGCAGATCAGGAAGCCCCACCGAGCGGCCCGCCATCTGGTCGACGGCCGAGGATCCGTTAGCACGCATCGTGCCACCCCCTGGGGCTTTGGCGCGGGGTTCCCATTCTCGCGATCACGGAATCGCGAGCAGAATGTCCCCTGTCCGCCCCCGCCATGCGGCCTGGCCGGGTGACATGGCCCCAGGGGGGCTTGTATGGAGCGACCCGTCCCCTGCGTCCGTCGCAGGCAGGACGAATCTCAGGGAGCGACCCGACGATGACGACTGCAACCGAGGTGCTGAGGACGATCCGGGACAACGATGTCCGCTACGTCGACCTCCGTTTCACCGACCCGCGCGGGAAGTGGCAGCACGTGACGTTCGACGTGTCGATGATCGACGACGACTTCTTCGCGGAAGGCACGATGTTCGACGGCTCCTCCATCGCCGGGTGGAAGGCGATCAACGAGTCGGACATGCTGCTGATGCCGGACCCCTCGACGGCGGTCATGGACCCGTTCTTCTCTGCCGCGACGCTCTCCATCGTCTGCGACGTGCTGGAGCCCGAGAGCGGCGAGCCCTACGAGCGCGACCCCCGCGGCACCGCCAAGCGCGCCGAGGCCTACCTGCAGGAACTCGGCATCGCCGACACGGTGTATGTCGGCCCCGAGGCCGAGTTCTTCGTGTTCGACGACGTGAAGTTCTCCGCCGACCCGTACAAGACCGGGTTCGAACTCGATTCGACCGAGCTGCCCACCAACGGCACCACCGACTACGAGGGCGGCAACCTCGGCCACCGCATCCAGATGAAGGCCGGCTACTTCCCGGTGCCGCCGCTCGATTCGGCCCAGGACATGCGCGGCGAGATGCTGGCGGCCATCGCCGCCATGGGCGCCACCGTGGAGAAGCACCACCACGAGGTGGCGAGCGCCCAGCACGAGCTCGGCCTGAAGTACGACACCCTCACCACGATCGCCGACCACCTGCAGGTCTACAAGTACTGCATCCACAACGTCGCGCAGAGCTACGGCAAGACCGCGACCTTCATGCCCAAGCCCGTCTTCGGGGATAACGGCTCGGGGATGCACGTCCACCTGTCCCTGTGGAAGGACGGCAAGCCGCTCTTCGCCGGCGACAAGTATGCCGGGCTGAGCCAGGACTGCCTGTACTTCATCGGCGGCATCATCCGCCACGCCAAGGCGCTGAACGCCTTCACCAACCCCTCCACCAACTCGTACAAGCGGCTGGTGCCGGGCTACGAGGCCCCCGTGCTGCTGGCCTACTCGGCCCGCAACCGCTCGGCCTCCTGCCGGATCCCGTGGACCAAGAGCCCGAACGCCAAGCGCGTGGAGGTCCGGTTCCCCGATCCGACGGCCAACCCCTACCTCGCCTTCGCCGCCCTGCTGATGGCCGGGCTCGACGGCATCCGCAACAAGATCGACCCCGGCGCGGCGATGGACAAGGACCTCTACGACCTGCCGCCGAAGGAGCTGAAGGAGATCCCGACCGTGTGCGGTTCGCTTCGCGAGGCGCTGGCCAGCGTCGACAAGGACCGGGCCTTCCTGACCGCCGGGGGCGTCTTCACCGATGCGCAGATCGATTCGTTCATCGAGCTGAAGATGGCGGAGGTGCTGCGTTACGAGATGACCCCGCACCCGATCGAGTTCGTGCAGTACTACTCGGTGTGAGATGACACGGAGGCGGTCCGCCTGGGCCGCCTCCTCCCTCCGAACGCGGCTGCGCCCCCTCCGCGACCGCCTTCGGAGAGTGCCGCGACGGATCCTCCCCGCCGGCCTGATCGGGAAGTGGCCGGCGAGGAGGATCTGGCCCAATCGCTAAGCTCGGGCCTCGCCAATCTAACAGCCTTGGCCGCCGATACCGTCACCGCAAAACCTCACCGGAGTGAGAACACCCCGTGGGTGAATTGCATCGCGGTCGCAGGATCAATTGATCAGGCGCGGCGAACCGTACCGGTTCAGGTGTGGGCGAAGATGTCGGCCTCGGCCCAGCCCATCAGATCGAGCTTCGCCCGCGTCGGCAGGAAACGGAAGCAGGCCTGCGCGACCTCGGTCCGCCCCTCCCGCGCCAGCATCGCGTCGAGCCGGGCTCTGGCGGCGTGGAGATGCAGCACGTCGGACGCCGCGTAATCGAGCTGGGCCTGGGTGAGCGTCTCCGCCCCCCAGTCCGAGGATTGCTGCTGCTTCGAGAGGTCCACCCCCACCGTCTCCCGCACCACGTCCTTGAGGCCGTGCCGGTCGGTGTAGGTGCGGGCGAGCTTGGAGGCGATCTTGGTGCAGTAGACCGGCCCCGGCATCACCCCGAGGGAGTGGAACAGCACCGCGAGGTCGAACCGGGCGAAGTGGAAAATCTTGAGGACCGATTCGTCGGCCAGCACCCGCAGCAGCACCTCCGGCGCCGGGCCGCCGGGGACGATCTGCACCACATCCGCCTTGCCGTCGCCGGTGGAGAGCTGCACCACGCAGAGGCGGTCCCGGTGCGGGTTGAGGCCGAGCGTCTCGGTATCGATCGCCACGGAGGCGCCGGGGTCGTAGGCGGCGGGCAGATCTCCGCGATGGAGGCGGACATTCGGGTTCAGCGTCACGGCGATCGGCTCGGCCTCGGGAAAGACCGGCCGGTATCACCCGCGATGCCGGTGAACAAGCGCGACGGCCGGTCGCCGACGGGACGGGCCGGTGGCGGGCGATCCGTGATAAGCCGGCCCCCGAGCGAGGGGACCGGCCGACCATGACAGACATCGCCAGCATGAGCGCGGCCGAGGTGATCGCGGCGCTCGACCTGCGCCCGCACCCGGAGGGCGGCCATTACCGGGAGACGTTCCGGGATGCGGCCGAGGCCGGGGGGCGCTCGGTCGGGACAGCGATCTACTTCCTCCTCGACATCGGCGAGGTGTCCGCGTGGCACCGGGTGGACGCCGCCGAGATCTGGCACTGGTATGCGGGCGCGCCGCTCGTGATCAGCATGAGCCCGAACGGCCACGATGCCTCCGCCCACCACCTCGGCCCGGAGATCGGGCGGGGGCAGAGGCCGCAGATCGTCGTGCCGGCGGGGCATTGGCAGACGGCCACCAGCCTCGGCGCTTGGACACTCGTGGGCTGCACCGTGGCGCCGGGCTTCGATTTCGCCGGGTTCGTGATGGCCCCGCCGGATTGGCGCCCGACGCCCCGGACCTGAAACCGCCTCAGCCCCGGCGCGAGGCCCGTACCGCGCAGAGGGCGCCGGCCACGATGAGCAGGCACGACAGGGCCAGGACCGGCCGCGCGTCCGCATAACCGGTCGCCACCAGCACGAGGGTCGAGAGGAGCGGCGCCGCGTAGGCGGCGACGCCGAGGATCCGCACGTCCCCGTGCTTGCAGCCTACATCCCAGAGGTAGAAGGCCGCCCCCACCGGGCCGACGCCGAGCAGGACGATCGCCGCCCAAGCGGTCGCGGTGGCGGGCCAGACCGTCGCCTCGAAGGCGGCATGGCACGCGAGGCTCAGCACCCCCGTCGCGAGGCAGAACCCCGCCACCGCGTCGGTGGGGACGGCGGCCACCCGAGCCGAGAGCACCGAATAGCCGGCCCAGACGAAGGCCGCCGCCAGGGCCGCGAGGTAGCCCGGAAGTGCAGAGGCGGTGAAACCGATGTCGCGCCCGGCGAACAGGATCACCACCCCCGACAACCCGAGCAATCCCCCCACGAGATGGCCCGGCCGCAATCCCCCCGAGCCGGGCAGCCACGCCGAGAACAGGACGATGAGGAGCGGCCAGAGGTAGTTGATGAGGCTCGCCTCGGCGGGCGGAGCGAGGTGGAGCGCCGTGAAGTAGAGGGCGTGGTAGCCGAACAGCCCCCCGACCCCGAGCGCCCAGACCTTCGCCGGCTGGCGCAGGGCCGCCGCCCGGGATGGGTCGATGAGGAACGCCGCGCACCCGAGGGCGCCGCCGATGAGGAAGGTCATCGCGGCCATCTGGAAGGGAGGCACCCCGCCCGAGGCCGCCGTGAACAGCGCGAGCAGCGACCAGAGCAGGATCGCGCCGAACCCCAGGCCGGTGGCCCGTCGGCTGGCGCTGGCGTCACGGGTGACGGCGGGTGTCGAAGCAGTCACGTTTGGTCTCGATACAAACTCGGCTTGGCCGCCATGAGCTGGCATCGGGTACCAAATGGAGGTTCCCGCGGCCGGACATCCTGGCCCGGACGATCCCGTACAGCATCGCGCGACGTTCGTGCCCGATTCCCCGGCTCAGGGGAACCGCGCGGAGGCCTTTCCAGGCATTGCGCGAATGCAGGGCAGAAGCGCGCAAGAACGAAGCACCCTGCCCGCGATGCAAACCTTTGCCGGCAATAGCGTTCGGAAGTTGTTGCGGAGTCGCAACATCTGGTTGGAACGCGGTTATCCAGGTTGAATCCGCATTGCTTGGCTTTGGCGCTTCGACCATGGTGACCGGGCACGGGGGCATCGCCAAAGCGAAGGCCCGCTAGAGCCCGCCACCCAAGACGCGGGCGAAACACCAAAAGAACGCGGCATGACCCGGAATACCGGGCGGTCGCATCTGGGTCTCGAAGCTTTGGAGATGACAATGAAGCTCTTGAAGGGCTCTCTGCTCGCGTCGGCTGCTGCGCTTGCGGCGGTCGGTGCTGCTCAAGCCGCGGACTTGCCGGTGAAGAAGGCGGTTCCGGTGGAATTCGTGCGCGTCTGCTCGGCCTACGGCGCCGGCTTCTTCTACATCCCGGGCACCGATACCTGCCTGCGCATCTCCGGCCGCGCCCGCGCCGAGGTCGGCTTCCAGACCAACGAGAACCGCAGCGTCGGCACCCAGGTCGGTGACGTGTCGCTCTTCCGGTCGCTGCTGCGCATCAACATGGATGCCCGCACCCAGACCGACTACGGCACCCTGCGCGCGTTCATCCGCCTCGAGGCCGCCAGCCGCTCCGGCGCCTTCTCCACCTCGGGCACGCAGCAGCGCATCGCCAACGCCTTCCCGGCGCTCGGCATCGACCAGTTCAGCCGCGTCCAGCAGTACGTCAACACCGACAAGGCGTTCATCCAGTTCGCCGGCCTCACCGCCGGTCGCGCCT
>JAKONI010000115.1 GCA_022702015.1 Beijerinckiaceae bacterium | reverse complement strand
TGCAGACGATCCGCGTGAACGTCGACACCCTCGAACACCTGATGACCATGGTCTCGGAACTGGTGCTCACCCGCAACCAGCTCCTGGAGATCGCCCGCCGGCATGAGGATTCGGCCTACAAGGTGCCCCTCCAGCGCCTGTCGCACGTCACCGCCGAACTGCAGGAAGGCGTCATGAAGACGCGCATGCAGCCCATCGGCAACGCTTGGCAGAAGCTGCCCCGGGTGGTGCGCGACCTGTCCGCCGAACTCGGCAAGCAGATCGAACTCGTGATGCTGGGAGCCGAGACCGAGCTCGACCGGCAGGTGCTGGAGGTCATCAAGGACCCCCTGACCCACATGGTCCGCAACTCGGCGGACCACGGCCTCGAATCGACCGCCCAGCGGGTCGCCGCCGGAAAGCCGGCGCGGGGCACCATCCGCCTCTCCGCCTTCCACGAGGGCGGCACCATCACCATCGAGATCGCCGACGACGGCAAGGGGCTCGACCTCGCCGCCATCCGCCGCAAGGCGGTGGAGCGCAACCTCGCGGCGCCGGCCGACCTCGACCGGATGACCGACGCGCAGGTGGCGAAGTTCATCTTCCACGCGGGCTTCTCGACGGCGGCCGCCGTCACCTCGGTCTCCGGCCGGGGCGTCGGGATGGACGTGGTCAAGACCAACATCGAGACCATCGGCGGCGTCATCGACATCGCCACCCAGGCGGGCAAGGGCACCGTCTTCACCATCAAGATCCCGCTGACGCTGGCCATCGTCGCGGCGCTGATCGTCCGGGCGGGGGAGAACCGTTTCGCCCTGCCGCAGGTGGCGGTGCTGGAACTGGTGCGGGTCGGCGCCGACGCGCAGCCCATCGAGCACATCAACGGCTCGCCGGTCCTGCGCCTGCGCGAGCGGCTGCTGCCGATCGTCTCGCTCACCGGCCTGCTCGGGGCGGAGGCCGCCGCCGAGACCTCGGGCTTCGTGGTGGTGGCCCAGGTCGGCCGCCAGCGCTTCGGCATCCTCGTCGATGAGGTCTTCCACACGGAGGAGATCGTCGTGAAGCCGATGTCGGCCAAGCTGCGGCACATCCCGCTCTTTGCCGGCAACACCATCCTCGGCGACGGGGCGGTGGTGCTGATCGTCGATCCTAACGGCATCGCCAACCAAGTGGCGCAGGGCGTCCAGTCGTCGGCGGGTCAGGCCGAGGCCGAGGCCGCCGAGGCGGATCCGGCCGAGGCGACCACGACGCTGCTGGTGTTCAAGGGCGGCGACGGCTTCAAGGCCGTGCCCCTGTCCCTGGTCACGCGCCTCGAGGAGATCGAGTGCGACAAGGTCGAGTGGCTCGGCGGCCGTCCGCTGATCCAGTACCGGGGCCGGCTGATGCCCCTGGTGCCGGCCGACGACGGCATCGCGATCCGCGGGGAGGGCCGGCAGGCGCTGGTGGTGTTCTCCGACGGCGAGCGGGCGATGGGCCTCGTGGTCAACGAGATCGTCGACATCGTGGAGGAGCGCCTCGACATCGAAATCGCGGCGGACCGCTCCGACCTGATCGGCTCGGCGGTGCTGCGGGGCCGGGCCACCGACATCATCAACATCGCCCACTTCCTGCCGCTCGCCTACGACGACTGGGCCCGGGGCCCGCGCCGGCCCGAGAAGGCGGCCTCGACCCTGCTGCTCGTGGACGACTCGGCCTTCTTCCGCGATATGCTGAGCCCCGTCCTGAAGGCGGCCGGCTTCCAGGTCGTGACCGCCGGCGGCGCCGACGAGGCGCTGGCCGCCCTCCAGGCCGACCCTCGCATCGGCGTCGTCGTCACCGACCTGGAAATGCCCGGCCGGACCGGCTTCGACCTCGTGGGCGCCATGCGCGCCTCCGGCTCCCGCCTCGCCCAAATGCCGGTGATCGGCCTGACGGGCGCGGTCGGGGCCGATGCCGTGGAGCGGGCTCGGACGCTGGCGATCAGCGACCTCGTGGCCAAGTTCGACCGGAGCGGCCTCGTGGCCGCCCTCGGCGAGATCGAGGCGACGGATGGGGCCGCCCTGGCCGCAGCGGCCTGAGACCCGCGCCCCCGATGTTCCGACACGCTTCCCCAGACCGCTTCGCGGAGTGCGCGCAATGAAGGCAGCCAACGCCAACGGCGTCGAGACCGGCCCCACCGAGGACTTCGTCACCGTCCACGTGGACGGCGTCCTGTTCGGGCTCGCCATCGAGCGGGTCCATGACGTGTTCGTGCCCTCCGGCGTCACGCCGGTGCCCCTGGCGCCGCCGGAGATCGTCGGCCTCCTGAACCTGCGCGGGCGGGTGGTGACGGCCCTTTGCCTCCGCCGCCGCCTCGGCATGGCCCCCGCCCCGGGGCGGGATGCCGCCGCCGGCCCGAACGACCGGGGGATGGCCATCGGCCTGGAACAGGGCGGGGAGACCTTCGCCCTCATCGTCGACGGGGTGGGCGAGGTGCTCAAGCTCGGCGCCGACACCCGGGAGAGCGCGCCGATCAACCTCGATGCCCGCTGGCGCGACCTGACGGTCTGCGTTCACCGGCTGGAGGGGCGGCTCCTCGTCATCCTCGACGTGGACGCGCTCCTCGATTTCGGCGCCCGTGGCAGCGAAGCGGCGTGAGGGACGACCCGATGAGCCAGCCCGAGACGACCTGCCTGGTGGTCGATGATTCCGCCGTGATCCGAAAGGTCGCCCGGCGGATCATCGAGGAGATCGGCTATGCCGTGAGCGAGGCCGAGGACGGGGACGCCGCCCTCGAACTCTGCGCCAAGGCGATGCCGGACTTCATCCTCCTCGACTGGAACATGCCCAACAAGGACGGCTACGCCTTCCTCCAGGAGCTGCGCCGGACCGAGGCCGGGCGCCATCCGAAGGTGGTGTTCTGCACCACCGAGAACGATGTCGGCGCCATCGCCCGGGCCCTTCGGGCGGGGGCCGACGAGTACATCATGAAGCCCTTCGACCGGGACATCCTGACGGCCAAGCTCGAACAGGTCGGGCTGCCGCAGCGGGTCTCCGCCTGACGGCCTCGGAACGACCCCGCCCGGCGGGGAACGCGACTGTAAGCGGCCCCCGGAATCGTCCGGCGACGGAGAGGAACAGGTGATGTCTTCCGGTTCTGCGGCCCCGGCGCCGCGCATGCCCGCCGCCCCTCCCGCCTCGCCGGTCCGGGTCCTGATCGCCGACGATTCGGCGGTGGTGCGCGGCCTCGTCGCCCGCTGGATCACCGAGGCCGGGTTCCACCTCGTGGGCACGGCCTCGAACGGGCGCATCGCCATCGACATGATGAGCCGGCACGACCCCGACGTCGTGCTCCTCGACATCGACATGCCCGAACTCGATGGGACCCAGGCCCTGCCGCAGATGCTGGCGGCGAGCCCGTCGCTCCAGGTCGTCATGATGTCGACCCTGACGACTCGCAACGCCGACATCTCCCTCAAATGCCTCGCCCTCGGGGCCGTCGACTACATCGCCAAGCCCGAGAGCAACCGCGGCGTCACCACCTCCGAGGCCTTCCGCACGGACCTGATCGAGCGCGTCCGCGTCTTCGGGGCGGCCCGGGCCCGGCGGCGCCCGGCGGCGCCGGCCCAGCCCTCGGCCGCGCCCCTCGGCTCGTCTGCTTCTCCATCCGCCGCCTCGCAAGCGCCGAAGCCGGCGGCCCCGGCGGTGCTGCGCCCCCGGTCCCGGACGGGCATCCTGCCCCGCGTTCTGCTCATCGGCTCCTCCACCGGAGGCCCCAAGGCGGTGAACGAGACCCTGGCGGGGATCGGCGCCGCCACCCTGCGCCGGGTCCCGACCCTCATCGTGCAGCACATGCCGCCGGTCTTCACCGCCGTCTTCGCCGAGCATATCGCCGCCCGGGTGGGCCTCCCCGCCGCCGAGGGCAAGATGGACGAGCGCCTGGAACCCGGCCGGATCTACGTCGCCCCCGGCGGGCGGCACATGGGCCTCGCGCAGGCCCCCGGCGGGCCGGTGATCAAGCTCAACGACGGCCCCCAGGTGAATTTCTGCCGCCCGGCGGTTGACGTGCTGTTCAAGGACGCGGCGGCGGTGTTCGGCGCCGCCACCGCCTCGGTGATCCTCACCGGCATGGGCTCGGACGGGACCCACGGGGCGCGGGCCCTGGTGGAGGCCGGCGGGCCGGTCCTGGCGCAGGACGAGGCCACCAGCACCGTCTGGGGCATGCCGGGCAGCGTCGCCCGCGCGGGCCTCGCCGAGGCGATCCTCCCCCTGTCCGACATCGGACCGGCCCTGCGGGCACTGATCACGGGGCAGGCGGTATGACCGAACTCGATTTCGAGTTCCTGCGCGGCTACCTCAAGCAGCGCTCGGGCCTCGCCCTCACGGTGGAGAAGCGCTACCTCGTGGAGAGCCGGCTCGGGCCGGTCTGCCGGCGCTTCGCCGCCCAGAGCCTGCACCACCTGATCGCCACCCTCAGGGCCCCCCACGGCCGGGACCTGGAGCGGGCGGTGGTGGAGGCGATGACCACCAACGAGACGTTCTTCTTCCGCGACCGGATCCCCTTCGACCTGTTCCGGGACGTGGTGCTGCCGGAGGTGCTCGCCCGCAACGCGGCCCGCCGCCGCCTGCGGATCTGGTGCGCGGCCGCCTCCACGGGGCAGGAGCCGTACTCCCTCGCGATGCTGTTGCAGGAGGCCGCCCCACGGCTCGCCGGCTGGCAGGTGGATATCGTCGCCACCGACATCTCCACCGAGGTGCTGGAGAAGGCCAAGCTCGGCCTCTACAGCCAGTTCGAGGTGCAACGCGGCCTGCCCGTCCAATGGCTGCTGAAGTACTTCACGCAGCAGGGCGACCAATGGCAGATCGCCGCCTCGCTCCGGGCGATGGTGGAGTTCCGCCAGCTCAACCTGCTCCAGGGCTTCGAGTCGCTCGGCGCCTTCGACGTGATCTTCTGCCGGAACGTGCTGATCTACTTCGACGCGCCGACCAAGTCGGAGATCCTGGCGCGGTTCGGCACGAGCCTCGCCCCCGGCGGGGCGCTCCTCCTCGGCGCCGCCGAGACGGTGATCGGCCTCACCGACCGCCTCATGCCCAACCCGACCCACCGGGGCCTCTACGGCCACGCCCTGGCCCGGCCCCCGGCGGCCCTGCGGGCGGCGGCGGGCTGAGGGCAGAGGGGTATCCCTCTCCCTCCCCCGTGGAAGGGGGAGGGACGCGCGTTCTCCTGGAAGATGGAGGCGCACCGGTCCCCCCCAAACACGACGAGGGGAAGCCGAGGACCTCCGTGCCTCGGACGGGGAAGGGCCCTCGGACCTACCGGGGCGGAGCCGTTCCCAGGATGCGGCTTCCGAGCGAGGCCAGATCCGAGGGGGCCTCCCGCTCCTCGGGGGAGGGCGCGTAGATCCGCAGGATCTTCGGCATGACCTTGAAATGGGCCGGGGTGTGAGTGGTCAGCTCGCCGTCCGTGTTCACCGGTCTGGGCTTGCGGGTGGTGACGCGGATCTCCTTCGTGTGGAAGGCCCGCACGTCTTCCGCCTTGCCGTGCGTGCCCCGGCGAAGGGCCGGCAGGAGCGCGAGCAACCGCCACCAGTGTTTGACTTCCAGGCTATAGAAATCGAGCTTGCCGTCATCGACGGCGGCTTCCTGCTCCACGGTCATGCCACCGCCGTAGTGCCGCCCGTTGCCCACCGAGACCTGAATCGTCGTGACCTTCTCGACCTTGCCGTCGTGCTCGATGGTGACGCCGAAGGGGCGGACCTTGCGCAGCACCCGCACGGCGGCGACCGCGTAGCCGAAGACGCCCCAGCGCTTCTTCGCCTCCGAGGTCAGCTCTCCGGCGAGTTCCGCCGAGAAGCCGATGCTCGCGACATTGAAGTAGTAGTGGCCGTTGACCCATCCGAGGTCCACCGGTTGCGGCCGGGCCGTGGGGATGAAGCGGGCGGCGGCCACGGGATCGAGGGGCAGGCCGAGCGACCGGGCGAGGTCGTTGGCGGTGCCGAGCGGCAGGATGGCCAGCGGCAGGCCCGTCTCCACGAGGGCGGGGGCCGCCGCGTTCATGGTGCCGTCGCCCCCGCCGAGGATCACGAAATCCACCTCGGCGGCCAGCGCCCGGATCGCCTCGCAGGCGTCGGCGTCCTTCGGCGGATCGAGGGGCGTGACGCCCCCCTCGCGCAGGATCGCCTTGATCTCGTCGAGGGACACCCCGCCGTTGCGCGCCTTGGCGTTGCAGACGAGCAGGGCGCGCCGGATGGGGGCGCTCATCGCAGGGACCCCCGCACCGGGCGGGGGGAGGGCGGACGTCGCGTCTGGCAATCCGGCATCCGTGTTCCTGTCCCCACCCACCGGTCACCGGATCTCCCCACGCGGGGCCTGTGACTTTTCTGCACTTGGTCGTCAGACGTGTGAACTCAACCCCATCATCCCCGGAATTCGCAGCTAGTGCCCGCCCCCGGCACCTGCGATGCCTATTCTTGCTCGGAACCCACGCGGCACCCGGGCGCGTTTCCCCCTGTCCCTCTTCCGCCGCGGTCCGACCGGTCCCATGCGCGCCACCTTCTCCCTCCGCACCGTCGCCACGGCCGCCGGCCTCGCGCTGCCGCTCGTGAGCCTCCCCGCCCTGGCCGATCCCCGCGCCTGGGTCGATCCCCCAGCCAAGGATGCCGCGAGCAGGGAGGCGCCCGTCAAGGAGGCGCCGAGGGTCGAGGCCGCCAAGCCTGCACCGCGCCCCGTCGAGGCGGCGCAACCGGCGCGCGCGCCCCGGGCGACGCTGGCGGCCGAAACCCCCGCCAAGCCCCGCAAGGTCAGGCAGGCCGAGCGCCCGGAGCGGGCGGCCCCCCGGCACGCCCCGCCCCGGCGCCTCGCCGAGACCCCGGCCGCGAACACGTCGGCGTCCCCCGTCTATGCCTCCCCCGCCCGGGTCGAGGCGGCGCAGGCGCTCGCGATGGACTACCTCTCCGTCGTCTCGTCGCCGGGCGAGGCGATGGTCGGCGCCACCTCGCGCTTCTACGGCTCCCGCGTGCGCTTCTACGGCCGCCCTACCTCGCTGGCGGACCTTTTGGATGAGAAGCGCGGCTTCGTCCGCCGCTGGCCGGAGCGCCGCTACGCCGCGCGGGGCTTCAACACCCGCTGCACCGCCGACGGATCGACCTGCGTGGTCCGGGTCCTGGTGGATTTCCGGGCGGCCAGCCCCGAGCGGCGGGCCGTCTCCAAGGGCGCCTCGGAGCTGGTGTTGGAGGTGAGCTTCGCCGGCCAGCGTCCGGTGATCGTGGCCGAAAGCGGTCGCGTCCTGCACCGGGGCGATGACCGGGCGGAGACCCTGGCCCAGGGCGCCGGCAGGGGCTAAACCCACGGCGGCGGCGGAAGAGGTCAGGGACGGACGGATGACGTCGACCACACTGGTGGCGGAGCAGGGAGCGCGGCCGGGGCACCCGCAACACGACGGGCCCGACCGGACGGCCCTCCTGGATGCGCTCCGCGCCGAGATCCGCAGGGCCCGGCCGTTCCCCGTGGCCGAGCGGACCCTGACCCTCATCGCCCAGGCCGCCCTCGAACCCCAGGCCGAGGCCCCGTTCTATCGCGTGATCGACCGGAACGGCGCCCCGCGCCTCCACGGGGGAGGGGAGGGGGAACCGGGCCGGCCCTTCACCATCGCCGACCTTCTGGGCGAGTTGCGCACCCGGCATCCCGGCCTGTTCCAGCCGCCGGAGCCCGAACCCGCGCCGGAACCCGTGCCCGAGACGCGGGACTCGGCCCTGGCCGCGAGCGCCTCCGAGATGCGGGCGGCGACCGCGCGGTTCTTCGGATCCCAGACCGTCCGCGCCAAGTCCCTGGCCGAATCCCTGGCCGAGCAATCCTCCGTCCAGGGTCGCGTCCTGGCGCAGCAGGCGGCGGGCCGCTTCGCGACCTTGCGCGGACGCCTGCGCCGGGAACGCCCCCCGGCGGCCGACGCCGCATCGCCGGAGGCCGGGACGGACACGCCGGTCGGCCGCTTCGCCGCCCTGCGCGACGCCGCCGCCGGACCGGCGGAGGGGCATCGCCGTCGCCTGTGGCTCGCCGCCGCCGCCACGGCCACCGTCGCGATGGTGGTGCTGGCCGTGGCCGTGAACGCGCCGGACCAAGCGACACAGACTCAGACACCGGCTCCGTCCCCGTCGCCCGCGCGGCCCGTTCCGGCGCCGGCGACCGCCCCCGATCCCGCCGCCGTCGCCCGGACGCCCTCCGTGCCCGACAACGTGACGCCGCCCCCCGAGGGCGACGGGCGCGGCGAGGCCGACGCGGACACGCCCCCGCCCGCCCCCAACGCCATCACCGGCCCCGCCCAAGTGATCGACACCGCCACCCTCAAGCTCAACGGCAAGCTGGTGCATCTGTTCGGGGTCGAATGGGTGCGGGGCGGGCAGGCGCAGGAGCTGGCCCGCTACATCGCCGGCCGCGTTGTGACCTGCCAGCCCGCCCCCGGCAGCGAGAGCATGAACTGCGCCATCGACGGGCGCGACCTCTCGGAGGTCATCCTCTACAACGGCGGCGGGCGTGCCTCCCCGGAGGCGAGCCCTGAACTCGTCGCCGCCGAGGACCACGCCCGCAGCGAGCGCCTCGGGGTGTGGAAGCGCTGATCGCTTGATCCCCCGGCCCGGGGCGCCAGATGGCGCGGACGGGTTCGGCGGGGTGGCGATGGCGGGCGAAGCATTCGGACGGACCGGTGGCGGCGAGCCCGTGACGCGGCACACCCTGACCCGGGGGGCGATGCGGGTGCAGGTCATCGACTTCGGCGCGGTCGTCACCGCGATCGAGGTGCCCGACCGCGACGGGCGCAGCGCCAGCGTCGTCCTCGGGTTGCCCGACCTCAAGGGTTACGAGACCGTCAGTCCGAGCTTCGGCGCGGTGATCGGGCGCTATGCCAACCGGATCGCCGGGGGGCGCTTCACCCTGGACGGCACCACCTACCACCTGCCCACCAACGACCAGGGCAACACGCTCCACGGCGGCCCCCGGAATTTCGGCCTGCGCCTGTGGCGCGCCACCGGGGCCGACGCCACCAGCCTGACCCTCGCCCGGAGGTCGGAGGATGGCGAGGAGGGGTTCCCGGGCAACCTCGACGTGGAGGTGCGCTACAGCCTGCCCGCCGAGGGCACGCTGCGCCTCGCCTACCGCGCCTTCACCGACCGTCCGACGGTGGTGAACCTCACGAACCACAGCTACTTCAACCTCGCGGGGGAGGGGGCCGGCGACGTGTTCGGCCATCGCGTGCAGGTCGAGGCGGATGCCTTCACCCCCACCGATGCGGCGCAGATCCCCACGGGGGAGATCGCCCCCGTGGCCGGCACGCCCTTCGACTTCCGCACCGCCCGGCCGCTGGGGGAGCGGATCCGGGCTGGGGACCCGCAGGTGGTTTTCGCCAAGGGCTACGACCACAATTTCATCCTGCGCGGCCGTGAGGGCGACCTGCGCCCCGCCGCCTCGTGCCACGATCCCGTCAGCGGTCGCCGCCTCGAAGTCTGGACGACCCAGCCGGCGATGCAGCTCTATACGGGCAACAACCTCGATGCGACGCTGGTCGGCCCCTCGGGGCGGACCTACCGCTCCGGCGACGCGGTCTGCTTCGAGACCCAGACGTTCCCCAACGCCCCGAACACGCCGTCCTTCCCCTCGGCGACGCTCAGGCCCGGGGAGGTGTTCGAGGCGGTGACGGAGTTCCGGTTCTCGGTGGTTTAGGCCGGGTTGGGGCGGGGCGGCGCTTGATCCCATGGAAATCGCTGCGAGATCCGAGGAGAGGGTGCCGATGTCCTCTGCCCCACCCTCGGCCTTATCCTGAAAGCCCCTCGCTCCTCTCAGCCCCCCTCAGGATGAGGGCGAGGGCGGGAAGCAGGGACTTTTCGGTCAGGCTCTCAGGATGAGGGAAAGGGTGGGAGCGCCCGTTCACGCCCCGTGGCGGGGGGCCTCGTCGGCCAGGGCCGCGAGCCCCTCCCGGTAGGTCGGGTAGGCGAGGCGCACCCCGAGCTCCTCGCGAATCAGGCGGTTCCGCACGCGCTTGTTCTCCCCGTAGAAGCTCCGGGCCATGGGGGAGAGGTCGGCGGTCTCGAAATCCACCTCCGGCGGCGGCGGAAGCCCGGCGAGCGCCGCCGCGTGCTCGATCACCGTCTGGGGCGGGGTCGGCTCGTCGTCGGTGACGTTGTAGATCGCCCCGGCCCTGGGCCGGTCGAGGGAGGCGAGCAGCGTGGTGGCGATGTCGTCCACGTGGATGCGGTTGAAGACCTGGCCCTTCTTGACGATCCGCTGCGAGCGGCCTTCGCGGACCTTGACGATGGGGTTGCGCCCCGGCCCGTAGATCCCCGACAGGCGGAACACCTGCACCGCCTTGCCGGTGCGGGCGCCGAGGTCGAGCCAGCCCTCCTCGGCCGCGACCCGCGATTGGGAGCGTCCGCTGCGGGCGGCGGGGGGCGTCGTCTCGTCGATCCAGGCCCCCTGCTGGTCGCCGTAGACGCCGATGGTGGAGAGGTAGCCGATCCAACCGATCCGGCTCGCCGCGATCGCCTCCGCGTAGCGGGGCAGCACGGGATCGCCCTCGGCCCCCGGGGGCGCCGAGACGAGGAGCGCCTCGCAGGCGGCGAGGTCCTCGCCGATGCGCGGGTCGTCGGCCCCGGGGCCGAAGGCGCGGACCGTGAACCCGGCCTCGCGGGCGAGGCGGGCGGCGGCCTCCGGCTCGGTGACGGTCCCCACGATGGCGGGGAAACGATCGCGCGCCCTCTCGGCGAAGCGGCGGCCGGTGAAGCCCAGTCCGAAGACGAAGAGTGTCATGCCCCGGGTGTCCGGGAGGGCGGCGCGTCCGTCAAGCGGCGGCGGCGCTCATTCCGCCACCGGCTCGGGCGTCTGCACGGAGCCGGCATCGCGCAGGATCGATTCGGCCGCCGCCTCGGCCAGGAGGGCATAGCCGCCATCCGCCATGTGCAGGCCATCCGGGGCGAAGAGCTGCTTGGTGGTGAGCAGGCCGTCGCGCACCCAGCCGTGCATCAGGTCGGACCGGCGAATCACCGGCACGTCGAGTTCGGCGCCGATCTCGCGCACCGCCCTGCGGAAGCGGTCGGAGCCCGGGGTCGAATCGAGCTTCGGGCACCATTGCGGCTCCATCAGCACGATGTCGATCCCGGCATCGCGGATGCGCTTCACCGCGTCGAGGGTCACTTCGCGGAAATGCTCGATGGTGACGCCCCGGAGGGGATCGTTGCTGCCGGTCTGCCAGATCACCAGTTGCGGCTCGGCGCCGATCACGTCCCGGTCGAGGCGCTTGAGCATGTCGTCCACGTGCTCGCCGCCGATGCCGCGGTTGATGACGGTCACGTCGATGCCGTGCAACTTGGTGCGCAGGTCGGCCTGGAGGCGGGCCGGATAGGCCTTGGTCGGGCTGGAGGCGCCGATCCCCTCGGTGGAAGAGGAGCCGAAGGCCACGATGCGCAGCGGCGCGCCGATGGCGATCTGGCGGGCCACGTGCGGAAGGTCGGGCGTCTCGGTCACGTCGAAGCCGAGGGATTCGGGCAGCAGGTCGGCATAGGCCAGCACCGCCGTGGGGATGACGAGGAGGGCGGCGGCGCAGGCGGCACGCCGCACCCACCGGCCGACGTGAGCACGAACGGAAAGGGTGGGATGCTGGGGCGACACGGGAACCGTCTGTCTCGGCATGTGGCGGGGACTATGACAGAATGCACCCCGACCGAGGAAGGATCGGTTCCGCGATTCCGATGAAAGCCAACTGAATTCGTAACTCAATGTAAACGAATCCAACGTCCCGCCGTGACGCCGAGCCTATCGGTCGCGAATACGGCGAAAGCCCGACAGCTTGGCGCGGCCGGGCCTCCGGGGGCGGTGGGCCTACTCGGCCTTGCGCTTCACGATGGCGAGGGTGTTCGGATCGAGCTTGAGGTCGAAGGTCTTGCCGGCCGCGTCGACGGCGTCGTCCACCTCGATCATGCCGTCGTCCAGCTCGATCTCGGACCACTTGGTGAAGCCCTCCTGGCGGAGCATCGCCTCGACCTTGGCCTTCTGCTCGGGGGGAACCGGCGTGTCGGCATGGGCGGCGGGGGCCACGGCGAGGAACAGGACCAGCGCGGCGAGCGGCGGGGCGAAGCGCATCGGGATCTCCCTATCGGTGAGTGACAGGGCCGAAACCACGGGATGCCGGTGGGGTTCCCACCCCCCGACCGGCTTGAGCGCCCCCCGGTTTTCCCGCACACCTGCGGCGCCCGGTCGCAGGCCGGGCGTCGATTGGAGTTCGCCCGTCCCGATGGTCACCCGCGTATCCACCGTCGCCTTCGAGGGGATCGAGGCCCGGTCCGTCGACGTGCAGGTGCAGATCCTCCCCGGCTCTGTGAGTTTCACCATCGTCGGCCTCGCGGACAAGGCGGTGGCCGAATCTCGCGAGCGGGTGCGCGGGGCGCTGATCGCCTCGGGCCTCGCCCTGCCGGCGAAACGGATCACCGTGAACCTCGCCCCCGCCGACCTGCCGAAGGAGGGTTCGCATTACGACCTGCCGATCGCCCTCGGGGTGATGGCCGCCATCGGGGCCATCCCCTCCGATGCGCTCGCGGGCTATTGCGTGCTCGGGGAACTCGCCCTCGACGGCACCCTCACGGCGGTGAACGGCGTGCTGCCGGCGGCCCTCGCGGCGGCCGAGCGCGGGCTCGGGCTGATCTGCCCGGCGGCGACGGGGCCGGAGGCCGCCTGGGCGGGGGGCGACCTCGACGTGCTGGCTCCGCGCTCGCTCATCCAGCTCGCCAACCATTTCAAGGGCAGCCAGGTGATGGCCCGCCCCCGCCCGGCGGTGGCCGAGGGGGGCGGACCGCTGTCCGACCTCGCCGACATCAAGGGGCAGGAGGGGGCCAAGCGCGCCCTGGAGATCGCTGCGGCGGGGGGGCACAACCTGCTGTTCAACGGGCCGCCCGGGGCGGGCAAGTCGATGCTGGCCTCGCGCCTGCCCTCGATCCTCCCGCCCCTCTCCCCCCGGGAGTTGCTCGACATCTCCATGGTGCAGTCGGTGGCGGGGGCGCTGAAGGGGGGCGCCCTGTCGGACCGGCGGCCCTTCCGCCAGCCGCACCATTCCGCCTCGATGGCGGCCCTGGTCGGCGGCGGGCACGGGGCCCGGCCCGGGGAGGTGTCGCTCGCCCACGGGGGCGTGCTGTTCCTGGACGAGTTGCCGGAATTCAGCCCGCAGGTGCTCGATTCCCTGCGCCAGCCCCTGGAAACGGGGACGGTGGTGATCGCCCGGGCGAACCACCGGGTGACGTACCCCGCGCGGTTCCAACTCGTCGCCGCGATGAATCCCTGCCGCTGCGGCCAGGGCCTGGAGCCGGGCTACGCCTGCCGGCGGGGGCCGAACGACCGGTGCATGGCGCAGTATCAGGCCCGCCTCTCCGGCCCGCTCCTCGACCGGATCGACCTGCGTATCGAGGTGCCGGCGGTCTCGGCGGCCGACCTGATCCTGCCCGCCCCGGCAGAGGGCTCGGGGGAAGTCGCCGCCCGGGTCGCCGCCGCCCGCACCCGGCAAGCCGCCCGCTACACGGAGCGCTCGTTGCCCTCGGCGACCACCAACGCCACCTGTCCCGCGCGGGTGATCGAGGAGGTGGCGGGTCCCGATGCGGAGGGCACGGCCCTCATCCGGCAGGCGGCGGAGACCATGCGGCTCTCCGCGCGCAGCTTTCACCGGGTCCTGCGGGTGGCGCGGACCTTGGCCGACCTCGATGGCGAGGCGCGGGTGCGCCGTCTCCATCTGGCCGAGGCGCTGTCCTACAGGGGCCGGGGGGAGGCCACCGCCTGACGGCGACGGCCGTCCGAACGGATCATTCGGCCGGGGGCTGGTCCTCGGCGGCCTTCTCGGCCGGGGGCTCGGCGCTCGCCACGGCCTTGCGCTCCAGGAGGGGCTGCAGGCGCTCGGCGAGCTGCTTGTCGAGGTGGCGGGCGTAGCCGCCCTTGAAGTAGCGCTCGCCGGTCTTCGCGCCGAACAGACGGTCATGCGCCTGGATCATCGCGGCGACCTCGGGGCGGCACAGGAAGCCGGTGACGCCGGCCGCCTCGTACCAGTGGCCGGCGCGGGCCTCGCGGATCGCCCGCGGGTTCGACATCACCGTATCGGCGAAGCAGTCCGTGGCGGCCTGTCTCAGGGGCGCCATCACCTTTTCGGCCACGGCCGGATCGGGCGTCTGGACCGCCGGGCGATGCGGGCGGGCCTCGGCGGCCGATACGAGGGCGAGAACGGCGAAGGTGGCGAGGATCGGGGACTTCATGCGGAGGCGGCCTCGTCGGGTGTCCGAACCGGCGTCAAAATTCCCCCGGATTGCGTCGGGATCAGGGCCGGGACGCGGTGCGACGAAGAATTCGCCGCGCCGCGGGAACCTTTCAGCGGGTCGCGCCGCGCAGGGCGCGCCGGAGGGCCTCGTCGAGGAGCGCCAGCAGGTCGCAGCCGACATGCAGGAAGGCGTGGACCCCCGCCGCCTTCAGGGGCTCGATGAGGTCCGCCGGCCGGCCGGCGAGGTAGATCGTCCCCGCCCCGGCCTCGGCCAGGGCCCGGACGGCGGCCTCCGCCTGCTCGGCGTAGACGGCATCCGTCGAGCACAGGCAGGCGAGCGTCGCCCCCGAGGCCCGGAACGCCTCCGCAAGCCCTCCGGTCTCGCTGAAGCCGTCGTTGGTGAGGGCCTCGATCCCCCCGGCGGCGAAGGCGTTGGCGGCGAAGGTCGCGCGGGTGTTGAAGGCGGAGAGCGGCCCGAGATTGGCCAGGAACACCGACGGCCGGCGCCCGGTCTTGGCGAGCGCCGCGTCGGAGGCGTCGCGCAGGGCCTCGAACGGCTCGGCCAGGCGCTGTGAGGGCAGGGGATCGCAGGCCACCGCCGCCCCCGCGCCGAAATTGGCCGCCCGGACCGGGGCGGGGCGCGGCACGTCGAGGACGGTGACGGGCTTCTCGGCGAGGTTCGGGAACTCGGTGGCGCCGGTCACGGGTATCTTCCGGCTGGCCACCGCCCTGGCGCGGGCGTCCCGCAGGACCTCGATCCGCCGCTGGACCTTGCCGACGCTCAGGGAGGCGACGATGCCGCCCTCGCCCTCGATGGCCTGGAACGCCTCCCAGGCCGCCTGTGCGATCTGGTCGGTCAGCGCCTCCAGGCCCCCGGCGCCGGCGGCGGGGTCGCTCACCCGGCCGAGATGCGATTCCTCGATGAGCACGATCTGGCTGTTGCGCCCGATCCGACGGGCGAAGGCGTCGGGCAGGCCGAGGGCCTGCGTGCAGGGCAGCACACAGACGCTGTCGGCGCCGCCCATCCCCGCCGCCGCCGCCGCCATGCCGGTGCGCAGGATGTTCGTGAAGGGTTCGCGGCGGGTCATCATCCGCCACGCGGTCTCCGCATGGACCCGGAGGGGCTTCGGATCGAGGCCGCAGGCCTGCTCCACCCGCGCCCAGAGGCGGCGGATGGCCCGGAACTTGGCCAGCGTCACGAACTCGTCCGCGTCGGCCACGAGGAGCACCGCGATCCGGTCGCGGGCGCGGGCGAGGTCGTGGCCGGCGGCCTCCAGGGCGCGGAGATAGGCGAGCGCCGTGGCGAGCACCGCCCCGAGTTCCGCCGCCTCGCCGGCCCCGGCCTCGTGGTAGGGCCGTCCGTCCGCCAGGAACGCGCGGCCGGTGAAGCCCGCCGCGTCCAGGTCGGCGACGGCGGCGGCCAGGCGCGGGGCCACATCCTTCCAGACGGCCCCAAGGGTGCCGCTGGCGGCGAGCACGCCCACGGGATCGATCCCGAGGTCGATATCGCAGGCGGAGAGATCCTCCCCCCGGGCGGCAGCCATCTCGCGCAGCCACCCGGCGGCCTCCAGTCCCCGGGCGCCGGCATCGAGCCGTAGGTGGATGAGCGGCAGCATCACCCCGGAGAGGGTCGCCTCCAGGCCGGCGGCGTCGTCCACGGTGAGTCCGTAGCCCCGGGCCCCCGGGGCGCCGGCGAAGGCCAGCACCAGGGCGTCGGCCCCGCCCTCGAGGTCGGTGAGGGCCTGCCGGGCGGCGGCCTCATGGTCGGGATGATCGACCCGCTGGGCGATCCGCCACGGGCCCGGCCCCCGCACCGGCTGCGCCACCGCCTCGGCGGGGCCGTACAGGGGCTCGATCCGCAGGCCGTCCGCCGTGCGGGAGACCAGCTTCTTCTCGAAATCCTGGCCCTTCAGGGCGGTCTCGACGAGGCCGAGCCAGCGCTTCCGGTCGGCCGGTTCGAACAGGTCGGCGAGCGGTCTGTTGTCCATCGGAACGGCGGATCCCCCTGAGAGCGCCCCCGCCCGGACGGCCGGCCCGGGGGGAGCGCATCGCAACCACAAGATGGTGCCGCGGTTCGCGCGCCGCGGTCATCCCGCTGCGTGGCACGCCCTCCGCCCCGACGCAATTCCCCCCTTGGCCGGGCGGTCCCGTCAGCCGAGGACGATCAGCCCGGCGAGGCCCAGCGCCCCGACGATGATTCGCCACCATGCGAACAGGCGGAAGCCGTGGCGGGACACGTAGTCGAGCAGCACCCGCACCACGAACAGGGCCGAGATGAACGACACGATGAAGCCGACGGTGATGAGCCCGGCATCGTCGGCGGTGAGGTTCTTGTAGTTGTCGTACAGGTCCTTGGCGAAGGCGCCGGCCATGGTCGGCATGGCGAGGTAGAACGAGAACTCGGTGGCCGAGCGCTTGTCGGCCCCCATCAGCATCGCGCCGACGATGGTCGCCCCCGAGCGGGACACGCCGGGTATCATCGCGAGGCACTGGAAGATGCCGATCTTGAAGTCCATCGGCAGGGTGAAGTCGTAGACGTCGTTCTTGCGCACTTCGAGGTCGGTGTCGTCGATCACGAGGAGCACGAGGCCGCCGGCGATGAGCGTGGCGCAGACGATCCAGGGGTTGAACAGGTAGGCCTTGATCACCTTCGAGAAGAGGCCGCCGATGATCGCCGCCGGCAGGAAGGCCACCAGGATGCCGAGGACGAATCGCCTCGCGCCGGGGTTGGTCGGCAGGGCGGTGGCGATGGCGAGCAGCCGCCGGAAATACACGAGCAGGATGGCCAGGATCGCGCCGAGCTGGATCAGCACCTCGAAGGTGTTGTTGGGCGAGTGGAAGCCGATGAAGTGGCCGACGAGGAGCTGGTGGCCGGTGGAGGAGACGGGGATGAACTCCGTCGCGCCTTCCACCAGGCCAAGCAGCACCGCCTTGCCGATACTGATCGGATCCATGCTCGCCCTCGCGCCCTGCGGCGCACGCGCTCGGCGCCGCCCCTCATCCGTAATGACCGGGATCGATCAACGGCCACGGTTGACGGGCAGTTACCGGTTCCCGCGCCGCGTGTTAAGGGGGCGGCAAGAAACGAGCAATAACGCTCGCTCCGAAGTCCTGCCCGCCAGGGCCGATGGCGCGTGAGGGTACCCCGCGCCGCCAGACCGTTCCGTCCCCCCCTGCGGCGTCGATGGCGAACCTCTATCACTTTCCCTTCTGCGCCAATTCCCGCTTCGTCCGGCTCGTGCTGGCCGAGATGGGCATTGAGCCGACCCTCATCGAGGAACGTCCCTGGGAACGGCGGGACGACTTCCTGCTGATCAATCCCGCCGGGACCACGCCGGTCCTGCTGGAGCACACCGGCATGGTCGTGCCGGGGGCGGGAATCATCGCCGAGTACCTCGACGAGACCCGGGGTCTCGGCCTCACCGGCCGCCGCCTCCTGCCGGAGGATCCCACCGGGCGGGTGGAGGTCCGGCGCCTGCTCGAATGGTTCCTGGTGAAGTTCGAGGGCGAGGTGACGGGCTATCTCGTCAACGAGAAGATCGCCAAGCGCTTCATGGCCTCGAATCAGGGGGGCGGCCCCCCGGACATGGGCGCCATCCGCGCCGCCCGCACCAACGTGCGCTACCACCTGAAATACATCGGCTACCTGATCGCGCGGCGGCGCTGGCTGGCGGGCGACACCCTGTCCTATGCCGACCTCGCGGCGGCGGCCCACCTTTCCTGCGTCGATTACCTCGGCGACGTGCCGTGGGAGGAGGACGAGATGGCCCGGAACTGGTATGCGCGGGTGAAGTCGCGCCCCTCCTTCCGGAGCATCCTGGCCGACCGGGTCGCCGGCATGGCGCCGGCCGCCCATTACGCGGACCTGGATTTCTGAGCGGCAGGCGACTCCATCACGGCCCGGATCTGCGCCGGCTGGTCGAGGACCGGGCCCGGCACCTGGGCTTCTGCGCGCTGCGCATCACCCGGCCGGACCGGGTACCCGCGCTCCCCGCCCGCCTCGCGGAGTGGCTCGGAGAGGGCCTCCACGGCACCATGGACTGGATGGAGGAGAGGGCCGACCAGCGCGCCCGGCCCGTGAACCTGTGGCCGGGGGTCCGCAGCATCCTCGTCCTCGGCATGAGCTACCGGCCGGAGGAGAATCCCCTGGACCTCCTCGCCCGGCGGGACCGGGGCGCCATCGCCGCCTACGCGCGAAGGCGGGATTATCACGAAGTCTTGAAGGGCAAGCTGAAGGAGCTCGGCGGCTTCCTCTCGGCCCGGGGGGACGTGCGGGTGAAGGTCTTCTGCGACACCGCCCCGGTGATGGAGAAGCCGCTGGCCCAGGCCGCCGGCATCGGCTGGCAGGGCAAGCACACGGTGCTGCTCTCGCGCGAGCACGGCAACTGGCTGATGCTCGGCGCGATTTTTTGCGTGGCCGAATTGCCGGTCGATCCGCCCGAGACCGACCATTGCGGCTCCTGCCGCCGCTGCCTCGACGCCTGCCCGACCGAGGCCTTCCCGGCGCCGTTCCGGTTGGATGCCCGGCGCTGCATCGCCTACCTGACCATCGAACATGCGGGGCCGATCCCGACGGAATTCCGCGAGAAAATCGGCAACCGCATCTTCGGATGCGACGACTGCCTCGCGGTCTGCCCCTGGAACAAGTTCGCTCAAGCCGCGCGGGAGACCCGCATGGCCGCGCGCGCCGACCTCGCCGCGCCGCCGCTCGCCGATCTGGTCCGGCTCGACGAGGCGGGGTTTCGCAGTTTCTTCGCCGGCACGCCGATTAAGCGCACCGGCCGCGACCGCATCCTGCGCAACGTGCTGATCGCCATCGGCAATTCGGGGGATGTGGCTCTGGCCGAGGAGGCGGCGCGCTGCCTCGCCGATTCCGACCCGGTCGTGCGCGGCGCGGCGGTTTGGGCGTGTGGACGGCTTTTCCCGCTGGCCCGGGTGGACGCGTTGTACGCAGCCCATGGCCGGGACGAGCCGGACGCCCATGTGAGGGCCGAATGGTACGCCCTCTTGCCGACGTCTATGGAGGGGCCGTCCGCTTCGGAGACCTGTCGCGCATGAACCTGTTCGTCTTCGGCCTCGGCTTCTCGGCCCGCCATTTTTCGGAGTCCGAGCGGGCGCGCTTCGGCACGGTGCGCGGGACGGTGACGGAGGCTGCGCGCGCCGAAAGGCTTGCGGCCGAGACCGGCTTCACCCTGCGCGCCTTCGGCCCCGAGACCGACGATTCCCGCATCGCCGAGGATCTCGCCGACACCGACATCCTCCTCGTCTCCGCCCCGCCCGGCCCCGGCGGCGATACGGCGCTCAACCGTTACCGCGAGGCCATCGCCGGCAGCCGCATCGGCTGGATCGGCTATCTCTCCACCATCGGGGTCTACGGCGATCAGAACGGGGCCTGGATCGACGAATCCACGCCCGCGACCCCGAAAAGCGCCCGCTCGCGGGAGCGTCTCGCCGTCGAGGAGGCGTGGCTCGCCTTCGGGCGGGAGACCGGCAAGGCGGTGCAGGTGTTCCGGCTCTCGGGCATCTACGGCCCCGGCCGCAATCCGATCGTGAAGCTGCGCGACGGGCGGACCCAGCGCATCGTCAAGCCGGGTCAGGTGTTCAACCGCATCCACGTCGCCGACATCGCGGCGACGCTCGCCGCCTCGATCGCGCGCCCGCGCAACGGCGCCGTCTACAACGTCACCGACGACGAGCCCGCCCCGCCCCAGACGGTGATCGAGTACGCGGCCGAGCTGACCGGCCTGCCGCTGCCGCCCGCGGTCGATTTCGAGACCGCCGACCTCAGTCCGATGGCCCGCAGCTTCTATGGCGAGAACAAGCGGGTGCGAAACCGCCTGATCCGCGAGGAACTGGGCGTGCGCCTCGCCTTCCCGACCTATCGCGAGGGGCTGGCGGCTCTCGTCGCCGATGCGGAGCGCACGGCCTGAGCGGGCCTCAGGCCGCAGCCTGGTCCTCGTCCCGGCCGATCTTCCACGTGTCGAGATTGCTCGCGAAGCCCGCCACGGTCTCGGCGGTCGCCTGCATGTCGGTGCTGACCCGGCCGGAGGTGGCGCTCTGCTGCGTGCTGGCCGCGACGGTCTGGGTGATGAAGTCCTGGACCGTGTCGACCACCGCGGCCGTCGCGGTGAGCGCCTCGCCCACCTCCAGCGACACCGCCTGCATCGCCCCGATCTCCCCGGTGATGCGCGCGGTCGCCGAGCGCGCCTGCTCGGCCAGGCTCTTCACCTCGGTGGCGACGACGGCGAAGCCCCGGCCCGCCGGCCCGGCGCGCGCCGCCTCGATGGTGGCGTTGAGGGCCAGGAGATTGATCTGGTCGGCGATGGAGGTGATCGCATCGACCACGCCGTTCATCGCGACGGCCGCCGCGCCGAGCCGCTCGGACAGGCGCCCGGCGGCTTCCATCCGCTCCTGAATCTCGCCGACCGCCCGGTTCGAACGGTCCATCTGCCGGGCGATCTCGGTCGAGGTGCGGTGCATCTCCTCCGAGGCCGTGGCCACGCCGCGCACGCGGCCGAGCGTCTGCTCGGCCAGGGCCAGCGCGCTACTGCGCACCCGCATGCTCTGGGTGATGTCGAAGGCGTATTTCACCACCTTGACCGGTCGCCCGGCCGCATCGAGCACGGGGTTGTAGGAGGCCTGGATCCAGACCTCCTTCCCGCCTTTTCCGACCCGCTGGAAGGCGGCCGAGTTGAACCGGCCCGCGCGCAGGCCGTCCCAGAGCGCGGCATAGGCGGGGCTGCGGGCATGCTCCGGCGTCACGGACAGGCTGTGATGCCGGCCCACCACCTCGGCCAGCGTGTAGCCCATGGCGCTCAGGAAATTGTCGTTGGCGTCCAGCACGGTGCCGTCGAGGGCGAACTCGATCACCGCCTGCGAGCGTCGGGCGGCCTCCACCTGGCCCGCCATGTCGGCGGCGACGATCTTCGCCGCAGTCACGTCGCTGGCATACTTCACCACCTTGAAGGGGCGCCCGGCCAGATCGAGGATCGGGTTGTAGCTCGCCTGAATCCAGACATCGTGACCGTCCTTGGCCCGGCGCTTGAACTCGCCCGCCCGGTACTCGCCGCGGGCCAGCGCCTGCCAGAAGTCGCGGTATTCCGCCGATGCGGCCTCGACGGGATCGACGAACAGGCGATGATGGCGTCCCTGCACCTCGGCGAGTTCGTAGCCGAGCGCGGTGAGGAAGTTGGCATTGGCGTAGCGGATCGTGCCGTCGAGATCGAACTGGATCACCGCCTGCGAGCGGTCGATGGCGGCGAGCTGGCCGGCGGATTCGGCCGCCGCGAGGCGCTCCGCGGTGACGTCCAGGGCGAACTTGACGATGCGCAGCGGTCGGCCGCTCGCGTCGAGGACGGGGTTATAGCTGGCGCGGATCCAGACCTCGCGCTTGTCCTTGGTGATGCGGCGGTATTCTGCGGCCTGGAACGCGCCCTGCCGCAGGCTCTGCCAGAACGCCTCGTAGGCGGGGGAAGCAGCCTCCCGGGGCTCGACGAACATCCGGTGATGGCGCCCGCGAACTTCGCCGAGGCGGTAGCCCATCAAATCGAGGAAGTTGGCGTTGGCCTCCTCGATGGTCCCGTCCAGAGCGAAGGTGATGACGGCCTGGGAGCGATGCAACGCCTCGAGCTGGGCGTTGGCGCTGGATCGACCCCTGAAGGCGAGCATGTTCGTGTCCGGGCTTCCCGTTATTGCTCCAGAATGCGCCGAGCTGCATTAAAGCGTGCCTAAGGGCCGGCTCGAAATTCAACATTTGATCCAATTTTTTGCCGGCGAGTCGATCCGACGGAAGCGGACGGTCAGATCTCGTCCCGCAGGCTCTTGCCGTGACGCTCGAAATAGAACGGGATCGGCCGGTAGGGCGGGAAGCCCGCCTGTGCCGCCCCCTCGAGATCGTCGAGGACGATGCGGGTGATGCGCGGCAATTCCAGCTTGTTGCGCGCGTCGTCGAGGGTGACCCAGGCCAACTCGGTCAATTCTGCGTCGGGTCCGACGAGGCCCGGTCGCTCGGCGGCGACGCTCCGGCGGTCCACCGCGAAGACGCGGGTGTCGAACCGGCGCGGGCGCTTCGGCGGGGTGATCGCGCGGGCGACCAGATG
>JAKONI010000090.1 GCA_022702015.1 Beijerinckiaceae bacterium | reverse complement strand
CCGCCCTCGAAGCCCTTGATGGCCACGCCGGTCCGGGCCTTCTGACCCTTCACGCCGCGTCCGGCGGTCTTGCCCTTGCCGGAGCCGATGCCCCGGCCGACACGCATCCGGTCCTTGGTGGCGCCGGGATTGTCGCTGATCTGGTTAAGCTTCATCGGTCGCCTCCTCAGGCCTCGAGGACGCGGACGAGGTGATGCACCTTACGGATCATCCCACGCACCGAGGGCGTGTCCTCGAGTTCGGACACCCGGTGCAGCTTATTCAGCTTAAGGCCGATCAGCGTCGCGCGCTGGCTGGCCTCACGGCGGATCGGCGAACCGATCTGCTCGATGCGGACGGTCTTGGAATTCTCAGCCATGCCGTCCTCCCTCAAGCCACAGCGGCTTCGGACTGATCGGCCGGGTCGGCATCGCGGCGACGGGCCTGGAGGCTCGACACCTTGAGGCCACGGCGAGCAGCGACGGCGCGTGGGCTATCCTCGTTCTTGAGCGCCTCGAAGGTGGCGCGCACGAGGTTGTAGGGGTTCGAGGAACCGAGGCTCTTGGCCACGACATCCTGCATGCCGAGGGTCTCGAACACGGCGCGCATCGGGCCGCCGGCGATGATGCCGGTACCCTGCGGGGCCGCACGGAGGATCACCTTGCCCGCGCCGTGACGTCCGTTGACGTCGTGGTGCAGGGTGCGGCCCTCGCGGAGGGACACGCGGATGAGGCCACGCTTGGCGGCTTCCGTCGCCTTGCGGATGGCCTCCGGCACCTCACGGGCCTTGCCGTGGCCGAAGCCGACGCGGCCCTTCTGGTCACCGACCACGACCAGGGCGGCGAAGCCGAAGCGACGGCCACCCTTCACCACCTTCGCGACGCGGTTGATGTGGACGAGCTTGTCCACGAACTCGCTGTCGTGCTCATCGCGGTCGTCACGGCGGCCGCGGCCCCCGCCTTCACGTTCACGTGCCATATCTCTTGCCTATCTCACTGGCGCGGATCCCGAAGGCCCGCTCGCTCGATTCTTCCCTCGAAAGGGAAGATCCCCGCGCGGCATGGATGCCGCGCGGGGGGATTCACTTAGAACTCCAGGCCACCCTCGCGGGCCGCCTCGGCCACGGCCTTGACCCGGCCATGGTAGATGTACCCGGAACGGTCGAAGATCACCTTGGTGACCCCGGCCGCCTTGGCACGCTCGGCGACGAGCTTGCCGACAGCGGCCGCCGCAGCGACGTCGGCGCCGGTCTTAAGGTCGCCCTTAAGCGACTTTTCGACGGTCGAGGCCGAGGCCAACGTGTGGCCGTTCACATCGTCGATGACCTGAGCATAGATCTGCTTCGACGAACGGAACACCGAGAGACGGGGACGGCCATTGGCCGCCGCCTTGATCGCCCGGCGAACGCGCGCCTTGCGCCGATCGAGGGCTTCGAGCTTACGAGACATCTTCGCCCTCCTTTACTTCTTCTTGCCTTCCTTGCGGAAGATGAACTCACCCGCGTACCGCACACCCTTGCCCTTATACGGCTCGGGACCGCGATAATCGCGGATCTCGGCGGCGACCTGACCCACCTTCTGCCGGTCGATGCCGGTGATGGTGATCTCGGTCGGCTTCGGCGTGGCGATGGTGATACCCTCCGGCACGGCGTACTCGATGTCGTGGCTGTAGCCGAGCGACAGCTTGAGCGCCTTGCCGGCCATGGCGGCACGGTAGCCGACGCCGGTGATCTCGAGCTTCTTCTCGAAGCCGTTCGAGACACCGGTGACGATGTTGGCGATCTGGGCCCGCGACGTGCCCCAGAGGGACCGGGCGGGCTTCGACTGGTTGACGGGCTGCACCTCGATGGCGCCGTCCTTCATGGCGACGTTCACGAGGCTGGGAACGACGAACTGGAGTTCGCCCTTCGAGCCCTTCATCTTCACGGTCTGGCCCGTGACGGTGGCGGTGACGCCCGCCGGAACGGGGACCGGCTTCTTGCCTACGCGAGACATGAGTTGACCTCCTCTGTCCCGATCAGAACACGGTGCAGAGCACTTCGCCGCCAACGTTGCGCTCGCGCGCCTCGTGGTCGGCCATGACGCCCTGCGGGGTGGAGACGATGGTGACGCCGAGGCCATCCGCGACACGCGGCAGCTCGCCGACGGACGAGTAGACCCGGCGACCCGGCTTCGACACGCGCTTGATCTCGCGGATCACCGGCTTGCCGTCGTAGTACTTGAGTTCGATGGCGAACTCGGTCCGGCCGTTGCCGAGGTCGGTGGCCGCGAAATCGCGGATGTAGCCCTCGGACTTCAGGACGTTCAGCACGCTGGCGCGGAGCTTCGAGCCGGGCGTCTGGACGACGTTGCGACGGCGCAGCTGGCCGTTGCGGATACGGGTGAGCATGTCACCCACGGGATCGTTGACCATGGGGGACCTCCTTACCAGCTCGACTTGACGAGGCCGGGGATCAGACCCCGGTTGCCAAGCTCACGCAGCGCCACGCGCGAGATGCCCATCTTGCGGTAGAAGGCGCGCGGACGGCCGGTCATCCCGCAACGGTTGCGGACGCGGGTGGCCGACGAGTTGCGGGGCAGCTCGGCGAGCTTCAGGCGCGCCTCGAAGCGATCCTGCATCTCGATCGACTCGTTGTTCGCAATGTCCAGGAGAGCCTTCCGCTTGGCGGCGAAACGCTTCACGAGATCCTTGCGGTGGTTGTTCTTTTCGACTGAGCTTTTCTTCGACATATGATGATCTCCAGTGTCCGCGTCTGACGTTCAGGACGTCACTGCCGGAACGGGAACTTGAAGGCCGCGAGAAGTGCTTTGGCCTCGGCATCGGTCTTGGCGCTGGTCGCCACGACGATGTCCATGCCCCACATCTGCTCCGCCTTGTCGTAGGAGATCTCCGGGAACACGAGGTGCTCCTTGAGACCCAGGGCGTAGTTGCCGCGGCCGTCGAACGAGCGCGGGTTCAGGCCACGGAAGTCACGCACGCGCGGGAGCGCGATGGTGATCAGCCGGTCCATGAATTCGTACATCCGCTGCTTGCGCAGGGTGACCTTGCAGCCGATCGGCATCCCCTCGCGGACCTTGAAGGTCGCGATGGCCTTGCGGGCCCGGGTGATGACCGGCTTCTGGCCGGCGATCAGAGCCAGGTCGCCGGCGGCGACGGAGGCCTTCTTGGAGTCGGCGGTGGATTCGCCGACACCCATGTTGATGACGATCTTCTCGATCTGCGGAACCTGCATCGGGTTCGCGTAGCCGAACTCCTCGATCAGCTTCTGCCGCACCACTTCATCGTAGTGCTTGCGGAGCCGCGGAATGTAGGCGTTCTTGTCGGCCTCAGCCATCGATCTGATCCCCCGTGCTCTTGGCGAACCGGACCTTGCGCCCGTCTTCGAGGATGCGGAAACCCACGCGGGTCGCCTTGCCGTTGGCATCGGCGACCGCGATGTTGGAAAGCTGGATGGCGGCCTCCTTGGAGATGATGCCGCCTTCCTGGTTCTGTGACTGCTTCTGGTGCTTCTTGATGAGGTTCACGCCGCGCACGAACGCCCGGCCTTCCTTCGGCAGCACCTGGATGACTTCGCCCGACTTGCCGGCATCGCGGCCCGTGAGCACGACGACCTTGTCGCCCTTGCGGATCTTCGCGGCCATCACAGCACCTCAGGAGCGAGCGAGATGATCTTCATGTGATTGCGCGCGCGCAGCTCGCGCGGCACCGGTCCGAAGATGCGGGTGCCGATCGGCTCTTTCTGGTTGTTGATCAGGACGGCGGCGTTCTTGTCGAAGCGGATCACCGAACCGTCGGCGCGCTTGACGTCCTTGGCGGTGCGCACGACCACCGCCTTCATCACGTCGCCTTTCTTCACGCGACCCCGCGGGATCGCCTCCTTGACCGAGACGACGATGATATCGCCGACGCCGGCATATTTGCGCTTCGACCCGCCGAGAACCTTGATGCACATCACACGGCGTGCACCCGAGTTGTCGGCGACGTCCAGATTCGTCTGCATCTGGATCACGTGCGTGACTCCTTGTTTCAGGCGGGTTTCCGCACGCGGGCGGTATTGCCCGGCGGACGACGCCTGACGGGGATCTTTCGTCCCCGGCTCATAAGAACGACCGCGCTGACGGCATCAAAAATGCCGGCGCGGTCACCGCGGAGGGAGGGCCTGAGACCCGTCCAGACTGTCGCGAAGGCCGGGGCCATACAGGGTTGCCGCAAGGAAGGCAACCGGCACACGTGCGCCGGATGACCTTTTCGCGGCGTTTCCGTGAAGCTCGGTAGCACGGCGCGCGGGCGATTGCACCGGCTCATCATCGCAACCCGGCCAAGATCGTGGCGCCGTCGCCAAGCGCTATGAAATGGAGACGACCCGGGGCGGCGTCGCGCTCCTGGGAACGCCCGCTGCCCCGGGTCGCGGATACACGCCCGCTGAAAGGAAGAGAATCAAGCTGGCAGGTTGACCGGCGCGGCCTCGAACAGGAAGCCATCGAGGCTGGGGATCGTCACCGACGCGCCGACATGTGGCTTGGACAGCCGCCAGGGCCGGTCGGTGCGAGCCCGGATCGCTTCGGACGGGCGCAGGCGGTGACCGCGACCGTCCTCTCCCAACTCCTCGACGGTCACGAAGCCATAGACCTGCAGGCGCGAGGCGGTGAGCTTCGTCTCGCGGTCATCGGCGGCGACGACCATGGTGCCGAGGGCATACACGGTCTCCATCAGCACCCGCTGCTCGCCCCGGCGCCGGAGCCCGGCCTCGCGCTCGCCCGAAGGGGGGAGCGTCGCGACCCGCCGGAAGGGGACGACGTTGCTGACCGCGACACAACCCATACGCTACATCCTCGACGCGAAGCGGTGGGCGACGTCCCGCCACCCGATGCTCGCGACAATTGGATGCTTCGCTTTAAACTTCCGTAGACCGTGTTCACCGTGGCCTGCCCCGATCCGAGACGCCCCCGGCTTGTCGTTCAAGCCGCCGTGGCCGAGGTGGCGCGCCGGTCAACGCGGACGAGTCGGGCAGCCACCCGGTCAAGGGCGAGGCACAGGCCGCCGTAGAGGGCACCGACGAAGAGGAAGATCTCCATGGGATGGACCATGATTCGGTTGTTCACCTGCGCCGCGACGAAGGACAGTTCCGGCACACCCACGACGTAGGCGAGGGACGTATCCTTGATGAGGGACGTCCACTGGTTGACGAAGGACGGCGCCATCACCC
>JAKONI010000089.1 GCA_022702015.1 Beijerinckiaceae bacterium | reverse complement strand
CATACCAAAAAAGAGGCGGCGGGGCACTCGGGCCCCGCCGCCTCCCCGTGGAAACCGGTCGATCTCAGCAGCGGTTGCCGCCGGAGGTCTGGCCGTACTGCTTCACCGGCCGGGTCTGCTGGTTGGCGTTGCCCTCGGCGGCCGAGCTTTCGGGGCAGTGACCCGGATGAGACTCGTAGATCGGCAGGTCGTGGACGCCGATGGAGCCGGTCACCGGCGGGTCGTACCGGGTGTCGAAGGGATAGGCCGTGGCCGGCGCGGCCGAGGCGGTCGCGAAGGCGAGGGCAGCGAGCGTTGTGGTCAAACGGGTTTTCATGGCTGGCGGATCGTCCTTGCGCCGTCCGGATCGGATATTCCGTCCGTTTTTCTTCGGTAACAGAGACATAGTCAGCGCAAACACGGAGCGCCGTGCCCCGTCGCACCCAGCACAAGGGATTAAATCTCGGATCTCAGGCCGCCAACTCGGCGCCGAGCGCGGCGATACGCTTCAGATCGTCCACGAAAGCCGCGTAAGCCTCCTCCTTTGCCTCGTCGGGCAGGCGCAGCAGGTAGGACGGGTGGACGGTGATGAACCCCTGGAAGCGGTCGTCGTGCCGGTCGAACCGGAACGGCCCCCTGGCGCGGGTGATCGGAATCGATTTGCCAGTCAGCGCCAGCACCGCCGTGGCACCCAGCGCCACGACGAGCTTCGGCGCGACGAACTCCAGCTCCCGGTCGAGCCACCAGCGATAATGGCTGACCTCGCCGGCGGTGGGCTTCTCATGGATGCGGCGCTTGCCCCGTAGGGTGAATTTGAAATGCTTCACCGCGTTGGTGAGGTAGCTCGCCTCCCGGTCGATGCCGGCCTCCGCCATGGCTCGGGAGAGCAATTGCCCCGCCGGTCCGATGAAGGGGCGGCCCTTCAGGTCCTCCTGGTCGCCGGGCTGCTCGCCGACGAAAGCCAGCGTCGCGCCCACGGAGCCTTCGCCCAGCACGGCCTGGGTGGCGCCCGGCACCAGCGGCTCCGTCCTGCGGATAATGGCGTTCAGTTCGGCGAGGGTCTTCGGATCCTGGTCGGCCATCGCGGCGACGGCTCGGGCGGGTTCGCGGCGTGCGGGCACGGTGGGCTCCCTCTCGATCATCTGCGCCGTCCGGTCCGCCGCCCCCCGCAGCAGGGCGGGGATGGAGGCCGTCTCGGGCATGTTGTGCCAGTACTTCTTCGGCATCTCCGCCTTCATCGCCTTGGGATTGACGCGGGCGGGGTTGAACGTCGTCTCGTAGTAGGTTTGCCAGCCGGCCTCGAAGCCGTCGCCCTCGGGCACGTCCGTCCGTGAGCCCGGCGGGCCGTAGGTCAGGGTGGTCCCGTCCCAGACGGCCCGGCCCTCGGGGGTGAGGATCGTCCAGGCCATGCCGGCGAAGCGCCGCACGAAGAACGGCGCGGCGGCCTCTAGGATGTGGTGATCCGGCTCGAACCACGCGACGTAGCGTTCGCCTTCCCCGCCCTCCACCCGGCGGAAGCGCAGGAAGGCGTGCATCTTGTGCAGGTCGCGGCCGATCGCCTTGGACATCCGGTACAGGCGGTGGACGAGGGGATCGCTCGCCACCTCCATCAGGTGTCGCTCGCCGTGCAGGCTGCGCCAGATCAGGGTGTAGAGCAGGCCGTAGCGCTCCGGGTCCCGGTGCGGGACGACGCCGGGAATGAGGGCGGCCACCGCCCGGGGCAGGACGAGGGGGGTCTCGCTCGCCGGCGCGGCCCCGCCGCCGAACAGGCTGGGCGCGGACTCGATGCCCCATGTCACCGCCCCGGGGGGAACGCCATGGGCCACGAGGCGGCGGGCGGCATCGCGGAACCCGGTCAGATCCGCGCCGGGGCGAAGGAGGATGGTGTGGGCCGCAATCCCCTCCCCTGCGGAGGGGGGAGGAAGAAGGTCGCGCTCGCCCATCAGAACAGGCTCAGTTGCCGGGCCGGCTCCACGAGCTTGGCACGCAGGTCCACGCGGTCGGTGAGGCCCACCGGGCGGTGGTCGGCGGCGATGAGGAAGGGACGCGCCCGCTTCAGGCTCGAGGTCAGGCGGGCCACGTCGTCGAGGCGCAGCGTCGCGTGGCGGCGGGCCTTCACGATCTTGTCCACCGCCCGCGCGCCGAGGCCGGGGACGCGCAGCAGCATCTCCCGGTCGGCCTTATTCACATCGACGGGGAACCTGTCCCGGTTCTTGAGGGCCCAGGCGAGCTTGGGGTCGATGTCGAGGGCGAGCATCCCGCCCTCGGAGGCCGAGGCGACCTCCTCCGCCGTGAACTCGTAGTACCGCAGCAGCCAGTCGGCTTGGTACAGCCGGTGTTCCCGGGCCAGCGGCGGCGCCTTGAGGGGCAGGATCTGCGAGCCGTCTGGGATCGGGCTGAAGGCCGAGTAGTAGACCCGCTTGAGCCCCACGCTGCCGTAGAGAAGCTCGCTCTTGCTGATGAGCGCCGCATCGGTGGTGTCGTCCGCCCCGACGATCACCTGGGTCGAATGCCCCGCCGGGGCGAAGCGGCGCTTCTCGGCCTTGGCCTGAATGATCCGCTCGCCGATCTGCGCCATCGCCCCCTGGATCGCCGCGCCGTCCTTCTCCGGCGCCAGCCGGCTCAGGCTCGCCTCGGTGGGCAATTCGACGTTGATCGACAGGCGGTCGGCATAGAGCCCCGCCTCCTCGATCAGCCAGGGGCTCGCCTCAGGGATCGACTTCAGGTGGATGTAGCCGGCAAAGCCATGGTCGCGGCGCAGGGATTTCGCGACGCGGGTCATCAGCTCCATCGTGTGGTCGGGCGACTTGATGATTCCCGACGAGAGGAACAGCCCCTCGATGTAGTTGCGCTTGTAGAAATTCAGGGTGAGGTTCACGACCTCTTCCACGGAAAACTTCGCCCGTGGCACATTCGAGGAGCGCCGGTTGACGCAATAGGCGCAGTCGAACAGGCACCAGTTGGTCAGCAGGATCTTCAGCAGGGAGATACAGCGCCCGTCCGGTGTGTAGGCATGGCAGATGCCGGCGCCGGTGGTGGAGCCGATCCCGTCCTTGCCCGCCGCACGCTTCGGCGCCCCGGATGAGGAGCAGGAAGCGTCGTACTTCGCGGCATCGGCCAGGATGCGCAGCTTCTTGGCAAGAACCTCTTCCATGGAACGGAAGATGAACACAAAATGCCGCGAAACAAGGGCGCGGGAAGGCCGCTCCCGGTCCGCATTGCCGCACCCCCGACAGTGCCGGAGACGGCAAAACAGAGACGGCTACGGAATCTCCTCCGCCTCCACGATCCGCCGGGCCAATCCGTAGGGGAAACCCTGCCGGGCGAGGCTCGCCAGGTCACGCTCGCGGTAATCCGCGCGGCGGTCCAGGGGGCGATAGGGCCCGAGGCGGCGGCGCTTGGCATAGGCCCAGGCGGCGGCCTCCTCGCTGTCCACCTCGGTCTCCCCGTCGCGCTCGGCTTCCATCACCGCCGCGACCACATCCCGTGGGACGCCCTTGGCCGCGAGCTTGGCGGTGGCGCCCCGGCGGGACGAGCCCCGGCGGCGCAGGGCGGCGAGCCGGCCTTCCGCGAACCGGGTGTCGTCCACCAAGCCGGCCGAGATCGCCCGGACCACGGTGGCCTCCACCATGTCCGCGAAGGCCTCCGGCTCCTCGCCCCGGGCGCGCGCCCGCTTCTCCACCCGCCGGGATAGCGTCCGGCGCAGCATCTCCGTGGAGGCGCTGTAGCGCTGGAGATAATCGAGGGCGGCGCGCTCCAGCCACGCGGCGCTCACCGGGCGCGGCGGCTTCGGGGCGACCGGGGAGGAAGGTGCATCCGAACCGGGCGATGCAACGGAGCGGTGTCTCACGTGTTCTTCACGTTCTGAACAGGATTGCGTTCCATGACTGACCCATGGAGCACGCGCAACGCGACAGGCAGGGCCATGTCCCGAACCCTGATTCCGTGCCGGGGACGCTGCAGCGCAGGCTGCAGGCGGCTGCGTCCGTCCTGATGCGCCGGGAGTGGCTCCTCGTCCTCCTGGCGTTGGGCCTCACTGCGCTCGCGGGCGCGGTCGTCTACCTGTCGCGGCCCACCACCCTCACCGTCGCCGTCGGCCCCCAGGACGGGCCGGAGGCGGGCCTGATCGAGGCCTATGCCGCCGCCCTCGACCGGGGCCGGGAGGACGTGCGCCTCCGGGTCGTCCGCTATGAGGATGTCCGCGACAGCGGCATGGCGCTCCAGCGCAGCAAGGCCGACCTCGCGGTAGTCCGCCCGGACGTGTTCCTTCCCGAGAACGGCCTGACCCTGGCGATCCTGCACGACGAGGCCCTCGTGGTCGCCCGGCCGGAGCAGAACGAGATCGAGGATTTCCCCGATCTCGCCCGCAAGCGCCTCGGCATCGTGGTGCGGCACGGGGCGGACCTGCCGTTCCTCGCCAACGTCCTCTCCTTCTACGACCTCGTGCCCGACGCCCCCTCGGACGACGAGACCGCCGAGACGGCCGCCGGCCACGTCCTCGTGGTGCCGCTGAAGGCCTCCGAGATCACGCAGGCCCTCACCGAGAAGCGCGTCGATGCCGTCGCGGTGATCGCCAGCCCCAGTTCCAAGATCGCCGGCAACGTCGTGCGGGCGGTGGAGGCCGGCTCCCCCGAGCGGAAGATCGGCTTCGTCGCGGTGCCGGACGGCGACGCGATCCTCCAGCGGTTCCCCGAATTGCAAGCGGTGACGATCCCGGCCGGGACCTTCGGCGGGCGGCCGAAGCGCCCCGAGGAGGAGATTCGCACGGTGGGCGCCTCCTACCGGCTGATGGCCCGGGGCACGGTGAGCCGGGTGGCCGTGGCCTCGGCGACGCAGCACCTGTTCGAGTGGCGCTCCCGCCTCGCGGCGGCGGCCCCCATCGCCAAGCTGATGAAGGCCCCGGACTTCGACACCACGGTGGCGGCGACCTCGGCCCGGCTCCCCAACCACCCCGGCGCCGTCGACTATTTCGAGCGCGAGCAGCAGACCTTCCTCGACCGGTACGAGGACTACATCTACCTTGTCGCCTTCTTCGGCGGCACCATCGGCTCCGGCTTCGCGTGGCTCGGGCAACGCCTCGCGCGCAAGCGCAGGGAGCGGGTGGACATCGTCCTCGACCGGCTGCTCGACATCCTCCGGGAGGTCCGCGCCGCCACGACGCCGGCCGAACTCGACCGCATCGTGCTGGAGATCGACGACCTCATCGCCGACGTGGTGGCGCATACCCGCGAGCGCTCCATCGACATGCGCACCGTCAGCGCCCTCATCCTGGCGGTGGACGGGGTCCACGAGGCGGTGGGCGATGCCCGGCGGCGGATCGGTAGCCCTACCCCGGAAGCCGGCGAGCGCCGCCGTTCCTCCCAGCTCATGGCCCTGCGCCTGCCGGCGGCCGAGTAGACCTGACCCCCGTCCCCGCCCGGCACCGAACGGGGCGATGCGCGTTGGGCCCGCGAACGACCGCAGGACGGCCCCTTCCATGACCTCCCTCACCGCCTTCGTCATGCGCCGGGAGGTCCTGATTCTCGCTTCGGCGCTGCTCCTCTGCGCCGGCGGCGCGGTGGCGTGGTACCTGCTCCAGCCGACGGTGCTGACCATCGCCGTGGCCCCCCGGGACGGGACCGAGCCGGGCCTGATCCGCGCCTATGCCGACGCCCTCGACGCGGACCACGCCGGCATCCGCCTCAAGATCCTCTCCTTCGACGACGTGCGGGAGAGCGCCGCCGCCCTTCAGGACGGCCGGGCCGACCTCGCCGTGGTGCGCCCCGACGTGCTGCTGCCGACGAACGGGCTGACGCTGGCGATCCTGCGCGATCAGGCGATGATGGTGGTGTCGCCGGAACAGGCGGGCATCAAGTCCTTCGCCAAGCTCGGCGGCAAGCGGCTCGGGATCGGCGCCCAGAAGGAGGCCGATTACTGGCTCCTGAAGAACCTGCTGGCCTATCACGGCCTCACCCTGGAGACGGCGCAGCATACCGGCCCCGTGGGGGGAGGCTCCGTTCTCCTGGTCCCCGTCGATCAGGACGGGGTGGCCAACGCCCTCAAGGAAAAGCGGATCGACGCCTTCCTCAGCATCATCGCCCCCTCCGCGCCGAAGGCGCTGGCCCTCGTGGGCGCGGTGCGCTCCGTGGCCAAGGACGGCAAGATCGAGTTCGTCGCCGTCGAGGACGATGACGCGATCATCGAGCGGTTCCCGAAGCTCCAGGCGGTGACGATCCCCGGCGGCCTGTTCTCCGGGCGGCCGAAGCTGCCCGCCGACGACGTGAAGACGGTGGGCGCCTCCTACCGCCTCATGGCCCGCGCCTCGCTCAGCCGCCCCATCGCGGCGGACTTCACGCAGCAAATCTTCGAGAAGCGCACGGCGGCCGCCCAGCAGACCGATGCCGCCGAGTACGTCCTCGCCCCCGCCTACGAGACCACGGTGGCCGCCACCAGCGCCCGCATCCCGATCCACCCCGGCGCCATCGACTATTTCGAGCGCGAGCAGCACAGCTTCGTCGAGCGCTACGGCGACACGCTCTACCTGTTCGGCGCCTTGCTCGGTGGCCTCGTCTCGGTCCTCGCCTGGGTGCGGCAGCGCCTCGCGAGCCTGCGCCGGGAGCGGATCGATGACGTGATGGACCGGCTTCTGGAGATCACGGGGCAGGCCCGCTCCCTCACCGACCCGGCGGCGATCGAGGCGCTGACGATCGAGGTCGATGGCTTGGCCGCCGACGTGGTGCGCTACGCCCGGGAGAAGGAGCCCGACAGCCGCACGATGTCGGCGGTGGCCATCGCCATCGACACCGCCCGGGCGACGATCCACGATTGCCGGCTCGCCGCCTCGGGCGGTCCCCGGACGGCCCGGCCGACGCATCTGCGCACGGCCGGGATCGTGGAGGGGTGAGAGCCTCGCCTCGCCGCCGAGGGGGGACCGTTGCGGCGAGACATTCCTCGCCCTCATCCTGAGGCGCCCGGCTTGCCGGGCCTCGAAGGAGGGCTCCCGGTGGCGCCGCGATCCCTGGAGCCCTCCTTCGAGGCGGCTCCGCCGCACC
>JAKONI010000088.1 GCA_022702015.1 Beijerinckiaceae bacterium | reverse complement strand
CTCGACCCGATGGACACCAACCAGTTCACGCAGCAGCTGGTGCAGTTCGCCGGCGTCGAGCAGCAGCTCAAGACCAACGACCGCCTCGACAGCATCCTGAGCGCCTCGCAATCGGCGAGCTCGGCCTCGGCCACGAGCTACATCGGGAAGACCGTGTCGGCCGACGGCAGCGCCTCGCAGCTGTCCGGCGGCTCCGCCTCCTGGACGCTGAACCCGGCCCGGGCCGCCTCGAAGGCGGTGATCACGGTCCTGGACTCGAAGAGCAACGTCGTGGCCACGCAGACCACCGCGCTCAATGCCGGCAGCCAGACCTACACGTGGAACGGCAAGACCTCGGCCGGCCTGACCGCGCCCGACGGGAACTACTCGATCAAGGTGGCGGCCACGGATGCCACCGGCTCGAGCGTTTCGGTCGATACGAGCCTCACGGGCACGGTCGACGAGGTCGATCTCAGCGGAACGTCGCCGGTGCTGGTGATCGGTTCGCAGCGCGTGCCGCTGTCCAGCGTCCAGACCATCGGGTTGTCCACAAGTGGCACTTAACGAATCACATCCGAGTGACTCGCTTCAACATCTCTTAAGCGGGCACAAGTACCTTCAATGCTCGACAGGTCAGTCGAGTGTAGAGCGTATCATGACCGAACCGAGCCGCCCGAGAGTGAAGTACGTGATCGGGCCCGACGGCAGCCCCCTGACGATCGCGGACCTTCCGCCCCCGAGCACCCGTCGCTGGGTGATCCGGCGCAAGGCCGAGGTCGTGGCCGCGGTGCGCGGCGGCCTTCTCAGCCTGGAGGAGGCGTGCAAGCGCTACACGCTGACCACCGAGGAATTCCTCAGCTGGCAGTTCTCCATCGACCAGCACGGGCTGGCCGGCCTGCGGACCACCCGCATCCAGCATTACCGGCATTGACGCTCCCCCGCTCCGACGGGTGAGCCCATCGACACGCCGCGCACCGGGACCACCGGGCGCGGCTTTTGCGTTCGCGGACCGCTATTAGAAGTGGTGTCATTAACGGCTCGCTAACCACAACCCAGGCAATTTCTGCCGAGCGGCCCATCCCCCGGCTCCGCCTGCGTTCCGAGCGTCCCACCCGTGAAGCCGATCCTCGATCTCGTCACGAAGCTCGGCCCGGCCCGGCTCGCCGCGATGGCGGCGGTGACGCTGACCCTCATCGGTTTCTTCGCCTTCCTCATCCTGCGCGTGTCGCGGCCGGATATGGGAGTGCTGTTCTCCGACCTGTCGATGCAGGATTCGGCCGCCGTGGTCCGCGAGCTCGATGCGAGGGGCCTGCGCTACGAGACGAAGGGCGATACCGGCCAGACGATCCTGGCGCCCCGGGGCGACCTCGCCAAGCTGCGGATGGACCTCGCGGGCAAGGGCCTGCCGGTCCAGGCGGGCGTCGGCTACGAGATCTTCGACAAGGGCGATGCGTTCTCGTCCACCAACTTCGTGCAGAACGTGAACCACCTGCGGGCGCTGGAGGGGGAACTCGCCCGTTCGATCCGCGCCATCGGCCGGGTCCAGGCGGCCCGCGTCCACCTCGTCCTGCCGGAGCGGCGGCTGTTCGAGCGCGACCGGGAGACGCCCTCGGCGGCCATCGTCCTGAAGCTCACGGGCGATCTCGATCCGGGCCAGGTCCGGGCGATCCGCCACCTCGCCGCCTCGGCGGTGGAGGGGCTGCGGCCGGACCGGGTCTCCATCGTCGATGAGCGCGGGCGGCTGCTGGCCGACGGCGCCAAGAGCGAGGACCAGGAGGGCGCCGCCGCCATGGAGGACCGGCAGGTCGGCCTGGAGAGGCGCCTGCGCTCCCAGGTGGAGGACGTGGTGGCCGGCATCGTCGGCCCCGGCCGGGCGCGGGTGCAGGTCAACGCCGAGCTCGACATGAAGCGGGTGGAGAGCCGCTCGGAGACCTTCGATCCCGAGAGCCGGGTGGTCCGCTCCAGCCAGACCCGCACCGAGGCCTCCCTCACCGGCACCGCCGAGGGTCAGACCACGGTGGGCAACGAGCTGCCGGGCGCCTCCGGCAACGACAAGGCCCCCGGCCAGAAGGATTCGGTCAACAAGAACGAGGAGACCACCAACTACGAGATCTCCAAGGTCACCAAGACCGAGGTCGCCGAGGGCGGCCGGATCAAGCGGCTCTCCGTGGCGGTGGTGGTCGATGGGGTCTACGCCCCCGGGGCGGACGGCAAGCCGGCCTACAGCCCGCGCCAGCCCGCCGAGATCGAGCGGATCGCCGCGCTGGTGCGCAGCGCCGTCGGCTTCGACAAGGGCCGGGGCGACCAGATCGAGGTGGTGAACCTGCGCTTCGCCGAGAGCCCGGCCGGGCCGCAGCAATTCGACGAGCCGGGGCTGATCCAATCCCTCCTGTCCCCCTCCAAGGAGGACGTGATGCGCATGGGCGAGCTCGGCGTGCTGGCGCTGCTCACCCTCATCGTCCTCATGACGGTGGTGCGGCCCCTGGTGAAGCAGGTGCTGGCGCCGGTGGACGAGGCGGGCGGGGGCAAGGTCCTCGGGGGCAAGACCGTCGGGGACATCCTCCCCGCCGGGACGACGATCACCCTCACCGGACCCGGCGGCGGGGGGATCACGGTGGATCCCAACAACCCCACCGCCAAGCTGATGGAATTCGCGAAGATCAACGGTCAGGTGCAGGCCGAGACGGTGCAGCGGGTGATCGACATGGTGCGGGCGAGCCCGGCCGAGACGGTCGAGGTGCTGCGCGCCTGGATCCAGGAAGAGTAGGCGGGAGCGCGGGGGCGGACGATGGCGGCTGGAAGTGGCATTCAGGATCTGGCAACGGGCGGCAGCGCCGGGTCCCTCGCGTCCCTGCCCGGGCCGCAGCGGGCGGCGGCCCTGCTCCTGATGCTCGGCGAGGCCGAGGGCGCGCCGATCTGGCAGGCGCTGGAGGAGGAGGAGGTCAAGAAGGTCAGCCACGCCATGGTGCAGCTCGGCGCCCTGGAGGCGCCGACCGTGGAGAAGCTCATCATCGAGTTCGTCACCAAGCTCGGCAACAGCGGCGGCATCTCGGCCAATTTCGAGCGCACCGAGGCGCTGCTCCTCAAGATCTTCCCCTCCGAGCAGGTCTCGCTGATCATGGCGGAGATCAAGGGGGCGTCCGGCAAGCGGGTCTGGGCCTCCATCGCCCAGGTGGATCCCGAGATCCTCGCCTCGTTCCTACGCAACGAGTACCCGCAGACCGTGGCGGTGGTGCTGTCGCGGGTGCGGGCGGACTACGCCGCCAAGGTGCTCACCATCCTCCCCGAGGATTTCGCCATCGACGTGCTCAACCGGATGCTGCGGATGGAGACCGTGCAGAAGGAGGCCCTGCGCCACATCGAGGAGACGCTGCGCGTCGAGTTCGTCTCCACCATCGCCCAGACCCAGCGTCGGGACGCCCACGAGATGATGGCCGACGTGTTCAACGCCTTCGACCGGCAGACCGAGGGGCGCTTCCTGGCGGCCCTGGACCAGGCCAACCGGGGCTCGGCCAAGCGCATCCGCGAGCTGATGTTCACCTTCGAGGACCTGCTGAAGCTCGATCCGGGCAGCGTCCAGACGCTCATGCGCACCATCGATAACGACACCCTGTGCCGGGCCCTCAAGGGCGCCAACGAGCGCACGCGGGCCTTCTTCATGGCGCAGATGTCCACCCGCGCCGCCAAGAACCTCACCGACGAGATGCAGGCCCTCGGCCCCGTGCGCCTCAAGGAGGTGGACGAGGCGCAGGCCAAGATGACCGAGACCGCCAAGGACCTCGCCGAGAAGGGCGAGATCATGATCGCCAAGAACAGCGCCGAGGAGGAGCTGGTCTATTGAGCACCGCCGGCCGCACCACGCCGTTCCTGTTCGATACGGATTTCCGCAAGCCCCGGCCGAGCGCCGAGGCGCGGCGCGTCGCCGAGGAGGCCGCGCGGTCCGAGCAGGCCGCCCACGCCCGCGGCTTGCAAGAGGGGCGCCTCCAGGCCGAGGCGCAGGTGCAGGGCCGGCTCGCCGACGCGATGACCCGGCTGGCGCTGGCTGCCGCCGGGCTGCTGGCCGCCGCCGACGCCCGCGAGGCCGAGCGCGAGGCCCAGGCCGCCGAGGTCGCCCAACTCATCGCCCGCAAGATCGCGGGGGAGGCCCTCGACGCCCAGCCGCTGGCCGGGATCGCCGAGGCGGCCCGGGCGGCGCTCCAGCATTTGCGCGGGGTGCCTCATCTCGTCGTGCGGGTCCATGACGGCCTCGTGGACGAGGCCGAGGCACTGGTGAAGCGGCTCGCCCGGGAGCGCGGCTACGAGGGCCGCCTCGTGGTGCTGGGCGACCCCGAGACCGCCCCGGGCGATGCCCGGATCGAATGGGCCGACGGCGGGGTGGTGCGCGAGCGCGCCCGCATCGAGGCCGCCGTTGCGCAGGCCCTCGGCCTCCCTTCCCAGGAGTGACGTGCGATGACCATGTCCGACGACTTCAGCCTCCCCCAACTCGGCGACGGCGACGGCGACTTCGCGCCGGGCTCGATCCGCGACGCGCCGACCTCGCCCAAGACCGCCGCCGACCTGGAACAGGTCTTCGACGTGCCGGTGATGGTCTCGGCGGTGCTCGGCGCCGCGCGGATGCCTATCGGCGACCTGCTGCGCCTCGGCCCCGGCACGGTGCTGGAACTCGACCGCAAGGTCGGCGAGGCCATCGATGTCTACGTCAATAACCGCCTGGTCGCCCGGGGCGAGGTGGTCCTCGTCGAGGATCGCCTCGGCGTGACCATGACCGAGATCGTCAAGGGCGAATGAGTTCGGGGTGTCCAGAGGGCTATGCCCTCTGGCGGGTGTAGGGCGGCGCCCTGCATTCCCAGGGGCCTCGCCCCCGGACCCCACCAAAGGACTCGTCCTTTGGGATCCCCTGTTTTGACCGTGTGAGAGGACCATGCCCATGCGGCTGCTGATGATCGGGCGGCTCAACGGCGAGCTGATCACCGCCTCGAAGATCGCCATGTCCCGGGGGGCCTCGGTGACGCAGGCGGACGGTGTGCCCCAGGGGCTCAACGTCCTGCGGGCCAAGGGCGCCGACCTCATCATGGTCGATGTCGGCCAGCCGATCGCGGGCTTGGTCGCGGCCCTGGAGGCCGAGCGCATCCGCACGCCGGTGGTGGCCTGCGGGGTCTCCAGCGATGCCAGCGCCGCCGTCGCCGCCATCCGGGCCGGCGCGCGCGAGTACATCCCGCTGCCCCCCGATCCCGAACTGATCGCCGCCGTGCTGGAGGCGGTCGCCGCCGACCGCAGCCCCTTCGTCTGGCGCGATCCGGCGATGGAGCGGGTGGTGAAGCTCGCCGACCAGGTCGCCCGCGCCGAGGCCTCGGTGCTCATCACCGGCGAGAGCGGCACCGGCAAGGAGGTGCTCGCCCGCCACCTGCACGCCAAGTCGAACCGGGCGGCCAAGCCCTTCGTCTGCGTGAACTGCGCCGCGATCCCCGAGGCGCTGCTCGAATCCGAACTGTTCGGCCACGAGAAGGGGGCCTTCACCGGTGCCGTCGCCCGGCGGATCGGCCGTTTCGAGGAGGCCCATGGGGGCACCCTGCTCCTCGATGAGATCTCCGAGATGGACGTGCGGCTCCAGGCCAAGCTGCTGCGGGCCCTTCAGGAGCGGGTGATCGACCGGGTCGGCGGCACCGCCCCCGTCCGGGTCGACATCCGCGTGCTGGCGACCTCGAACCGCAACCTCGCCGAGGAGGTCCGCAAGGGCACCTTCCGGGAGGATCTGCTCTACCGGCTGAACGTCGTCTCCCTGCGCCTGCCGCCCCTGCGGGAGCGCCCGGCCGACATCCTCGAACTCGCGGGGCATTTCGCCCGGCGCTACGCCGAGTCCAACGGGCTCCCCGCCCGGCCGCTCTCGGCGGAGGCGCAGGCGCTGATGCTGAAGAACCCCTGGCGCGGCAACGTCCGCGAACTGGAGAACACCCTCCACCGGGCGGTGCTGCTGGCGAGCGGCCCGGAGATCGGCCCGGAGGCGCTCCTCAGCCCGGACGGCGAGACCCTGGCCCCGGAAGGGCCGGCGGCGCGGGCGGCCCAGGCCGCCGAGGCGGTGACGCGGGGGCTCGTCGGGCGGACGGTGGCCTCGGTCGAGTGCGACCTGATCCTCGACACGCTGGACCATTGCCTCGGCAACCGTACCCATGCGGCCAAGATCCTCGGGATCTCGATCCGCACCCTGCGCAACAAGCTCAACGAATACGTGGCCTCGGGCCTGGAGGTGGCCGAGCCCGGCGGCGCCCGGGTGAGCGCGGCGATCGGGTAGCCTCGCGGATTTCCGCGAGCCGCTCCGGGTCCCCTCCTTCCCCGGGGCGATCGCCGCTCCGAAGGAGGGCGCGAGGGAGCGCGGAGGGTTCCGGAGGCCTCCTTCGAGGCCGCCGGGGCGGGCACCTCAGGATGCGGCCGAGGGCGGGATGAGGGGACTTCCCCGTCAGGCCCTCGGCATGAGGGCGAGAGGAGGATTGTGACCGCGATCCCCGCATAGGGGGGAGCCCCTAACGCCGGCCGGTGCCTTCGGCCCGGTGCGTCTCGGATTGTGCGGCGAAGGCCGCGTCGAGCTTGCGCAGGGCCTCGTAGCGGGCGATGTCGCCCTCGATGTCCCGGATCGTTTCCTCCACGAGGTGGCGGCGCAGGGCCGCCCTCGGGTCGTCGGTGGCGAGCCCGTCCCGCTCCTGCAACCGCAGGACGGCATCGCGAACCACCGCATAGACCGCGTCCCGCTCCTCCCGCGCCATGGTGGGGTTGATGGCCTTGGCGATGAGGGCGGAGAAATCCGACATGGGGGTGGACTAGAACCGGGGAGGCCGCAGGCGATTCCCGCCTTCTAGGGGAGGTTGCGGCGAAGGGGAATCCGGGGGGCCTTAGCTCCGCTGGTCCCGGATGCCGGCCTTCAGAAGGCTGACCGAACTCCAGATCACCAGGAAGCAGAACAGCGTCACCAGGATGGAGCGGCCCCGCTCGGGATAGAGCGATTCCGTCGGCAGGACGGGCTGCTCGAATGTCGCCAGGAAGATGTGCTGCTTGGCGGCGGAAATCCGCGACCTGTCGTACATGATGTGGGCGGATTCCTCGAGCTTCTCGGCGATCGTCCGCTCCACGAGCAGGCCCTCGTAGGCGAGCAGCGCCTCGGTCAGGTTCTGCTGGCCCTCGTCGCCGCCGCCGTTGGTCATCTCGTCCTGCAGGGCCTTCATCTGCTGGTCGAGGGAGGCGACCTGCGCCGCCAGGGTCTGGATCGAGCGGGACCGCTCGTCGAGGTTGGAGCCGCGCAGGACCTGAAGGTCGTTCTCGGCCTTCAGCTTGTCCTTGCGCAGCGCCATGAGGGTCGTCATCGTCCCCTCGGCGGACTTGATCGGGTCGATCAGGCCCCAGCGGTTGCGGAACGCCTGGAGGGCGAGGTGGGACTTGCGCAGCCGCTCCTGCGCCACCGTGGCGTCCGCCTGCGCCTGGGCGACCATGTCGGCCTGGGCCCGGCGTGAGATGGTATTGATCAGCACCTCGGAGCGGGTCACCACCTCGCGGGCGATGGTGAGCGCATCCTCCGGGGTGAAGGCGCGCACCGACAGGCGGATCACGCCGGAGATGGCGTCGATGTCCGCCGAGACGTGCTTGTTCCAGTACTTGGTCAGCTCCTCGATCGGCTCGCCCGTGTCGAACCGGGCCCAGAAATCCGCCTCCGGCCGGGAGAACATCGCGGAGAGGTGCAGGTTCTTCTCCAGGTCGGAGACCAGCGACTGACTCTGGATGTAGTCCCGGATGATGTAGCTGTCCTGGCTGTTGTGCTTCTGGATCAGCCCGGTGAACTGGCCGAGCGTGACGTTCTCCATCGGCTCGACGTTGCCGCGCACCGCGAACTGCGCGCTGGCGGTGTACTGGTCCGAGGCGAAGCCGACGAGGTAGAGGGCCACCACCGCCGTGGGGAGCAGGACGAACAGGCTGATCCGCCGTATCAGGTGGCCGGCATAGCTCCGGTCCTCGTCCACCGGGGCCGGGCGCAGGCCGGGCAGGCGCCGCCAGTCGATCTGCGCGCCGGCCGAGCGGATCCGCGCCAGCGCCCCGCGCTTCTCGGGGATCGGGCGGATCGTCTCGGCGTCTCGGCGCAGTTCCGGCATCGCCGGCTGGACGAACGTCACGAGTTCCGACTCGCGCGTGCCCTCCTTGACGTCGTCCAAGCTCATCCGCTCGCTGTTCCTGATCTGCGCCGGCTCCGCCTCGACGGAAACCGGCCGAGGACGGCCCGTGCGCGTCATCGGAGATCCCGTTCTTTTCGGCCCTTTTTAAGGCATCCCCCCGGCGTTGCACGTGCAGTGGCGGGCGCCTACAACCCGCGCGACAGGGCCCCCGATGATGACATCTCCCCGACCGAACGGCCCCGCTCCCGGCCCGATTTCGCCGGTTAAGACCGCGACGGCCAAGACCAGGATCGGCGGCCTCGCCGTGGTCTGCGCCAAATGCGCCAAGCGGCAGGGCCTGCGCCCGAAGGAGGTCCGCAACCTCCTGCGGGACGCCTACCGCGACCTCGGCCCCGCCTCCGCCCCCGGGAAGGGGGGGAAGCGGCGCAAGCTGCGCATTCTCGAGTCCGGCTGCCTCGGTCCCTGCCCGAAGCGGTCCGTGGCGGTGGCCACCGGGGCGAGCCTCGCGGCGGGCCGGGTCCTGCTGCTCGATCCGGGGGCGGGGGTCGCCGGGGCCCGGGCGGCCCTCCTCCCCGAATTCGGCCCCAATGCCGGACTAGCGGCTCCCCTCGATCCAACCGGGCCGGGCGAGGACCCGCCCGGCTCCCCCTGACCCACACGACCGAGGACGGGCAGGCCTTGGCTATCGCATCCCAGCATCCCCCGTTCCGCTCCGTCCGGGAGCCGCGCGCGTGACGACCCACGCCCGGTCGCGCCGGGCCCGGCTCGGGCGTGCGGTGCTGCGGCGCCTTCCCCTGGTGGGGACGCTGGTGGGGCTCTGCCTCGCCGGGTGGCTCGTGGCGACGAACGACCTCGCCGCCGTGGCCAGCGCCTTCGGGCGGATCGGGTTCCTGGGGCTGTGCGGCATCGTGCTGATGCGGGTGGCGGCGGTGCTGGCCTGCGGCCTCGCCTGGGCGCGCCTCCTCGAAGGCTTGAGCCCCGCGCCCGCCTCGGCCTGCTTCATCCTGCGGTTCGTGCGGGAGGGCATCAACGTCCTCCTGCCGGTGGCCTCGGTGGGGGGGGACGTGCTCGGGGCGCGGCTCCTGACCTTCTGGGGTGTGCCCGGCGCCCTGGCGGCGGCCTCGGTGCTCGCCGACATGCTCATTCAGGTGGCGACGCTGGCCCTGTTCGCCGGGATCGGCGCCCTCCTCCTGGGGCAGGTGGAGGGGGCCGCCGCCGCCGAACTGTCCCGGTGGACGGGGCGGACCCTGATCGTCGCGAGCCTGCTGCTCGCCGGGTTCTTCGCCCTCCAGCGCACGGGCTTGGTGCGGGTGCTGGAGGAGAAGGTGGCCGCCCTCGGCCGCCGCTTCGTGCGCGAGGCCGAGCCCCGGCCGGAGCCCCGGCCGATGGTGCAGGGCGCCCTCGACGCGGTGTGGGGGCGGGCCCGGCGGGGGCACCTCGCCCAGTCGGTCGCCCTGCACGCCCTGGCGTGGCTGTTCGGTGTGGCGGAGGTCGCCATCGTCCTCGCCTGCATCGGCGACGTCCCGGTGGGGCTGACCGAGGTGGTGGTGATCGAGGCCCTCGGCCAGGCGATCAAGGCCGCCGCCTTCCTCGTGCCGAGCGGCCTGGGGGTGCAGGAGGGGGGCTTCGTGCTGCTCTGCGGCCTGTTCGGCATCGATGGCGGCACGGCGCTCGCCCTGTCGCTGGCCAAGCGCGTGCCGGACGTGGTCCTCGGGCTCCCCGCCCTGGTGGTCTGGCAGAACCTGGAGGCGCGGCGCTCCGCCCTCGGCCCCGCCGCGAGCCCGCCATGACCCGTCCGCGCACCCCCTGGATCGCGGCCCTCGCCTCCGCCCTGTGTCCACTACTGCTGGCGGGGCCGGCCTGGGCCCAGAGCGTCACCGTCGATCTCGGCTCCGGCGGCACGACGGAGCGGGCGCTGCAACTCGTGGCGCTCATCACCGTCCTGGCGGTGGCGCCCTCGGTGCTGGTGATGGCCACCGCCTTCACCCGGATCGTGGTGGTGCTGTCGATCCTGCGTTCGGCGCTGGGCACCCAGACCGCCCCGCCCACGGCGGTGATCGTCAGCCTCTCCCTGTTCCTCACGGCCTTCGTCATGGCCCCCACGGGCCGCGAGGCCTACACCGCCGGCATCGAACCTCTCGTCGCCGGGCGGATCACGCAAGGCCAGGCCTTCGAGCGCGCCTCGGCCCCGTTCAAGACCTTCATGCTCAAGAACGTGCGGGAGAAGGACCTGAAGCTGTTCCTCGATCTCGCCAAGGTGCCCACGCCCCAGGGGCCGGAGCAGGTGGGGCTGGAGATCGTCACCCCCGCCTTCATGATCTCGGAACTGCGCCGGGCCTTCGAGATCGGCTTCCTCCTGTTCATCCCCTTCCTGATCATCGACCTCGTGGTGGCCTCGGTACTCATGGCGGTGGGCATGATGATGGTGCCGCCGGCCACCGTCGCACTGCCGTTCAAGTTGATCTTCTTCGTCCTCGTGGATGGTTGGACGCTGGTGGCCGGTTCCCTCGTTCAAAGCTACGGCAACTGAGCCCCATCCCGATACTCGGCGCGGTTGGCTGATGACTTGACAGTTTCCCCGTCATATCTGGCGGCTGCATGCAATTCATCGCAATGCGATTAGGCGCCAATTAAGATCTCGATTCCAAAAATGCCCCATGCTGTGTCGTGGACATTTCATTGGGGATCGGAGGGGCGCCGCTGCGGTGGAGTTCGCCCTGGTGGGGTCCGCCTTCATCATGACGATGCTGTTCGTCATGGTGGCCGGATTGATCTTTTATATCGGCGAGGTGGTCGATTACGCGACGACCGCCGCCGCCCGGGACATCCTCACCGGCACGGCGCAATCGAATTCCGCCACCCTCGGGACCTTCACGCAGAGTGTGTGCAACCGGCTGCCCCCCGGCATCCAGTGCGGCAACCTCGTGATCAACCTGTACGTCGTGCCCCAGGCCACGCAGCCCGCCGGCTACTACACCTACGTCAAGCCGGACGTGAGCGGGCTCGCGCTACCCACCCTGACCCCCGGATCGGGCCAGTTCACCCTCGGCACGCGGGGCCAGTACCAGTATCTCCAGGTAATCTACCCGATCACCTTCCTGCCCTCGGGCTTCGCCTCGATGCTGAGCGGCGGCGCGACCTTCAACGGCAAGCCCGCCTACCTCGCCATCGCCACGGCGGCCTTCCGGAACGAGCTGTTCTGATGGCGCGGGCGCGGACGGGTCCCCTGCACCGCTTCGCCGCCGCCGAGGGGGCGATGGCGGCCATCGAGTTCGCCCTCGTCCTGCCGGTGCTGGCGGCGCTGCTGATCGCGGGGAGCCAAGTGGTGCTCTACGTCAACGCCAGCCGCAAGGTCGGGCAGGTGGCGCGCTCGATCAGCCAGATGATCTCGCAGGCGACCCCGCCGGCCAACTCCACGACGGCGACGGTCAACACCACCGACTTGCATTTCAGCTACGACGCCACCCTGGTGATCTTCCCCTACCTGATGACCGACGCGAGGCGGCAGGGCATCGCCTGGTACACCGACATCTCGATCAACTTCGCCGGCATCGCCTTCACCCCCACCACAGCCACCTGCAACGATCCCACCGACCAGAGCGCCTGCTACCTCGCGACCGTCGTCTGGACGAGCACCGGGACGTCCCAGCCCGGGGGCGCGAACTACCGCCCCTGCGTCACCCCGCAGCTTCCGGCCTCGAACACCGCCGCCCCGAACCGGGCCACCCTGCCCCGGTCGGTCTACGGCCCGGCCTCGCTCATCGTGATCGATGTGGTGTTCACCTTCACCCCGACCTTCGCGGCGAAGGTCCTGCCTCCGCTGCGGATCGCGCGCACCGCCTACGTGCAGCCGCGCTACGCCAGCCTGATCTCCTACGACACCACCGGCAACGACGGGATCGCCAGCAAATGTCCCGGTTACTGACCCGCGCCCGCCGCCTCGCCGCCCGGGGGGCGGCGCTCCGCCATGCCCGGGGCGGCAGCATCAATATCCTGTTCGGCCTGGCGGTGATCCCGCTCATCGGGATCGTCGGCCTCTCGGTGGATTACGGCGTCGCGACCACGGCCAAGGCCAAGCTCAACAACGCGGCCGACGCCGCCGCCTTGGCCGCCGTCGTGACGGCCAAGGCGTATATCGGCGCCAATTCCGGCCAGGCGAACGCCACGCAGAACGGTCTGGCGGCCGGTGCGAACCAGGCGATCAACGCCTTCACCGTCAATGCCGGGAAGGTGGCCTACACCACCGTCACCCTCGGGACGCCGGCGGTGACGCGCGCGGGCCAGACCCTGAATTCCAGCGTGACCTACACCGCGACGGTCCAGAACAACTTCGGCAAGATCTTCCGTTCGCCGACCACCACGCTGACCAACACCGTCACCGCCTCCACCGACCTGCCGAGCTACCTCGACTTCTACCTGATGGTGGACGTGTCCGGGTCGATGGGCCTGCCCGCCACGGCGGCGGGCATGACCCAACTCGCCGCCATCAACACCGACATGTGGTCGGACTACCAGCAGGGGTGCCAGTTCGCCTGCCACTTCCCCGGCTACAACGGCTGGACCCAGGCGGCGGGCAAGATCCAGCTCCGCTCGGATGCCGTGAACACGGCGGTGTGCGCCCTGATCCAGCGGGCGTCGTCCCCCGCCGTGCCGAACCAGTACCGGGTCGGCCTCTATCCGTTCATCAACCAACTCGGGACCCTGTCGGCCCTCAGCGGCACCATGGCGGTGCCGAACCTCGCGGCCCAGTGCATCCTGCCCTGGCCCCTGGCCTTCACCACCCTCCTCGATACCGGCGTCACCCAGCTCAACGCCCTCCTCGATCCCACCACGGGGATCGGCAGCGGCGGCACCCATTTCGAGGTGGCGATGGCCCAGATGCAGACGACGGTGCAGAATTACGGCGACGGCTCGAGCTCATCCAAGCCGAAGCCCTTCATCTTCCTGATCACGGACGGGATGCAGAACAGCCAGCACTTCTCCACGTCGGTGGCCGGGAAATACGCCTATCCGGGCAACCCGTCGAAGTTTCTCGGGTACGGCAGTGCCTGGTGGGACGGCTCGCAGCCGGCGCAGATCGATCCGAGCACCTGCACGGCGCTGAAGAACGCCGGGGCCACGATCTCGATCCTGTATATTCCCTACAACCCGATCACGTTCGTCAACAACAGCGGCGGCATCGCCTGGGAGAACAATCGGGTGAACGCGCTCAGCCCGACGCTCTCCACCCCGTTGAAGGCCTGTGCCTCCACCGGCTACTTCTACACCGCCAACACCCCCGCCGACATCACCGCCTCCCTGAGCGCGATGTTCGATCAGGCCCTGCGGGTCGCGCGGATCACGCAGTAGGCGGGCGCCCCGGCGCCGCTACTCCGCCGCGGCGAGCACCGGCTCGGCGACCCGGATGCCGAGTTCGGCCAGCAGGGCCGCGTCGGCATCCTCCTCGGCGTTGGCCGTGGTGAGCAGGCGCTCCCCGTAGAAGATCGAGTTCGCCCCGGCGAGGAAGCACAGGGTCTGCGCCTCGCGGCTGAGGGCCCGGCGGCCGGCGCTGAGACGCACCCGGGAGCGGGGCATCACGATGCGGGCGGTGGCGCACATGCGCACCATCTCGAAGGGATCGACCGGCGCGGCCCGGTCGCCGAGCGGCGTGCCGGGCACGGGGGCCAGGGCGTTGATCGGCACGCTTTCGGGGTGCGGCGCGTGGTTGGCCAGCACGTGCAGCATCGCCGCCCGGTCCTGAACCCCCTCGCCCAGCCCGATGATGCCGCCGCAGCACACGCCGATCCCGGCGGCGCGCACCCGGTCCAGGGTCTGAAGCCGGTCCTCGTAGGTCCGGGTGGAGACCACCTTGTCGTAATAGTCCGGGCCGGTATCGAGGTTGTGGTTGTAGGCGGTGAGCCCCGCATCGGCGAGGCGCTCGGCTTGGCTGGCGGTCAGCATCCCGAGGGTGACGCAGGCCTCCATGCCCATGCCCCGGACGCCCCGCACCATGGAGAGCACGGCATCGAATTCCGGCCCGTCCTTCGGCTGGCGCCACGCGGCGCCCATGCAGAAGCGGGTCGCGCCGGCGGCCTTGGCGGCGGCGGCCTCGTTCAGCACCGTCTCCACCGGCATCAGGCGCTGGCGGGGCAGCCCCGTCTCCTTGTGGTGTGCCGATTGCGAGCAGTAGCCGCAATCCTCCGGGCAACCGCCGGTCTTGATCGACAGGAGGGAGGCCCGCTGGATGTCGGCGGGATCGTTGTAGCGGCGGTGGATCGCCGCCGCCCGGAAGACGAGATCGAGCAACGGGCCGTCGTGGATCGCGCGGATCTCCTCGACGGTCCAGTCGTGGCGGATGTCGTCCCGGGGGGTCACGGCAGCTTCGCTCATGCGTTCCCCTTGCAGGGCTTGGCCGGAAAAAATCAAGTCCCGGGGCGGATCAGGCCCGTGCCGCCGCCCTGGCCGTCCAGGCGTCGAAGGCGATGACCTTCTGGCGCTGCTCACCGAGGCCCTCGATCCGCAGCACCATCTCGTCGCCCTCCTTGAGGTAGCGCGGCGGCTTCATGCCGAGGCCGACGCCGGGGGGCGTGCCGGTGGTGATGACGTCGCCGGGCTCCAGCAGCATGAAGTGCGAGCAATAGGCGACGATCTGCGGCACGTCGAAGATCATCGTCGCCGTCGAGCCGTTCTGGACCCGCTCGCCGTTGAGGTCGAGGGTCATGGCGAGGGACTTGAGGTCGGCGATCTCGTCGAGGGTCACGAGCCAGGGGCCCAGCGGCCCGAAGGTCGGCGCGCTCTTGCCCTTGGTCCAGGTGGGCCCGCGGTTCATCTGCCAGTCCCGCTCGGAGACATCGTTGCAGATGCAGGCGCCGGCCACGTAGTCCAGGGCTTCGTTGGCGTGGACGTAGCTCGCCGGGCGGCCGATCACGATGGCCAGCTCCACCTCCCAGTCGGTGCAGGAGGAGCCCTTTGGCAGGATCACGGTGTCGTTCGGCCCGCACAGGCTCGACGGCGCCTTGTTGAACACGATCGGTTCGGCGGGGATGGGCGATCCGGTCTCGGCGGCGTGGTCGGCGTAGTTCAGGCCGATCGCCACCACGTTGCGGGTGCCGCCGACGCAGGGGCCCAGGCGCGTCTCCGGCGGCAGCAGGGGCAGGGTCTCGGGGTCGATCAGCTTCAGCCGAGCGAGGGATTCGGGGGAGAGGGCGAGGCCGGTGATGTCCCGCACCACGCCTGAGAGGTCGCGGTAGCGGCCCTGCGCATCCACCAGGCCGGGCTTCTCGTCCCCGGCCATACCGTGGCGGATCAACTTCATCGCGCAACTCCCGAACGCATGTTGGCCCGACCATGGCGGCGTCGCGCCGTCGTGGCAAGCGCGGCGCGGCCGTGGGACGGGGCGGCGCCCCGCGAAACCTCATCCCCGGCTCGCAAGGCGCGATCGATGCGAGGCCAGGGTTAGCCCTACGACCGCACCCGCACATAGGTGCCCGGCGCCGGGCCGAGCGAGGGGAGGGCACCGCCGCCGGGGACCCGGGCCGGCACCCGCTCGGGGGCCTGGGCCTCCATCCAGCGCATCCAGTAGGGCCACCACGAGCCGGGGCTCTCCACGGCCGCCTCCAGCCACTCGTCGAACGCCCCCTTCACCGGGCCGCCGGTCCAGAACCCGTATTTCGGCTTGGCCGGCGGGTTCACGACGCCGGCGATGTGGCCCGAGCCCGCCAGCACGTAATCCACCGGCCCGCCGAACCGCTTCGAGCCCGTGAACACCGAGATCGCCGGGGCGATGTGATCCTCGCGGGTGGCGAGGTTGAACACGGGGACCTTCACCCGCTTGAGGTCGAGGCGCACGTTGCCGAGCACCATCTTCCCCTTGGCGAGGTTGTTCTCCAGGTAGCAGTTGCGCAGGTAGAAGGAATGGTTCGCCGCCGGCATCCGGGTGGCGTCCGAATTCCAGTACAGCAGGTCGAAGGCCGAGGGCGGCTTTCCCTTGATGTAGTTGTTCACCACGTAGGGCCAGATCAGGTCGTTCGGCCGCAGCATGTTGAAGGCGTTGGCCATGCGCGTGCCCTCGAGGTAGCCGCGCTCCTGCATCCGCTCCTCGATCTGCTTGATCTGCTCCTCGTCGGCGAAGACCTTGAGGTCGCCCGCATGGGTGAAGTCGACCTGCGTGGTCAGCAGCGTCGTGCTGGTGATCCGCTGCCGGCCCGTGGCGGCCTGCATGGCGAGCGTCACCGCGAGCAGGGTGCCGCCGACGCAATAGCCCGCCGCCGCGACCTCGCTCTCCCCCGTCGCCGCCCCCACCGCGTCGATGGCCGCCTCGATGCCCTCGTTCATGTAAGACTCGAAGTCCTTCTCGGCGTGCCGCTCATCGGGATTCACCCACGAGATGCAGAACACCGTCAGACCCTGATCGACCATCCACTTGATGAAGCTTTTCTGCGGATTGAGATCGAGGATGTAGAACTTGTTGATCCACGGCGGCACGATCAGGAGCGGTCGCTTGAACACCGTCTCCGTGGTCGGCGCGTATTGGATCAGCTCGATCAGCTCGTTGCGGAACACCACCTCGCCGGGCGACACCGCGACGTTGCGGCCGACCTCGAACCCGCTCGGGTCGGTCTGGCGCACCCGCAGCGCCCCGCCGCCGGCCTTCAGGTCCTCCTCGTACATCTGGAGGCCGCGCACGAGGTTGGCGCCGTTCTCGGACAGGGTGTGACGGATCAGTTCCGGGTTGGTCGCCAGGAAGTTCGAAGGCGAGAGCATGCTCGTCACCTGGCGCAGGTAGAACTGCGCCTTGTGGCGGGTGTGGTCGTCGATCCCGTCCGCCTCGTCCACGAGGCCCTCGGCCCAGCGGGTGGCGATCAGGTAGCCCTGCTTGAGGAAGTCGAAATAGGGGTTCTGCTGCCAGTCCGGGTGGGCGAAGCGGGCGTCCCGCTTCTCCGGGGCCGCGACGGGCTCGGCCTGCTGGCCCTGGAGCTTCAGGTAGGTGGAGCCCCACAGGCTCAGGAAGTCCTGCGACAGGCGGGTCTGCGCCTCCAGGGTTCGCTGGGGATCGGAGAGCCACGATTCGGCGACCCGGCCCAGGGTGCGGACCATCTCCCCGACCTCGGAGGAGGGCCCACCCTGCGCCTCGGGCTTGAGGTAGCGGGCGGCGCTCCGGCCGAGGGCTTCGACAAGCTGGCCGGCATTGCGCGACATCGCCTCGAAATCGGGCAAGGGGGCGCCTGCCTCGGGCGCGCCCGCCTCCGCCGTGGGGGCGGGAGCCGGCGCGGCGTTGTCCGCCGCCTGCCTCTGGTGAGGGCTCGTCACGGGGTTGCCTCCCTGGTTCATCGCGTCCCGCCCGTCCGGCGAGCCTCGTTTCCGACACAATAAGGAGCGAGCCGGAGGTTTCGCCACCCCGCCGCGGGTTTCCCCGCGACAACCGACCCCTATTCTCATCACGCACCCTCGAACGGCGCGGGAGCCTTGTCCGATGACGCTCGCCCTGTGCCGGAGCCTGCGCCCGGCCCTCGTCCTCGCCCTTGCGCCGGTGGCCTTGTCCCTCGGCGCCTGCTCCGGCGACGTGGTGCGGACGATGGCCGCCGACGCGGGCTACGGTCCCAAGACCATCAACGCCCCGGACTTCGTGACAGGTTCCCGGCCGAAGGAGACGCCGGACTACATGGCGGTGGGGGTGGATGCCCCCAGGCGGACGGTGCGGGCCAAGAACGCCGAGAGCCAGAAGGCCCTGGAGGCCGAATTGGAGAGCGCCCGTGGCCGCAACGTCGCCCGGGGTCACGCGGCCGAGAGCGCCGCCCGGGGCGTCGCCAAGGGGATCACGTCGGCGCCCCCGTCCGCGTCCCCGTCGGCGCCCGATCCGGCCCTCCGGCCCGCCACGCCACCGCCGCAGTAGGCGCGTTTTTACGGGTCGCGTGCGAGGCTGCCTCTGCTATAGGTGGCGGTTCGCGCCCCTGAGGACCCTGGATGGAACGGGCGCGCCCATGGAAACGCCTATGACCGACTTTCACCGCATCAAGCGCCTCCCGCCTTACGTGTTCGAGCAGGTGAACCGGATCAAGGCCGCGGCCCGAGCTAACGGCGCCGACATCATCGACCTCGGGATGGGCAACCCGGACCTCGACGCGCCCCGGCACGTCATCGCCAAGCTCGCCGAGACGGCGGGCCGCCCCCGGACCGACCGCTACTCCGCCTCCAAGGGCATCGCCGGCCTGCGCCGGGCCCAGGCCGGCTATTACGAGCGCCGCTTCGGCGTGAAGCTCAACCCCGACACGCAGGTGGTGGCGACGCTGGGCTCGAAGGAGGGCTTCGCCAACATGGCCCAGGCGATCACCGCGCCGGGCGACGTGGTGCTGGTGCCGAACCCGAGCTACCCGATCCACGCCTTCGGCTTCCTCATGGCCGGCGGCGTGATCCGCTCCGTGCCGGCCGAGCCGACGCCGGCCATGTTCCCCGCCCTTGAGCGGGCGATGCAACACTCGATCCCGAAGCCGGTGGCGCTGGTGGTCTGCTACCCCTCGAACCCCACGGCCTACGTCGCCGGGCTCGACTTCTACCGGGACCTCGTGGCCTTCGCGAAGAAGCACGAGCTGATCCTGCTCTCCGACCTCGCCTATGCCGAGGTGTACTTCGATGGCGAGCCGCCGCCCTCCGTGCTGCAGGTGCCGGGCGCCATGGACTGCACGGTGGAGTTCACCTCCCTGTCGAAGACCTACTCCATGGCCGGCTGGCGCATGGGCTTCGCGGTGGGCAACGAGCGGCTGCTGGCGGCCCTCACCCGGGTGAAGTCCTACCTCGATTACGGGGCCTTCACGCCGATCCAGGTGGCGGCCACCGCCGCCCTGAACGGGCCGGACGACTGCATCCACGAGATGCGCGCCATCTACAAGAAGCGCCGGGAGGCCCTGGTCGATTCCTTCGGGAAGGCCGGCTGGAAGATCCCGGCGCCCGCCGCCTCGATGTTCGCCTGGGTGCCGATCCCGGAGCGTTATCGCGCGATGGGCAGCCTCGAATTCTCGAAGCTGCTCCTGGAGAAGTCGGACGTGGCGGTGGCCCCGGGCATCGGCTTCGGCGAGCACGGCGACGACTACGTCCGCATCGCCATGGTGGAGAACGAGCAACGCATCCGCCAGGCGGCGCGCAACCTGCGCCGGTTCTTCGATGCCGCCGACAAGACCCTGCACAACGTCGTGCCCCCCTCCGGGCCTGAGGTCGCGCCGCTGGCCAAGGCTGGCTGACGCAAGGCTGGCTGAAGCAAGGCTGCTGAACCACGGCGGCGTGAGCCGTCACCCCTGTTGCCGCGGGGCGACAGGGATCGCCAAAGGGTTGTCTCCGGGGCCGGCGGCGCTTGTCAGGCGCCGCCGGCCTGCGCAGGGTTCCCACGGGGGTATCGTGGTCCCCCTGTGCCGAGAGCCGCATGCGCCGTCTGACCCTCATCGCCGCCCTGCTGCTCACCGCCGCCGCGGCCGCGTGCGCCCCCAATCCCATCATCGCGCGGGATCCCGTGCCGGCCCCCGGCCCGACGGATGCCTACGCCTGCCAGTCGCGGCCCCTGCCGCTGAACGCCTTCACCACCGGATGCCGGCCGGTCCCGGCGTCGGCGCCCGTGGTCCTGCGATCCCGGGGCTGACCCGCCCCGTCCACAGGCGCCCGCCACCGGCTGGGGGCGCGTTCCGGTCCGGGGATATCTGCGGTAGACAGGACCGCCGCCCCCCCGGCGAATGACAGTGACGGAGTCCCGCGTGAGCGTCTCAACCCTGCACAGGTCGCTGATCGCCGTCGCCCTCGCCGCGATGTCGGCGGGCGGTGCCTCGGCCCAGTCCGTCCCCGTGCCGATCCGCCCGGACGGTTTCGGCTTCGTGGCGCCGAACGACCTTTCGGTGCTGGACACCACCGCCACGAACCAGCCCGTCGCCCCGGTCTCCCGGCCGGACCTCCACCGGCCCGCCGTGCCGGTCGCCCAGGTGATGAACGGCGGCGGGTTCGGCTATACCGGCTTCGACTATTACAACGACCAGTACTCCGAGGGTCCCCTGGGCCAGCACAGGCGCCCGAGGGAATACGTGATCGTCCCGGCCTACGTGCCGCCGGCCGGGTTTTGAGAGCCTGACCGGGGCGTCGGCTCCAGAGCGTTTTCCGCCGGACTGGATGCCGGTTCGGCGTAAGAAATCGCTCCAGTCCCGCCCTCGACTTGATCCTTGGGTGTCCGGTTCGGCCGGGCCGGGCCGTGACGGGGCGCTCCCTCGAGGCGGCTTCGCCGCACCTCAGGATGAGGGGGCGGAGGGGAATGGGAGCTTTTTCGTCCCGCCTCCAGGAGCGCGGCGGATCCTCAATCCTTCTGAGGATCGTGGCCCCAGTTCATCAGGGACAGGCGCCAGGCCGAATCGGGATCCTTGCGCGCGTCGCCTCCCTGCTTGAGGTGGCGGTGGACATAGCCGACGACCTTCTTCATCGCGGCGTAGTCGTCGTCCGTCAGGTCGGACTTCTTCTTGTCCTTGATCTCCAGGATGCGCCGGCCCATCGCGTGCCCGGTGGATTCGCCGCCGCCCTTCTTCTGGCCGACCTCCTGGCTTTCCTCGCTGTCGAGGTGCTTCCGCAGGGCGGCCGGGGTCATGTTGACGGCGTCCTTGAATTCGTCCCAGATCGTCGCGTGATCGTCCGCCATGCCCGTGGCCTGCCTGCTGGAGTGAAAATCCAGCGGGCAACGCGCCAAGCGCGCGGGGGTCCCCGCGATGCGCCGCCGCACCGCCCGGCCGGCGGACCGGGGGATCAGGCCGCCCTGCGGCGCTCCGGGTAGAGGCCGAGCAGGCCCTCGGCGCTGGCCTCGCAGACGCCGCGCTCGGTGATGATGCCGGTGACGAGGCGCGAGGGCGTCACGTCGAAGGCCGGGTTGGCGACGGGGCTGCCGGGGGAGACCACCTCGACGGTGGCGAAGCCCCCGTCCTGCGTGCGCCCGGTGAGATGCGTCACCTCGCGGGCGTCGCGCTCCTCGATCGGGATCTCGGCCACGCCGTCACGCAGCGTCCAGTCGATCGTCGAGAAGGGCAGGGCGGCATAGAACGGCACGCCGGTGTCCCGGGCAGCGAGCGCCTTCAGGTAGGTGCCGATCTTGTTGCACACGTCGCCCTCGGCGGTGGTGCGGTCCGAGCCGACGATGCAGAGGTCGACCTTGCCGTGCTGCATCAGGTGGCCGCCGGCATTGTCGGCGATCACCGTGTGCGGCACCCCGTGGCCGTTCAACTCGAAGGCGGTGAGCGCCGCCCCCTGGTTGCGGGGCCGGGTCTCGTCCACCAGCACATGCACCGGCACGCCGTTCCCGTGGGCGTCGTAGATCGGGGCGAGCGCGGTGCCCCAATCGACGGTGGCGAGCCAGCCGGCGTTGCAATGGGTGAGCACGGTGATCGGCCGCCCCTTCGCCTTGTGCAAGTTGGCGATCAGCTGGCCGCCATGGGCGCCGATCGCACGGCAGCTCGCCACATCCTCCTCCGCGATCCGCCCCGCCTCGGCGAAGGCCCGGCCGAATCGCTCGTGCGGCTCGATCTGCCGGAGGTTGGCGGAAACCCGGTCCAGCGCCCAGCGGAGGTTGATGGCGGTGGGCCGCGTCGCGGCGAGGGTGGCGCAGGCCCGCGCGATCCCCTCCGTCGAGGGATCCTCGCGCATGGCCAGCGCCAGCCCGTAGGCGGCGGTGACGCCGATCAGCGGGGCGCCGCGCACGATCATGGTGCGGATCGCCACCGCCGCGTCGTCGAGGGTGGCGAGGCGCTTCACCTCGAAGGCGAAGGGCAACCGCGTCTGGTCGATGACCTGGACGCTGATCCCGTCGGCATCGGGGAAGATGGTGCGGTAGGGACGACCGTCGATATTCATGGGCGGGATGTGCCACAACCGGACAGGTTTTGCACGCGTTCGGCGCACGCGTTCGGTGCGGCACGGGCCGGCTTCGATCCCCGCAAGCCTTCCTCAACCTTAGCCGCTCGTTAAGTCCTGTCTGCCAGCGTTCCGGGCAGGTTTTCCGTTCTGCGTCCGGTCCCGCATGCGCTCGCTTCGCCGTCCCGCATCGCCCTACGAGACCTTCGTCGATGGCGTTCGCCCGTTCCTGGGCAAGCGCCT
>JAKONI010000081.1 GCA_022702015.1 Beijerinckiaceae bacterium | reverse complement strand
GATGGCCGGGGCCGCCTTGCGGGCCCGCAGTTCCGCGATGTCGAGGGAGACGGCCATGCGCGTCAGACCTCGTCGTACACGACTTCGAGGGACGGCTTCGTGACCTGCGCGGTGCCGCACATGTCCTCGAAGGTCGCCGGCACCAGCACCACGTCGCGGCCGGTGGTCTCGCTGGAGAACAGGCCGAGCAGCCCGTCCTGGGTCAGCGGCGTCGGACGGTGGGGCGCGGCCTCGGCCACGTTGGCGGAGAGTTCGGCGAACAGGTCGCCCCAGCGGCCGTCCGGCTTGCCGATGATCTCGTAGTTCGCGCTCTTCTTGCGGATGTCGTCGTCGGCCGGGATCGAGGCCAGCACCGGGATGCCGGCGGCCTGCGCGAAGGCCTGCGCCTCGCCGGTCCCGTCGTCCTTGTTGATGACGAGCCCGCCGACGCCGACGTTGCCGCCCATCTTGCGGAAGTACTCCACCGCCGAGCAGACGTTGTTGGCGACGTAGAGCGATTGCAGGTCGTTGGAGCCGACGACGATGACCTTCTGGCACATGTCCCGGGCGATCGGCAGGCCGAACCCGCCGCAGACCACGTCGCCGAGGAAGTCGAGGAGCACGAAGTCGAAGCCCCACTCGTGGAAGCCGAGCTTTTCCAGCAGTTCGAAGCCGTGGATGACGCCCCGGCCGCCGCAGCCGCGCCCGACCTCGGGGCCGCCGAGTTCCATGGCGTAGACGCCGTCGCGCTTGAAGCAGACATCGCCGATGGCGACCTGCTCGCCGGCGAGCTTCTTGCGCGTCGAGGTCTCGATGATGGTCGGGCAGGCCTTGCCGCCGAACAGGAGCGAGGTGGTGTCGCTCTTCGGATCGCAGCCGATGAGCAGCACCTTCTTGCCCTGCTGGGCCATCATGTAGCTGAGGTTGGCCAGGGTGAACGACTTGCCGATCCCGCCCTTGCCGTAGATCGCGATGATCTGCGTCTCCTTCTTCGCCGGGGCGGTGGAGACGGGATCGGGCTCGATCGCCGCCTCGGCCCGGAGCAGGGCGGCACCCGCGAGGGCGGTCTTGTCGATGCGGACGTTCATGCGGCGTCCCTCCAATCCAGGACCATCTTGAGGCAGGCCGGGTCGGCGAAGGCCGTCCGGTAAGCCTCCTCGGCCCGCGCGGCGGGGGCGCGGTGGGTGATGAGGCCGTCGAGGGACAGGCGGCCGTCCTCGATGAGGCGGATCACGCCCGCGAGGTCGTCCGGCCGGAACTCGGCGGAGATGCGCAGGCGCGCCTCGCGCATGAAGGCGGGCGGGAAGGCGAAGGAGAGCGGCGCCTCGTAGAAGCCCGCCAGCACGATCTCGCCGCCGGGGGCGAGGCGCCCGATCAGACCGTCGAGGCCCGAGGCATCGCCGCTGGCATCGACGATGCGGGCGTAGTCCCGGCGGGGATCGTCCTGCGGGTCCCGCACGGCATAGCCCTCGCCGCCGTCGCGGCGGATGGCGTCGGTCTCCCAGACCGTGGGCTCGGCGCCCGCCGCCACCGCCACGCGGGCCAGCAGCCGGCCGAGCACCCCGTGGCCGACGATGAGCGGCCGGTCCCCGGCGGCGATCCCGCCCGCCGCCCGGTAGGCGGTGGCGGCGAGCGCCACGAGGCAGGCCCGGTCCCCGAGGCTCCCGGTGACCAGCACCAGCTTGTCGGCCGGGGTGACGAGGTGGGAGGCGGCACCGCCGAACAGGCCGCGCACCGGCCCGAAGCAGCGGGCGCCGGGGACGAACACCCACTGGCCCACCCGCAGCGGCGCGGCGGCGGGGGCCTCGGCGATTTGCCCGACTGTCTCGTAGCCCGGCACCAGCGGATACCCCATCCCGGGAAAGTGCGGCATCCGCCCCGACCAGAGCAGACGCTCGGTCCCGGTGCTGATCCCGCTCCAGGCGACCCGGACGACCGCGTCGCCTTCCCCGGCCTCCGCGAGCGGCAGGCGCCGCAGCGCGAGCCGTTCCGGCTGTTCGAGGATGACGGCGAGAGCGTCCATGACTGGAATTTCCGCCCGACTCAGTGCGACTCCGCCAGCGCGGAACCGAGGAGTGTCATTCTAGATAGACACTCTCTAACGTCAACTCACTAAGACGCTTCGGTGCCGCTTTTGTGTGCCAAGAGCACCCGGGCGAGCAGGGGACGGCGAGTCCGGCGCTCCCGCACGCTCGCGAAGCCGGCGGCGCGGAGCATCGCCTCCAGCTCGGCGGCGGTGCGGGGTCGGCCGGAGCCCATCGCGAGGAGGTAGAAACCGAAATACGCATCGCCCACCGGCTCGGCCCCCGGCGTCCCCGCCATGGGCTCGGCCAGGATCAGCCGCCCCCCCGGCGGCAGGGCGGCATGGACCGCGCGGAGCAGGCCGAGGGCGGGCCCGTCGTCGTGATCGTGGACGACGCGCACCAGGGAGATCGCGTCCGCCCCCGGCGGCAGGCCGTCGTGGAAGTCGCCCCCGTGGCAGGTGATCCGCCCGGAGAGGCCCGCCGCGCCGAGCCGCGCCCGGGCGCGCTCCGCCACGGAGGGGAGATCGAACAGGGTGAGCCGCCGATCGGGGAGGCGGGCGGCGGCGGCCTCGATGAAGGCCCCCTCCCCGCCCCCGACATCCATCAGGTGGCCGATGCCAGTGACGTCGCAGGCGTCGAGGATGTCCCCGGCGATCATCGCCTGGGAGGTCCCCATCAGGGCGCCGTAGGGAGCCGCCGCGCCGGGCTCCACCGGATCGCCCCCGGCATAGGGCCAATACGAGGACAGGCGCGTCCGCCCCCCCTCGCCCCGGAGCAGGGCGACGGGATCGGACAGGTCCGCGTAGAGCAGGGCGTGGTGTTCCACCATGGCGCCGATGCCGGGATTGCCGAGAACGGCCGCCCCCAGATCCGCCAGGGCGTAGCGCCCGCCGGGGAGCGCCCGCAGCAGGCCGAGGGAGGCGGCACCCCGCAGAAGGGTGCGCGCCCGCTCCGGGGGCAGGCCGAGGCGGCGGGCCAAGGCCTCGTCCGTCGCCGGCCCCTCGGCTAGGATGGCGAACAAGTTCAGGCGGATGCAGGCGGCCAGAATCTGCGCGTAGACGAAGCCGGCACAAAGATCGAAGAGTTGGCGGGTGTTCCGCCGGGCGATGCCCCGGGTGAGGGGAAAGCCGGCGGCCCAGCGCTGGAAGCGCGGGCTCGCCACCATCCGGGCGCGCCAGGTCAGCCAGCGGTCGAGGAGCGAGGCCGCCGCCCCCGCCGGAGGATCGGACAGGGCGGCGCCCCGGCTCAGGCCGACACCGGCCGCAGGCTCGCCGGCAGGAACAGCCGGGCCTGCGCCTCGATCTCGGCGGTGAGGCGCCCGGCGCCGGGGCAATCGGGGATCGCCGCGATGGCCTCGCGGGTCAGACGGGTCAGGCGGTCGAGGGCACCGCCGGTGCCGAGGCGGGCCGCCGCGTTGGGCCGCCCGAGGGTCGCGTCGCGCCCCGCCGGCTTGCCGATCTCCTCCTGGCGGCAGGCGACATCGCGCAGGTCGTCGGCGACTTGATACGCCTCGCCCAGGGCCTCGCCCAGGCGCCGCCACGGCTCGGAATCGGCGCCGGCCGCCGCCGCCCCCGCCACGGTGGCCGCCGCGAACAGCGCCCCGGTCTTGGCCTGCTGGTAGGCGCTGAGATCCACGTGCGCCTCCGATTCCCAGGCCTGCCCCGCCGTGATCCCCATGGGCGAGCCGGCGGCCCGGCCGAGCAGCCCCACGAGTCGGGCGAGGCGGGCGGGGTAGCGCCGGGCGCCCCGGGCCAGGGTCTCGAAGGCGAGCACGATCAGCGCGTCGCCGGTCAGCACCGCGATGGGGGCGCCGTAGGCGATGTGGACCGCCGGCTTCTGCCGACGCATCGGCGCGTCGTCGAAGCAGGGAAGGTCGTCGTGGACGAGGGACGCGCAGTGCAGAAGCTCAATCGCCGCCGCCGCCGCGTCGGCGCCCACGGGATCGTCCTCGCCACAGGCGCGGGCGACGGAGAGGCAGAGCCTCGGGCGGATCCGGTGTCCGCCGGGGAAGACCGCGTAGCGCACGGCCTCCGCCAGCAGCGGCGGAGCGCCGGGCGCCTCGGCGTGCGCCACTGCCCGATCAAGGGCCGATTCGATCCGGGTGCCGGGCTCCATTACGCCCTCCGTGTCATGACGGGTTGCCAGCGCCATGTGTCACTCTTAATTGACACTTCGTGGCTGCACAATCAATCCCGAATGGGAGGCATCACAGCGTGTCGGGATCCCGCGTGATCGTGATCGGGGCCGGAATCGGCGGCCTGACCGCCGCCCTCAGGCTGGCGCAGGCCGGCCATCCGGTGACGGTGGTGGAGCGCGCCCGCGCGCCCGGCGGCAAGATGCGCGCGGTGACGGTGGGGGATGCCCGCGTCGAGGCCGGTCCCACGGTCTTCACGATGCGGTGGGTGTTCGACGAGTTGCTCGCCGAATGCGGCGCGAGCCTCGGCGAGCGGGTGTCCCTGGCGCCTGCGGGCGTGCTGGCCCGCCACGCCTGGAGCCGGGACGAGCGCCTGGACCTGTTCGCCGACATCGACACCTCGGCCGAGGCGATCGCCGCCTTCGCCGGGCGCGGGGAGGCCGAGGGCTACCGCCGGTTCTGCGCCCGGTCGGCGGAGGTCTACCGGACGCTGGAGGGGTCGTTCATCCGGTCCGGCCAGACCAACCCCGCCGGCCTCGCCAAGCGGGTGGGAATCACCGGCCTCGGCGGCCTGTTGCGCATCCAGCCCTTCGCCACCCTGTGGTCGGCCTTGGGTGAGTACTTCCGCGATCCCCGGCTGATGCAGCTCTTCGGGCGCTACGCGACCTATTGCGGCGCCTCGCCGTTCACGGCCCCGGCGACGCTGATGCTCGTCGCCCATGTGGAGCAGGCGGGCGTCTGGACGGTGAAGGGCGGCCTCAGCGCGCTGGCCGCCGCGCTCGCCGACCTCGCCACCGAGCGTGGCGTCGAATTCCGCTACGGCACGGCGGTGGAGGAAATCTCCATCGCGGCGGGACGGGTGAACGGCGTGCGGCTCGCGGGGGGCGGGTCCCTCCCGGCGGAGGTGGTCGTGTGCAACGCCGACGTGGCGGCCCTGGGGGCGGGCCTGCTGGGACGCGCCGCCGCCCCGGCCGGGGACCGGCTGGAGCGGGCCGAGCGCTCCCTCTCGGCGGTGACGTTCTGCCTGCGGGCGCGGGCGGAAGGGTTCCCCCTGGCGCACCACAGCGTGTTCTTTTCCCGCGACTACCGAGCCGAGTTCGACGCCATCCTTCGCGGCCGGCGCCTGCCCCCGGACCCGACGGTCTATGTCTGCGCCCAGGACCGCGCGGAGGACCGCATCGGGGACCGCGCCGATCATGCCGGGCCGGAACGCCTGCTCCTCCTCGTCAACGCCCCCGCCGACGGGGGCGAGCGCCCCCTGGCCGCCACGGAGATCGCGCGATGCGAAACCAACATGAGGGCGCGGCTCCTCGCCTGCGGCCTGTCCCTGACGGAGGACCCGGAGACGGTGCGGACCGCGCCGGAGGACTTCGCGACCCTGTTCCCGGGGAGCGCGGGGGCGCTCTACGGGCGGGCGGCGCAGGGGTGGGCGGCCACCTTCAAGCGGCCGGGGGCCCGGACCAGGATCCGGGGGCTCTACCTCGCGGGGGGCTCGGTCCATCCGGGGCCGGGCGTGCCGATGGCGGCCCAGTCGGGGCGGCTCGCGGCGGCGGCGATCCTCGCCGACCTCGGTTCGACGGGGCGGTCGGGCGGAACGGCTATGCGTGGTGGTACGTCGATGCGGTGAGCGACGACGGCGCCCACGGCCTGACGATCATCGCCTTCATCGGCAGCGTCTTCTCGCCTTATTACGCCTGGAGCCGGGACAAGGACCCCTTCGCCCACTGCGCGATGAACGTGGTGCTGTACGGCCGCCCCGGCCGGTTCGCCATGACCGAGCGGAAGGCCGGCAGCCTGTCGCGCGGGGCGGACCACATCGCCATCGGGCCGAGTTCCCTGGAATGGGACGGCACCACGCTGACGGTGCGGATCGACGAACGCGGCGCCCCCCTGCCCCGGCGGATCCGCGGGACGATCCGCCTGCGCCCCTCGGGCATCACGGCGGGGCCGTTCGACCTCGATGCGGGCGGACGGCACCGTTGGTGGCCGATGGCGCCGGCCTCGCGGGTGGAGGTCTCGCTCAGCGAGCCCGGCCTGTCCTGGCAGGGCAGCGGCTACTTCGACACCAACGACGGCGACGAGCCCCTGGAGGACGCCTTCACCTCCTGGACATGGTGCCGGGCGGACCTGCCGGACGGGGCGGCGATCCTCTACGACGTGAAGCACCGCGTCGGCGGCGGGCGCAACCTGTCGCTGGGCTTCGCGTCCGACGGCACCCGGCGGGACCTGCGTCCGCCCCTGCCGGCACCCCTTCCGCCCACCGGCTTCTGGCGCATGGGGCGGGAGACCCGCAGCGACGACGGCCGGGCGCGGGTGCTCAAGACCTTCGAGGATACGCCGTTCTATTCCCGCTCGCTGCTCGCCTCGACGCTGGCGGGGGAGCCGGTGCGGGCGGTGCATGAGAGCCTGTCGCTGGACCGTTTCCGCAACCCGCTGGTGCGCCTGATGCTGCCGTTCAGAATGCCCCGGCCGCTGGACGGCTGACCACCGGACGCGCCCGCCACGCGACGCATGCCAGCGTCGCCACGCCCAGGGCGAGTCCGAAGGACAGGCCGGTGGCCCCCGCGCCGACCCGGATGAGGGCCGCCAGGGGGCTGATGACGAGGAGCGCCCGCTCGTGACGGGCGAGCCCGCCCTCCCGGTGGGCCGCCATCACGAGGAACAGCGTCGCCGGGATCAGCGGAGCGAGGTCGTAGACCGGCAGGTAGGGCGACAGGAGCGGCGCCGCCCCGAGGAAGGCGGCGGCGCGGATCTCCGGGGAGGTCGCGCCCGTCCAGATCCGTGCCACCACCGCAAGCGCGGTCACGGCGACGACGGCCTGCAATGCCCAGGCGGCGGCGACCGCCCCCCCGGCGAGCCTCACCGCCCCGAAGGCGCTGGCGTTGAGGTCGAGCCCGGCGGCGGCGTTCTGGAGGATGATCCGGTTGGTGTCGCCGAGGGTGCGGACGAAGCCGAGCCAGGGCTCAAGGCCGAACAGGGCCAGCGAGGCGAGGCAGGTGACGGCCACCGTGCCGAGGCAGGCCGCGAGCGCCCGGCCCCGCCCCGTCGCCAGCAGGAGGAGCGGTGCCAGGACGGCGAAATGCGGCTTGAAGGCCAGGAGCCCGAAGGCGATCCCGGAGAGCCACGGCCGCCGGTCGAGCCAAGCGAGACCGAGGGTCATCAGCCCGGCGGTGAACAGGCCGTTCTGCCCATAGGACAGGTTGCAGAAGACGAGGGGGTGGGCGAAGGCGATGAAGGCGGCGTCCCAGCGCCCGGCGGCCCGGCGCATCGCCAGCAGGAACAGCGCCGCCGAGAGGCCGCACCACACCAGGTAGCCCGCCTGCGGATCGAGCAGCGCCATCGCCGCCGAGGGAAGCAGGAAGACCGGGGGGTAGTGCCACGCGAACCGGCATTCGGGGCCGAAGGCGGCCTTCAGGTTTTCCAGGTGCCGGGGCAGGTCGTAGGCCTCGGCGGCCCGCCCCTCCAGGGCGGCGCGGCCGGCGACCCAAACCTGAGTGAAATCGTTGCCGAGGAAATCGCCGTACCAGTTCCGGCGAGGCTCCGGCCCGGTCCCGAACATCACGAGGATGATCGCCACCGTGAGCGGAACGAGAAACCACGCCGCCCGCCGGCCGAAGGCCATGAGCCGGGAATCGTTGCCGAACAGGTCGGCGATATCCGCGCGGGCGCCGCTCAGGCGGCTCGGCGCGGGGCGGGGTGCGGAGGCGAGCATAGGGCCCTGGCGGCATTCGAGGCGGCACCGAGCTTACGGTTTCAACGGTTCCGCCGTCGTTAACGCCGGGTAGAACCACGCCCCAGGCTTGTGCGGTGCGATGGCGGCTGCAATGGTTCGCACGGAGATCCTTCGAGCGGGGCCCGACCGGGCCGGGGCCAGCGGGTGACGCGACCGGGCATTGGAATGCGGTCATCGTTTGAGCGAGCACGCGGCGTGGATCCGCGACCCTATCACCCTCGAGAGGGGCGGCCGTGACGGAGCGCGGGGACGAGGGGTCGACCCTGCGGGTCCTGATCTACAGCCACGACACGTTCGGCCTCGGCCACCTGCGCCGGTCGCGGGCCATCGCCAACGCCCTCGTGGCCGCCGATCCGGGGGCGCGGGTGGTGATCGTCTCCGGCTCGCCGGTGGCGGACCGCTACGCCTTCGGCCGGGGGGTGCGGACGGTGCGCCTGCCCGCCGTGAACAAGCTGCCGGATGGAAGCTATGTCAGCGGCGAGGCGAGCCCCCTGGCCGAGACCGTCGCCGACCGGACGCGGGCCCTGCTGCGGACCACGGAGGCGTTCGGCCCCCATCTGGTGATCGTCGACAAGGAGCCCGCCGGCTTCCACGGGGAGATGCTGCCGGTGCTGGAGCGGGAGGCCGCCCGGGGGACGAAGCTCGTGCTCGGCCTGCGCGACGTGCTCGACGAGGCCGACCGGCTCGCCCCGGAATGGGAGCGCAAGGGCGCCGTCGAGGCGATGGATCGCTTCTACGACGAGATCTGGGTCTACGGCCTCGGCCGCATCCACGAGCCCCTCGCCGGGCTGTCGCTGGCCCCCGACCTCGGTCGCCGCATCGGCGGGAGGCTGACCTATACCGGCTATCTCCGGCGCGACCTGCCCGAGGCCCGGCCCGGCCGCCGGGAGCCCCCGGTCGCGGCGGGGCCCTTCCTCCTCGCGACCCCCGGCGGCGGCGGCGACGGGGCCGGACTGATCGACTGGGTGATCGCCGCCTACGAGGCGGATCCCGGCATCCCGCTCCCATGCCTCGTGGCCTTCGGGCCGTTCCTCGACGCGGAGATCCGCGCGGGGTTTGATGCCCGCATCGCCGCCCTGCCGGAGCGGATCGCCGCCATCACCTTCGACAGCGAGATCGAGTTCCTCATGCGCAAGGCGGCGGGGGTGGTCGCGATGGGCGGCTACAACACCTTTTGCGAGATCCTCTCCTTCGACCGCCGCGCCCTGCTGGTGCCCCGCACGGAGCCGCGGCGGGAGCAGGCGATCCGGGCGTTGGCCGCCGAACGTCTGGGCCTCGTGCGCGTGCTGATGGAGGAGGACGGGCGCCAGCCCGCGCGGATGGCCGCCGCCCTGCGGGGACTGCCGTCCCAGCCCGCCCCGTCGCGGGTGGTCGTGCCCGGCCTCCTCGACGGGCTCGACGCAGTGGTGCGGCGGGTGAAGGCGCTGGTCCCCGCCAGAACCGACCGGGTCCGGGCGATCTCGTGAGCGGAGCGCGCATCGCGGTGGTGGTGAAGGGTTATCCGCGCCTGTCGGAAACCTTCATCGCCCAGGAGATCCTGGCCCTGGAACGCAGGGGCGTTCGCCTCGACATCTGGTCGCTGCGCCGGCCCACGGACAAGTTCCGCCACCCGATGCACGAGGCGATCGCCGCGCCGGTGGCCTACCTGCCCGAATACCTGCGGGACGACCCCCTGCGGGTGTTGCGCGCCCTGGGCTGGGCCTGGCGGCGGCCGCGTTTCTGGGGGTTGCTGCGCCTCGTCGCCCGGGATTTGCGCCGGGACCCCACCGCCTCGCGCCTGCGCCGGCTGGGACAGGCCCTCGTCCTCGCCCGGGAGGTCGCCCCGGAGACGACGCATCTCCACGTCCACTTCCTGCACACGCCGGGCAGCGTCGCCCGCTACGCCGCCCGGCTCACCGGCCGGACCTGGAGCTTTTCCGCCCACGCCAAGGACATCTGGACCACCCCGGACTGGGAACTCTCCGAGAAGCTCGCCGACGCCGCCTGGGGCGTGACCTGCACCCGCGACGGCCTGCGACGGCTCGACAGCCTCGGCCCCGACACGACGCGGCTCGCCTATCACGGCCTCGACCTCGGCCGCTTCCCCCCGCCGCCCCCGGCCCGCGAGCCCCGCGACGGCGCCGACCCGGAGGCGCCCCTGCGGCTCCTCTGCGTGGGGCGCCTCGTCGCCAAGAAAGGTCACGACGACCTGTTCGCGGCCCTGAAGGCCCTGCCCCCGGGGCTGCACTGGCACCTCGACCTGATCGGCGGCGGCGAGTTGCGGGCGAGCCTCGAAACCCTAGCGCGGGATACCGGCCTCGCCGACCGGATCGTGTTCCGGGACGCCCTGCCGCAACCCGCCATCGTCGCCGCCATGCGGGAGGCGGATGTGTTCGTCCTCCCGACCAAGCCCGCGCCGGGGGGCGACCGGGACGGGTTGCCCAACGTCCTGATGGAGGCGGCGAGCCAGGAACTGCCGATCCTCGCCACCGCCTTCGGCGGCACCCCGGAATTCCTGGAGGACGGTGTCCACGGCGCCCTCGTTCCCCCCGGCGCCCCCGATGCCCTGGCCGAGGCCCTTCGCGCGCTCGCCGCCGACCCCTCCCGGCGGCGGAACCTCGGCCGTGCCGCCCGTTGGCGCCTCGTCCAGGATTTCTCGGAGGATGCGGGCATTGCGCTCATCGCAGGTCGCCTCGCCACCTCCGCCGGCCTCGTTCTCCCCGAGGGGGAAGCCGGGGCGTGAGGATCCTCATCGGCGTCACGCATCTCCTCGGCGCCGGCCACCTGACCCGCGCGGCGGCGCTCGCCCGGGCCTTCAGCGCGGCGGGGCACGACACCGTCCTGGTCTCCGGCGGAATGCCCGCCCCCCTGGTCCGGGTCGGCGCCGCGCGGCTGGTGCAGCTTCCCCCGGTGAGGATCGAGGGCTTCGCGTTCGGCCGCCTGATCGGGGCGGAGGGGCAGGACGCCGACGCGCCCCTGTTCGAGGCGCGCCGCCGGGCTCTCCTCGATGCCCTCGCGGAGGCGGCGCCGGACGTGGTGCTGACCGAGTTGTTCCCCTTCGGCCGGCGCAACCTCGCCCCCGAGTTCCTGGCGCTGGTGGAGGCCGCCCGCGCCCGGCCGGAGCGCCCCCTGATCCTGGCCTCGGTACGCGACATCCTCGTGCCCCCGGACCGGGCTGCCAAGGTCGCCGAGGCCCACGCCCGGCTGACGGCGCACTACGACGGCGTTCTCGTCCATGGCGACCCGAGGGTCGCCCCCCTCGACGCCTCCTGGCCCATCGACGACACCCTAGCGACGGCGATCCGCTACACCGGCTACGTCGATGAGGGCGACCCGGCGCCGGCCCCGGGCCCGCGCTCAGGGGTCCTCGTGGCGGCGGGATCGAGCCGCGCGGGGATCGGGCTGTTCGAGACCGCCATCGCGGCAGCCCGGCGGCGGCCGGACCTCTCCTGGCGGATCCTGGTCGGCCACGGGGTGCCCAAGGCGGAACTCACGTGCCTCGCGGAGGGACTTCCGGCCGGGACGGTGATGCGGGCGCGGCCCGACTACCGCGACCTCCTGGCGGGGGCCGCCGTCTCCGTGAGTCAGTGCGGCTACAACACCGCCGTCGATCTCATGGTCACGGGCACGCCCGCCGTGCTCGTGCCCTTCGAGGCCGGGAGAGAGACCGAGCAACGCCTGCGGGCCGAACGCCTCGTGGGCCTGGGCCGCGCCAGGATCATCCCCGAGGCGGGTCTGACCCCGCAGGCCCTGATCGCGGCGGTCGAGGACGCCGCCGGTGCGACGGCTTCGCCCCTGGCGCACGCCATCGCCCTCGATGGCGGCGCCCGCACCGTCGCCCTCGTGGAGGAGATGCGCCGGGAGCGTTCGGCACCGTCTCCCCGGAGGCGGGAACCGTTGCAACCCACTCCCTACCCTGGTCCTTATCCCGAGAGCCTGACCGGACAGTCGGTCTCTCCCACCAATCCTCCTCATCCTGAGACGCGGCGCAGCCGCCTCGAAGGAGGCCTCCGAGGATCGCAGCGCGTTCTGGAGGGCTCCTTCGAGGCCCGACAAGGCGGGCACCTCAGGATGAGGGCGGGGGTGGGACTGGAGCGA
>JAKONI010000077.1 GCA_022702015.1 Beijerinckiaceae bacterium | reverse complement strand
GCTCGATGGTGGGATCGGCCAGGAGAATGTCGAGGGTCTCCCGGTCCTCGCAGTAGAGGCCCGGCGCCAGCCCGACGGGGCCGCCCTCTGCGGGCACGTGCCAGCATGCACCCATGTCAGGCCGCCTCCTCGACGAGGTCCTTCGGAAGCGCCTTGCGGATCTTCACGAACATGCCGCCGACGACGACCCGTGGTGTCGCCAGCACCATGGCACCGGGGATCGGAGCAACGCCCTCGGGGACCGGCTGCCACGGCGAGATGTTCACGCCGTTGCGCTTGAAGGCATCCAGCAGCTTCGGCTGCCACGTCACCAGGTCGCTGCGGCCGTGCAGCTGGACTTGGTGCTTCTTGCCCTTCTGCAGGACCTCCATCGTGCAGAATAGCCATGGCCCGCGGTTGTGCGCCCGCGCGGGGTTGCGATTGACCGCTATGGCTCAGGCTGCCTTCCGGGCGTCGGCGGCCTTCTTGGCGAAGGCATCGGCCTCGGCCTGAAGGCGGTCCGCGATGGCCTCGTGCGCAGCCGGGGGCCACGACACGATCTGGGACCATGCGAACTCGTCCATATCCTTACGGTCGACGATCTCGCGGACCTCCGACTGGCTCTTGAAGAAGCGAGTGAAGCTGTCGGTCGTCTCGAAGACCCGGCAGGTCATGTCGAAGCGGCCCTTCCAGGACAGGACGAGGAAGGTGAAGTCGGGCTTCGGCTCTGGCACCGTCGTGAAGTCGGTGCTCCACTGGATCGTGGATTTCAGCGGGTCCGGCGCGAGCTGGGGGACCTCACCGTCGGGCATGAAGCCCTCGGACTGCAGCACGGTGTTGATGTCGGCCGCGATCTGCCGGTCGTCCCATCCGGCCTCCCGGCCCTTCGAGACGATGTCGTGGATCATGTCGTAGGCGGTCTTGGCCATGGCTCCCCCGGGGTCTGCGAATCACATGATCCGCAGCGACCAGGCGATGATCCAGGGCGTGAAATGGCTGACCTTGGAGGAAAGACAGGGAAAAACCGATTTTCGAATGAGATACCCCCTTGACCCCTCAAATCGTGTCCTCGATACAAGGTCAGGAATATCGCCCTGCTTCAGAACTATCGCAGGCAAGGAGGATCGAAATTGGCAAGTGGAGTCGGCACGATGAACAACTGGGCGCATATTCCCAAGGTCTACACGGACCCGGACGACGCTTGGCATGCGATCTATCAAGCTGGACTGCTTACTTCCGGGCGCGTCGGAGGGCTCCAAAAGCTGGAGACGGAGGGAGGTGAAATCTCGTTCCTGATCCCCTTCAAGCTCACCGCGACAGCAGTCTTATGCTACGCGGGGGCATTCGAGGCCGGGATCAAGTACGCCCAGCACCGGGAAGTTGAAGCTGCCGAGCGCGCGTTCGAAAGCGTCCCGGACGAAACCTCTTACTCGATCAAGCTTTTTCGGGCCTACACACTGTTCAATTCGCACTACGTCGAGGCAGTGGACGAAGAGGTTGCCCTAAACGCGTTCGCCATCAAGTTTGGCTACCGCGACTTCGTGCATATGACCTGCGCGCTCGACCAGACCTTTGAAGAGGCCAAGCAGAAACTGGAGTTCGGTTACGTCACGTATAAAAGGGCGGCCGAGTGGATCATCCGTGCCGCGTGCGCATCGGAAGTCTACGAGGACGGGCGCCACCATGGAATGTTCCATTCATCCAGGGAGTGGGCGATCTGGCACATGGGAGGGGAAACGGGGGAGAATTGCCAGATCTTCGCGCAAAAGCACGGTCTGGACCGCGTCAGTGTTTGGGACGCCGTCGAGCATTCCCTCAGCCAGCGACCCGTCGGCGACATCAACGATTGTTGGCGCCTGTACGTAGAACGACGAGACGCCGCCTGAGCGGCGTCTCGAAAACCCATTCGATTTCCAGGGCGGCCTTCGCGGGTCGCCCTTTTGATTCGTCGAGGATCCCACTATGCGCATCGAGCTCCGCCCCGACGTCCAGGCCCCCGAGGGAGAGGCGGTCGGCCTCGCCGACGGCGAGGTCCTCGCCTACGTCGGCCGCACCCCGCACATCGGCGGGTGCCCCTGCCGCCAAGCCGATATAGCGCCCGCCCTCGCCATCGCCGTCAGCGAGGCCGCCAGCCAGGTATGGGGCGGCGAGTGGACGCTGGACCTTTCCCGCGTCACCGGCCTCAACAGGCGTACGGTGACGAAGGACCGGATCGAGAAATATGGCTTACCGTCCTGGGTGCTCGCCCTAGTCGGGCGGGCAGCCGCACATCCGCACCCGCGCGCACTCGGTTACTTCTTGCTCGGCGCTGCCGACATACATGACAGCGCCGACCGCTGGCATGACAGCACCATTAAATCGTTGGCGACGATACCTAGTCGGGATGGACTTGAATTGAAGGCATGGAAAGCAGCGGAGAGCGCTGTAGACATGGTTTATCTTGCCCGCGAAGAGCGATTTAAGAGCCGCCTTCATAAGGTTGACAACACGAATTCTTAACCCGCCCCTGCTATTGTAGGGATTCAAGCGCTTGCGGTTTTCACCCGGGCGCCGGTCGAAGGACACCGAACATGAGAAACGCACCGTCCCGGGGCGCGGACGTCTATGGACTGTCCGCCTACCTGCGCGGCCATCGCGCCGCCCCCTCCCGAGCCTCCTACCTCGTCGAGCCCCTCCGCCTCCTGTGCGAAGCGGTCTGCGGCGCGCAGACGTTGCATCCCCACGTCCTGCAGCAGGTCGGCGTCGGACACGGCGACGCGGTCCTGCGGTGGGACTGGTACGCGGCATGCGTGCTCGTCGCCGATTTCGATTCCGCCAGGGGCAACCGGAAGCGCCACCGGCACGCAGAGACGACCGCCCGCATCCGGCTGGAGACGCTGCTCAAGCGCTGCCTGAAGCGCGTCGAACACTTCCAAGGCCGCGTCGATTTCTGGCCCGATCTCGACGTCAACGACGTCCTGCTCGACTACCGCCTGCTCGCCGGCGTGCTGGCGCTCTGCCTCGCCGAGTGCGGGTACACCGGCGCGCTCGACTACGTCCGAGAGGAAGCGGGCGAACTCCTCCAGGAGGGAGAGGGCGACCCCTACGTGGCCGCCGTCGTCCTCGGGCTGACGGGGACGTACCGGGAGACGTACCGAGACGGCCAGGGTGCCCTCGGAATCCTGGCGTGGGCAGTCGAGAACGGGCGCGCCCTGCTCAAGGGCGCCGTCCGGGACCTCGCCATCGCGGAGGACCTGGAGGAGCGCGTTGCCTCGATCCGCAAGATCGCGCGCCAACAGGCCGAGCCCGAGGAGCCGGAGCCGTGGGCGCCCCCGTTCGCCGTCGCCGAGCCGCTGACGCTCGCGGTGTTCCCGGACATGAGCCACCTGCCCGGGAAGAAGAAGGCCGACAGCAGCCTGAGCCACACGGCCCAGTCGCCCCTCGCCGAGCACGGGCACCTCGCCAAGAAGCTCCTTTCGCTCGTGCCGGTGCCCGACCTGCAGGCGTTCGTGGCAGCCCTCGATGCGGAGTTCCCCTGGTACCGAGTGGTCACCCGGTCCCTCGCGGCTGACCTCGGCCGCGGCCGGTTCGCGCGGTTCAGAAATGTCTTGCTCCACGGGAAGCCCGGGTCCGCCAAGACCAGGTATGCCAGGAGGGTTCTGGAGCTCGCCGGCCTGCAGACGGTGCTCTACAGCGCGGCGGGGGCCTCCGACTCGACGTGGGGCTCGACCTCCCGCCAGTGGAGTACCGGCCGCCTATCGACGGTGGCCGGCCTGATCGCCCGCGTCCAGCAGGCCAACGTGGGCATCGTGCTCGACGAGCTCGACAAGCTGCCGCCACAAGGCGTCGGAGGGCAGAACGGGCGCTTGGACGAGGCCCTGCTGCCGTTCCTGGAGAGCACGTCCGCGCGGGCGCTGTTCGACAGCTACGTCGAGTGTTCGCTCGACCTGTCGGCGCCGTCGTATTTCGCGACGGCGAACGACCTGACGCGCGTGAGTGGACCGCTCCGTGATCGATTCAGGATCATCGAGGCGCCCCTGCCGACGCTTGCGGACCTCCCGGTCATCGCCCGCACGATGCAGGCCGAGATCCTCTCGGAACAGGGTCTCGATCCGGCGTGGAGCGAGCCTCTGGCCCAGGACGAGCTCGACATCCTGGCGAGCCGGTGGCGCGGGGGCAGCCTGCGTGGCCTGCGCCGGCTGGTGGAGGTCCTCGTCGACGGCCGCCCGGCCGGCGCGGCGCACTGAGGGAGGCGGACATGACGTTCGATTTCGCCGCCTCCCGCCAGCGCATCCGGGCGGGCTGGACCGCCGGCCGGACGTGCAGGCTCGTGTCCCGTGGCCTCGCCGCCCGCGTCTCCGAGGCCGAGCGGGCGTGGCAGGCGGGCCAGCTACCTCTCGACCGGGCGGTGGCCCTCGCGAGCGAGGCTGAGGCCGTGTCGTTCTCCTTCGGCCCGATCCCCGGGAGGCAGCAGTGACGGAGGTATACCGGAATCTGAACAAGCGCTGCTGGAGCGTGCGCGAGGGCGGCCTGGTCGTCGCCCACGTGGATGCGACCTGCATGCGGCAGGTGTCGTTCCACGTCTCGGAGGCGGCCCGGCAGCGAGCGATCCGGCTCCGCCAAAGGGCCGTCATGGCCTGGGCGAAGGGCACACTGTTCGAGGCGCCCCTGCAGGGTTCCTCCGAACTGATCACCTTCGACCCCTTCGATGGGCCCGATTTTATGCGAGGCGACTGGCCCGTCCGCGAGGCGAGCCTCGTCCATTTCCTCGCCGACGGAACCTGCTGGGGGGTCCTATGATGCGCACGTTGTTGATCGCCCTGGCCGTGCTCGTTGCCGGCCCCGCCGTCGCCGCCGAGCGCTTCCCTGCTGAGGGAGACGCTTGGCACTACGAGGGGCGGGCCCCAGCCCGCGGCGGCGAGGCGCGATTCCTCCGCCTGGAGGCGACCCCCGCCCCGCACTCGGGCTGGACCGTCCGGCTGACGTGCGGCGTGGTCTCGCTCAAGGATGGCAAGGAGACGGTCACCTACCGCGGGATCGGGGCGGGCGGGCGGGCGCGCTGGGGAGCTCTCGGGGGGACGGCGACGTCGCCCGGCACGCCCACGAACGGCTGGAGCCTCGAACAGACCGGGGACGGCCTGCTCGATCAGGCCGTGCAGGCCCAGGACTCCGTCTGCCCAAGCGGCAGGGGCGACCTGTCGACGGGTGATTGATCAACTTTTACGGGTCGTTCGCTCGGCATAGCGAGGGTCAAATTTGGGGTCGATATGCCGAGCGGCATAGTCCACAGGGACGGCCGCTTGGGCTCATTTTTGTGCCGATGCGGCCGCCCGGGCAGCCTTGGCAGCACGCCTCGCTTCGGCCTTGGCGTCGATCTCGGCCCAGCCGTCGCGGCCGGCCTGGGCATCGGCCGCCACCTTCGCGTTCACCCGCGCCTGGGTCTCCGCCCACGTCGCGGCGACCGTGGCCTCGTCGGGGGCGAGATGTCGACGCAGAACTGCGCCGACGTCGGCCGCGAGGTCATCCTCGCCGACGGCGCGGAGGAGCGCCTGAGCCGTCGTCAGGGCCCACGTCCTGGCCTTCGTCATGGCCCGCTCGGATGGGGAGCCCTCGCCCTCGCCCCAACGGCGGATCGTCTTGTCGTGGACCCCGATTTCAGCACCGAGCTTCCCGATCCAGCGGTCGGCGAACACCACCCTTCCGATCCTCTCCAGGGCGGGAAATCCGGGCTCCATCGAGGGACCGCCGTTGCCGCCGGCGGGAGGGGGCGGAGGGGCCTCGGCGATGAGCTCCTCGATATCGCGGACGCCGGCCGCTTGGGCACGGGCAAGGACGGGATCGGTCATGGGGCGGCTCTGTAATGGGGGGATCGGGACGCCCTGGCAGGCCGGCTCCGCACTGGGGGAACCGGCCCGAAAGATACCAAGAGGGCGGTTGGTATCTTTTAGTTGCAGGGTTCAGAAACCCGGGAGGAGAGCCTGGGGCGGGGTCTGCGGGGGGCGAACGCCGAGCAGCTTGGCGTAGTGCATCCGATACGAGCGCCGCGCGGACATTAACCTCGCCTTCACAACGCTGGCCTGCGCCCTCGTCACACTCAACCAGTACAGAAGGTTTAGTTAGGCGCTCTTAAACTTGAGGCGGCGGTTCGAAGGACAGCCCAAGCCGTTCTTGGGTCGTCAGATTTCTCTGACGGGCGGCTCATCCTTCAGGCACCGCAGCCCGATCAGGTCTGCGCGCCAGTGGCCCTTGGGCAGGGCCGCGAGGGAGGCGATGAACCTGTCGATGCGCTCGGCGGTGACGGACGGGTGTCCGACGCACTTGGACGCCATGAGCACCAGGGCGTCGGCCCGCTCGATCCCGTCCTGCCCTGCATCCGCGAGGGCGATGCCGGCGGCCTTCAGGGCACGGCGGGCGCCACCACCGGTCTCGTCATCGGGCTGGGACGCGTCCTTCCACTCCGGGGTGCGCCAGCCGGTGAGGATCGCCCTGAGGCGTTCGCGGCCGACGTCGTGGGATGGCGGGACGCCGTGCGGTCCCTGCGCCTCGCCGCCGTGGTAGATCCAAGGGGCCGAGGTGTAGATGCGGCGCCCCATGACAAAGCGCTCGGCGGCGAACCGCGCGGCCTTGTCGCCCGGCGGATAGCCGTACCAGCACGCGAGGATGCGGTCGGAGGCGGCTTGGCGGATGCGGGACGCGACGAGGTTGGGGTGAGGCTCGGTCATGTCACGCCACCTCCATCTCGGAGGCAGGGGCTGAACACAGTGACGCCCGCCGGGGCGTGAGCCGCGCGACGGGCGCCTGTCTCGAAGAGGTGCAGCCTGCAGTCGTGACCCACGAAACATACTGCGTACGAGAGCTCGCGACAACAGCCTCGCGCGCACGTGCGTTAGTACCCCGTAACACTTCGTGCGTGGCCGGCAGCGTGGCGAAGGTCTCGACGTCGAGGGTGTCTGCGATGTCGTCGACCGTGACGATGGCGGGGGATTCCGACACGGGCGCGGGGGCAGGCTTGGCCTCGACGATGGCGAGGTCGGCGCGGGCGTCGCGGAGAGCGTTGGATATCCAGCGTGGCGAGACGCCGTAGAGCTCGGCCAACGCGGTGACGGTCATCCCCTCCGCCATGAACTCGACCGCCTGGTGTCCGATCTCGCGGCGGTGGGTCTGCTGGGTGGAGCGAGCCTTCACACCCTTGGCGCGGCGGGACTTCTCCACACGGCCCGCTGCTAGCTCGGCCCGGCGGGTGGCGGTGACCAACATGCGCAGGTTAGCGCGCTTCGCCTCCAGGGGGGTGATGTCGAGCAGGTCGTCCCGGAAATACCGCGGGCTCGGGCGGTAGCGGGAGTCGTAGGACCGTCCGTCGCGGACCGTCTTCTCCCCCCGGGCGCTCGCCTTGGCCTTCGAACGGACGGTCACGGTCTTGTCGAGGGCCTCCTGCTCGGTGAGGCCACAGCGGGCCGCCTGGTCCTTCACGTAGCCGTCGAGCTCGGACGCCGGCATGTCCCAGGCGGCGGCGTAGGAGAGAGCGAGTATCCAGTCGTTGCGGCCCTTGCCGTCCTCGACGGGCCCTGCGCCGTGCCGGAGCTTGTAGAGCCGTTCGAGATCTTCGCGCAGGGTGCCCCAGTAGGATCGCCCCCCCAGCGTGGCGCCGGCGTGGGTCTCGCGGGCCTTGCGCGGCTTGCGGTTGGCGGCGCGCTCTGCCTTGGCGGCGGCGGCGGCGGCCTCGGCCTCCTTCTCGGCCCGGCTCTTCCGGCGGTGGGGGAGCACCGTGGCCGCCATCTCCTCGAAGGTCGTGGTGGTGATGTCCCTGGTGTGGATCGGCCAGATCACGGTGACGGGCAGACCGGACCGCTCGTTGCGGGTCCCGGGCATCCTGAAGACCTTCGTGATGCTCTTGGCCGACCTGTCGTTCCCGAGGCCCAGGAACGCCTGGTGGAGGGTCTCCTGGATGGCGCGGTGGCGGGGGAGGACGGCTTGCGCGGGCACCGTGGGATAGAGCCAGGCGACGAGGAGACCGCGACCGCTGTGCGTGGCGTAGGAGGGCGCCGGGATGCCGAGATCCTCGCAGCGATTCCGCACTACCTCCAGCACCGTGGCGGGGGGCACGCCCTTCCAGGCGTCGAGCTTGTAGAAGTCCAGGTCCAACCACGATGCGCCGATGCCGACGGCGTTGGCTTCGGTCCGCTTCGGCTTGGGGTCGCCAAGGCCCTGCCGGGGCCACGTGGCGAAGCTCATGAACCGGAACTTGCGGAGGTCGGTCTCGCGGGTGGCGAGGGCGTACGGGCTCCAGCGGCGGTCGAGCCAGAACCTTTTGCCGGTGGTGGTCTCGTCGGACCCGCAGAACGCGACGACGCCGGCGCCACCGGAGGGGTGGACGAGACGGGCGTAGGAGAGAGGGGTGAGCTCGAAAGAGAACGCGGGCACGGGGCGCGCGGAGACGGCCTTAGGGCCGCGATGGATGGTATTTACCGGTGTCACGACTGTCCCTGGTCTGGGGCCTGAGCGGGGCTGCACGTCCGCTACGAGGCCGGGGCTTCGATAGAGAGAGAATATACGCGGTCATGAATTCGTCAAATTCTGACTTTGCCCGAGGTAGTCTTGAGATGTTCTTGCGGAGATACGACCCGGAAAGGCCACATGCACCCTTCCGTGAGGCGCAGGGACGGGGTCTGTAGCGGTAAAGTCCGGAAGGATGGGTGCTTACCCGCCGGGTTCGCGAGGGTGCCCTGGTGGGCTTCCCTGGCGGAAATAGAGCGGTGCGGTGTGGAGCTCTGTCCACTGGCCCCCTGCAGGGGGCCAGAAAAGAACATACCCCGTAACAGAACGTGCAGTGTCACACCCTCAGGAGCGTCGATCCGATCCTTCCTGCCGGCACCGTGCGCGATCCCCATGGTGGCTTGCTGGACTGCCTGGCACTCTACCGGGCATGAGCACCGCCGCAACCTCCGCCGAGCTCCCTGAGGAGCACCATGCGTCCCGGTCCGCCCGCCTCCGCCGGGACGCCGCCGACCGCGCCCGCCGCTGGCGCGACCAGCAGCGCCAGACCGCCCAGACCGATGCGGCCATCGTCTGGGCGCTTCTCAAGACCGCCGACGCGTTCGTCACGCCCGATCACCGTGTCCTGGCTCGCGAGAGCCACGTCGACGTCGCGCACATCATCGGACGCGCTGCCTACGACCTCGGTGGCAGGGAGCGCTTCAAGGAGGCCAAGAAGAGGGTCTTCGACAGGCTGCAGGAGCTCTCACCTGCCCCCAAGCACCACGCCTAACTGAACGAATCGACGGCGTCTGGTAGGCTGGTGTGATCGGGCGCCACCACAAACGGCGAAGGGCCCGACCACCCAGGAGCGCCCCCGTGTCCGGACTGAGCTTCGACTTTAACGTCCAGGATGTGGATCCTAGGCGGATGCCCCGGGTACTCCTCCCGCACT
>JAKONI010000074.1 GCA_022702015.1 Beijerinckiaceae bacterium | reverse complement strand
ATCAGAAGTACCCGCATCGTCGGTCCCCAGCCCAGCCGGCCGTATCAGTGCGCGCACACGTCCCCGTCGACAGCCTGCCACCGGCCTGTGGACAGGCGCCCCACCGCTCTTGACGTGAAACGCTATGGGTTAATCGTTAACAAAACCTGATTCCCGCCCGCAAGCGCTTACTTGTCCGATCCACCAGCTTGGCCGAAGAATTTCTCCCCGCCCGCACCGGCGGGGCGCCGAAACGCCCCGTCGATCGTCACCCGTTTCGCCCGCGACCCGTCCCTAAGTGCTTCGGCCGCAACGGTCCGGTTCCGGGACGTGGCCTGGGCGCCACACCCGCGCGTCTTCGCGCGGGGTGAGACCCCGGGAACTCCCGGCACCGGGCCGCTACAAGCCCGATGACCGCAGTGTTAATGAGGCGGGTAAACGAACCGTTGAGGACAGACGCGGTGACACACGACCCGGCAAGGTCTGAGGCATCGCTGGCCGCCGCGCTGAGCGGCCTCGAACAGGTGGAGGGGCTCCAGACCTACGGCCGCGTGGTGGCGATCCGGGGGTTGCTGGTGGAGGTAGCGGGCCCCGTCGCGGCGATGCGGCTCGGCGGCCGCCTCGACGTGGAGGGGGCCGGCGGCCAGGGGACCATCCCCTGCGAAATCATCGGCTTTCAGGGCGACCGGGCCCTGGCGATGCCGTTCGGCTCCCTGGAGGGCGTGCGGCGCGGTTGCCCGGCCTTCGTCCGCGACGAGGCTGCGGGGGCGATTCGCCCCTCGCACCACTGGCTCGGCCGGGTGGTCGATGCCCTCGGCCGTCCGGTGGACGGGCTCGGCCCCCTGCCCCAGGGGCCGCGGATCTATCCCCTGCGGGCGGACCCGCCCCCCGCCCACGCCCGGCAAAGGGTCGGCCCGCCCCTCGATCTCGGCATCCGCTGTATCAACACCTTTCTCACCATGTGCGCCGGCCAGCGCATGGGGATCTTCGCCGGCAGCGGGGTCGGCAAGTCCGTGCTGTTGTCCATGCTCGCGCGCTACACGGCGGCGGACGTGGCGGTGATCGGCCTCGTGGGCGAGCGCGGACGCGAGGTGCAGGAGTTCCTGCAGGACGATCTGGGCGCGGCGGGCCTCGCCCGCTCCGTCGTGGTGGTGGCGACATCGGACGAGCCGGCGCTGATGCGGCGCAACGCCGCCTACGTCACCCTCTCGGTGGCGGAGCACTTCCGCGATCAGGGCGCGCGCGTGCTGTGTATGATCGATTCGATCACCCGGTTCGCCATGGCCCAGCGGGACATCGGCCTCGCCGCCGGCGAGCCGCCCACCGCCAAGGGCTACACGCCCACCGTCTTCTCGGAACTCCCCCGCCTGCTGGAGCGGGCGGGGCCCGGCACCGGGGCGGGGACGATCTCCGCGTTGTTCACTGTGCTGGTGGAGGGGGACGACCACAACGAGCCCGTGGCCGATGCCGTGCGCGGCATCCTCGATGGGCATATCGTCATGGAGCGGTCCATCGCGGAGCGCGGGCGCTACCCGGCGATCAACGTCCTCCGCTCCGTGTCGCGGACGATGCCCCGGTCCTGCGATCCCGCCTACCTGCCGGTGGTGCGGCGGGCCCGGCGAATCCTCTCGACCTACGCCGACATGGAGGAGCTGATCCGCCTCGGCGCCTACCGGGCGGGCTCGTCGCAGGAGGTCGATCAGGCGGTCGCGCTCATGCCAGATCTTGAGGCTTTTCTGGGGCAAAGTAAGGAAGAAGCAACGTCCATCAGCGATGGTTACGCACACCTCGCCGGGATTGTCGGCGGAACTTGAGATTGTCGCGCATCGGGCGGCTTGGCCGACGCGCACCCGCGTGGAGTGAGCGTTCCCCCATGAAATCGCGTGACACGCTGATCCGCCTGCGCCGCTTCCAGGTCGATGAGAAGCGCCGCCGCGTGACGCAGATCGAGATGATGATGGCGGACTTCAACCGCATGGCCACCGAGCTGGATCGCGAGGTCGCCTCGGAGGAGGCCCGCGCCGGCATCACGGATGTCGGCCACTTCGCTTATCCGACCTACGCCCGCGCCGCGGCGACCCGCCGGGACAACATGCGCCAGTCGGCGCAGGCCCTCGAAGGCCAGCTCGCCGAAGCGAAGGCCGAGCTGGGCGAAGCCTTCGAGGAGTTGAAGAAGGTCGAGATCCTCGACGACCGCGAGCGGTCGGCCGAGCGCGCCGCCGAGGCCGCCCGCGATCAGGCGGCCATGGACGGGATCGGGCTGTCCCGCGCCCGCGCCTGAGCCTTCGAGGACGCCTCGGTTTCGTGCCGGCCCGTGCCGGCACGAAACCGTCACGATCGAATGACATGGCGGTGTGCGGCCGGCCGGAGCGGGTCGGGTTGCGGCGCGCCGGATAGTGGCGCATCAGGAGTCTCTCCCGAGGCGTCGATCTCCATGAAGAAACTGAGTGAGTTCCTCTGGCCGCTGATCGGTCTCGCGGCCGTGGTCGTGTCCGGTTATTTCCTCTACCAGGAACTGAAGACGACCTCGATCCACGCGATCGGGGCGGCGATCCTGGCGATCCCGCCGCATCGCATCGTTCTGGCCGGGCTGTCGACCCTCGTCGCCTACGCCGCCCTGGCCTGGTACGACCGAATCGCCCTGCTGCACCTTGGGGTGCGCCACATCTCGTGGCTGTTCGTCTCGCTCTGCTCCTTCACCACCTACGCCCTGTCGCACAACATCGGCGCCTCCGTCTTCTCGGGCGCCCTCGTGCGCTACCGGGCCTACACCGCCAAGGGGCTCACCGCCGCGCAGGTGGCGGTGCTGGTGGCGCTGTGCTCCTTCACCTTCTTCCTGGGTACGGTGCTGCTCGGCGGCATCTGCCTCGTCTACGATCCCGAATTGCTGATGCGGCTGGATGGGAGGCTCCCGAGCTTCCTCACCGATTCGAAGACGGCGCTGACCGTCGGCGCCTGCATGTTGGGCTTCGTCGCGCTGTACGTCGCGGGCTCCGTGCTGCGCCTGCGGCCGCTGCACATCCGCAAGTTCAAGCTCGAATATCCCCGGCCCGAGATCATGCTGCGCCAGTTGCTGGCGGCTCCGCTGGAGCTGCTCGGCGCGGCCGGCATCATCTACTTCGCCCTGCCCGACGCGATGAATCCGGGCTTCATCCCGGTCCTGGCGATCTTCCTGGCCTCGTTCTCGGTGGCGCTCGCCTCGCACGCCCCCGGTGGGCTCGGCGTGTTCGAGATCGTGTTCATCACCGCCATGAACATCACTGACGTCGCCCAGAAGGATGCGATCATCGCGGCGGTGGTCGTGTTCCGGATCTTCTACTTCTGGCTTCCGGCCCTGGTGTCGATCGCGGTGGTGGTGGTGTTCGAGCGCGCCCGCCTCGCGGCGGCGATCGGCTCCGCCGCCCATCCCACGCGGCCCGCGACCATTCCCGAGCCGCCGGTGACGGCGCCTGGCCTGGATGCGCACGAGATGGAGCGCCAGCTGAAGCAGAAGGCCCTCTGACCGGGGATTCGAAGGGCCTCTCGCCCTTCGATGGGGTTCCGGGGCGACGCCCCGGGCCTGATCCGCAGGGCCCTGCCCCGCACCCGTCGAAGGGCTGATCCCCTCTGAAGTTCATCACCCGGACAAGCGAAAGGCGCCGCGATCCGCTCGATCGGGCGCCTTATTGAGTGGTGCCGGAGGAGGGATTTGAACCCCCGACCTTCGCTTTACGAAAGCGCTGCTCTACCACTGAGCTACACCGGCCACCGCGCGGGGCCGAACGGCCCGAACGCCGGACGCTCTTAGCGCCCTGCCCCGGCCAAAGCAAGAGATCTCCGTCCCTTCACAGCCCGCCAAGTTCGTCCCGCAGGAAGGCGCGTACGTCCGCCCGGTCGATCCCCGGGGCGATGAAGCTCTGGCCGATACCCCGGGCAAGAATGAAGGTCAGGGCGCCGTCGCGCACCTTCTTGTCCTGCGCCATCGCATCGAGGAGTGCGTCGGCGTCGCCGCAACCGCCTGGAACCTGTTGCAGACGGGTCGGCAGGCCCGCCAGGGCGAGGTGGTTGGCGACGCGGCCCGCCTCCTGCCCGCCGCAGAGGCCGAGGCGCACGGAGAAGCGGAAGGCCAGGGCGAGGCCGATGGCGACTCCCTCGCCGTGGACCAGACGCTCGGATTCGTAGCCGGTGATTCGCTCCAGCGCGTGGCCGAAGGTGTGACCGAGGTTGAGCAGCGCCCGCTCGCCGTCCTCGCGCTCGTCGCGGGTGACGACGCCCGCCTTGGCCCGGCAGCAGGCGGCCACCGCCTCGTCGCGCTCGGGGCCGCCGGTGAAGATGCCCCGCCAGTTCGCCTCGCACCATGCGAAGAACTCCGCGTCGCCGATCAGCCCGTATTTCGCCACCTCCGCGTAGCCCGCGCGCATCTCGCGCTCGGACAGGGTGTCGAGGCTGGCGGTGTCCGCCAGGACGAGGCGGGGCTGGTGGAAGGCGCCGATGAGGTTCTTGCCGAGGGGGGAGTTGATGCCGGTCTTGCCCCCCACCGACGAATCGACCTGGGCGAGGAGGCTCGTGGGCACCTGAACGAACCGCACCCCCCGCCGCAGGCTCGCGGCGGCGAATCCCGCCAGGTCGCCGACCACACCGCCGCCGAGGGCCACCACGAGGTCGCCGCGCTCGATCTTCAGGGCGAGGAGCCCGTCGCACACCTCGGCGAACCGGACATAGGATTTCGAGGCTTCGCCGGGGGGGACGACGATGAGGCCGGCGCGCAAGCCCGCCGCCTCGAAGCTCGCCTTCAAGCTGTCGCCGTAGAGGGCCGCCACGTTGCCGTCGGTGACGATCCCGGCGGCCCGGGCCCCGAGGGTGGCCGCCCGCGCCCCGGCGTCCGCCATGAGGCCACGGCCGATCAGGATGTCGTAGGCGCGGCCGCCATCGAGGTCGACCCGGACGGAAAGGGGTGCGGTCACGGACATCGGGCTCACTGCGCCGCCAGGGCCGGGGGCGGATCGAGGAAGGAGACCAGGGCTTCCATCACGTCCTCGACCACCCGGTCGTGCGAGACATCCCGCGACAGGACGACGACATCGGCCTCGGCATAGATCGGGTGGCGGACCTCCATGAGGGCGAGCATCGTCCCCTCGGGATCCTCCGTGTGGAGCAGGGGACGGTTGCCGCGCTTGCGCACCCGGCGCATCAGTACGTCCAGGTCGGCCTTGAGCCAGACCGAGACGCCGCGCTCGCGGATCCGCTGCCGGGTGGTCTCCCGCAGGTAGGCGCCGCCGCCGGTGGCGAGCACCAGGGGCCCCGCCCGCAGGAGCCGGCCGATCACCCGCTCCTCGCCGTCGCGGAAGCTCGGCTCTCCGTAGATGGTGAAGATGTCCGGGATGGTGAGGCCGGCGGCGGCCTCGATCTCGTTGTCGGCATCCTTGAACAGGAGGCCGAGGCGGCTCGCGAGGCGACGGCCCACCGTGCTCTTGCCCGCCCCCATCAGGCCGACGAGCACGATCGAGCGCAGCCCAAGGGCGCGCCTCAAGCGTGCTTCGATGGGCTCACCGGCCTCCACTCCGTTCATCGTGTCCCGCAACACACAACCGCATCACGTAAGAGCGCCCTCCACCGGGGGAAAACCCACCCGGCCAAGACACGCATGACAAGCCATCGTCGCGCCCCCGGCCATGACGGACGGCGGCTGCCCAGAGGACGACAGCCCCCTTACCGCATCCTGCGTCGGGCTCTTAACGCGAATCAAGGCTGGCGGGAAACGCGACGATCACGGACGGGCTGTGGCTCCCCCGGCCTTGTCAGCGCCGCTTTGACATGGTGGAACCCGGCTGTCCGTCGCGGCCGGGCAGGGCCCCCCGACAGGCCTATCCCATCCCGCGCCCGTCCGCCCGAGGATCGACCGACGTGCCGACCCTGTTCCGTTTCTTCGCCACCATCGCGATCCTGGCGGGGCTCGGCTTCGCCGCGATGTTCGCGCTGGCCACCTTCGTCACGCCGACGCCGCGCGAGATAACGGTCTCGATCCCGGCGGCGAAGCTCCAGCCGAACCGGTGAGCGAGTCCCCTCCGGTCCCACCGGAAGTCGGCGACTACCTGGACATGCTCGCCGCCGAGCGCGGCGCCGGAGCCAACACCCTCGAAGCCTACCGCCGCGACCTCGCGGATTACCTCGCCTACCTCGCCCGGTCCGGGATCGCCCTGGAGGACGCCGACACCGGCACCCTGCGCGGCTTCGTCGCCGAGTTGGAGACGCGCGGCTTCGCCCCGTCGACCGCCGCCCGGCGGCTTTCCTGCGTGCGCGGCTTCCACAAGTTCCTGTTCGCGGAGGGGGTGGCCGAGGCCGATCCGAGCGCGCCGGTCTCCGGCCCGCGCCGGGGGCGGCCCCTGCCGAAGGTACTGTCCGTGGCGGATGTCGACCGCCTCCTGACCCTCGCCCACGAGGCGGCCTCCCGCCCGGACCTGCTTCCCGGCCCCGCCCGGCGGGCGCGCCGCATGGCCTGCCTACTCGAACTTCTCTACGCCACCGGCCTGCGCGTCTCGGAACTCGTCGCCCTGCCACGCTCGGCGGCGAGTTCCGGAGCCCGGGTCTTGCTCGTGAAGGGCAAGGGCGGCCGGGAACGGCTCGTGCCCCTGACGGAGGCCGCCTGCGTCGCCATGGAGGCGCACCTTCCCGCCGTGCCCGAAGACTCCCCGTGGCTGTTCCCGGCGGACAGCGAGAGCGGGCATCTCACCCGGCAGGCCTTCGCCCGCGACCTCAAGGACGCGGCGGTGGCGGCGGGGCTTCGGGCCGACAAGGTCAGCCCGCACGTGCTGCGCCACGCCTTCGCGAGCCACCTACTCCACAACGGCGCCGACCTGCGCATCGTGCAGGAACTCCTCGGCCACGCCGACATCTCAACGACGCAGATCTACACGCACGTCCTCGACGACCGACTGAAGGCGATGGTCCGAGATCTGCATCCACTGATGGATGTGCCCGCGCAACTGACGTGATCGCGCATTGAATTCATTGTGCCAGATCAAGGAAGTGTCTACAGTTGAACATGGGGTTTGCACAATGGGACGGCACGGGCCGGTCCGGCCGAGGCCGGGCGCGTGGGGTGTACCGACCGTCGAGAGGGTGAATCATATGTCGGGGCCAGCCCCTCAGCGCGCACGCGTTACGTCGGCGAAGAACGAGACCGGAGAGCCCGACGCACGGGAGGGTCATTCCACCGCCGACTCGCAGAAGCTCGACAATCAACTCTGTTTTGCCGTCTACGCCGCCGCCCACGCCTTCGGCCGGGCGTATCGCAACCTGCTCGGGCGCTACGAACTCACCTATCCGCAATACCTCGTGCTGATGGTGCTGTGGGAAGAGGACGGCCTCACCGTCAAGGAGATCGGCGAGCGCCTGTTCCTCGATTCCGGCACGTTGACCCCGCTGCTGAAGCGGCTGGAGGCCTCGGGTCGGGTGCGGCGGGCCCGCGACCGGCCTGACGAGCGGCAGGTCAGCATCTTCCTCACCGAGGCCGGGGAATCCCTGCGCCAGACCCTCGCCTGTGTTCCGGACGAGGCCGGGGGGATGACCGGTTTCCAGGCGAAGGACCGTCAGGACCTGCTGCTCGATCTCGTCTCGATCCGTCAGAGCCTGCGCGACAAGACCCTCGCCTGAGAAGCTGCCGGGAATCGCCCACGAAAAAGGCGCCCGGCCGGGACACGGTCGGACGCCCGGACAGCCCTTACACGTGCCGCGGCGGAAACCGCCCCGGCACGGAAGGAGCCGCCAATCTTAGGACTGGCTCTTCAGGTAGGCGATGACGTCGGTGACCTTCTTGTCGTCAGGGTAGCCCTGGAAGATCATCTTCGTGCCGGGAACCTTGGCCTTCGGGTTCTTCAGCCACTCATGCAGGTTGGCCTCATCCCAGGTGATACCCGAGTTCTTGAGGGCCGCAGAGTAGTTGTAGCCCTCGTAGGTGCCCGCCTTACGGCCGACAACGCCCTTCAGGTCGGGACCGACGCCATTCTTCTGGAAGTTGTGGCAGGCCTTGCACGGGGCGAACGCCTTCTCACCGGCCGCCACGTCGCCGGCCTCCTGGGCATGAGCCGACAGGGGGATCAGTACGGCCATGACGGCGCCGAGGACGAGGTGACGCATGAATTTCCTCCTAGTTGCGGCTCAGGCCGGCGCGTCGATGTCAGTCCCGACGCGACTGGAATAGGTCTAAGCTGATTACGCTAACCCTTGCAACAAACGCGGTCGTGTTCACCGGGTTTCTTTTCAATTCGCTTGCGTGGGGGGAGATGTCCCGCCGGGCCGGGCGAACCGGCGGCATCCGTGCTAGAGCCCCCCATGCCCCGTTGGATGTTCTTCCTCTTCAGCTTCGCCCTCGCCCTGGCGGTGATCGGCAGCCTCCTGATCGTGCTGAGGAGCCCCAACTCCTTGCCGCCGATCACGAACCAGCCCCGGAGCACCGCCCCGTAGACCTCGCGCCTCCGCGCCTGGCGGCGGTTCGCGTCAGAGCCGCCAGAGGTCGATCCCGGCGGGGATGCGGTCCCGGTCGAGGATGCCGGCCACGTCGAGCACATCGCCGCAGCCCCCGTCGAGGAGCGGAGACAGACTGGCCCAGCCGCCCTCGCGCAGGCTCCGGTGCGGCACGGCGAGGATCACCGCGTCCGCCGGCTCCAGCCGGTCGAGGGGGGTGAGGGCGAAGCCGTACTCCCGGCTGACGCCGTCCGGGTCCGCCATCGGGTCGGCGGCCTGCACCGCGACCCCGAACTCCGTGAGCCCCCGGACCACATCGGCCGCGCGGCTGTTGCGGATGTCGGGAATGTCCTCCTTGAAGGTCACGCCGAGGACCGTGACGCGGGGGTTCGGGCGGCCACGCCGCAGAAGACGCCGGATGCAGGTCTCGACCACGTGTCCGGCCATGCCGTCGTTGATCCGCCGCCCCGCGAGGACCAACTCGGGGTGGTGGCCCGCCTCCTGCGCCCGATGGGTGAGGTAGTAGGGATCGACGCCGATGCAGTGCCCGCCCACGAGGCCGGGCCGGAACGGCAAGAAATTCCACTTCGTCCGCGCCGCCGCGAGTACATCGCCGGTATCGAGGCCGATCCGGGCGAAGATCAGCGCCAGCTCGTTCATCAGGGCGATGTTGACGTCCCGCTGCACGTTCTCGATCACCTTGGCCGCCTCCGCGACCCGGATCGAGGGCGCCCTGTGGATCCCGGCCTTGGCAATGGCGCCGTAGGTTCGCGCCACGATCTCGAGGCTCTCCCCGTCGCCGGCCGAGACGACCTTCACCACGCTGTCGAGGCGGTGCGCCCGGTCGCCCGGATTGATGCGCTCGGGGGAATAGCCGACCGCGTAATCCCGCCCCGCCCGGAGACCCGAGGCGGTGTCGAGGAGCGGCACGCAGACATCCTCGGTGGCGCCGGGATAGACCGTCGATTCGAAGACCACGATCGCGCCCGGGGCCAGCGCGGCCCCGACCGTCCGCGAGGCCGCCTCCAGGGCGCGGAGGTCCGGGGTCCGGGCGGCGGTGATCGGCGTCGGCACCGTGACCACGAAGAAATCGCATCCCCGCAGGTCGGCCGGATCGGCGGAGAGGCGCAGGGCGGGGAGGTCCCGGAGGTCGTCCGGGGGCACCTCGCCTGTCCGGTCACGCCCCCGCGCCACCTCGGCGACCCGCCCGGCATCGAGGTCGTAGCCCAGCGTGTCGAAGCCCGCCCGTGCGAAGGCGACCGCCACCGGTAGGCCGACATAGCCAAGTCCGATCACCGCGATCCTGCGATCACCCGCCATCCCGATTCCCATCACCTCGTGCTCGGAGGCACTCACTACGTTCACGCGAATGGGCACCCGACCATCGGTCAAGCATCGATTTGTCCGGAATCGGCTGACGCCTCCGTCACGATCGAGCCACGAACGAGGGCGCCAGCGGAGCGCCGTGCCCCCCTCCCGTCAAGCGTCGTGGTAGGCGCGATACCAGTCCACGAAACGGTCGATGCCGGTCGCCAGCGGCGTGCGCGGGCTGAAGCCGGTCTCGCGGGCGAGGTCGGCGATGTCGGCGGAGGTCGCCGGCACGTCGCCGGGCTGCATCGGCAGGAGGTTCAGGACCGCCCGGCGGCCGAGCTTCGCCTCCAGCATGGCGATCATGGCCGTGAGTTCCACCGGCTCCGCGTTGCCGACGTTGTAGAGACGGTAGGGGGCGCGGCTCGTGCCGGGGTCCGGGTGGTTCCCGTCCCAGGCGGGGTCCGGGGCCGCCGGCCTGTCGAGGAGGCGCACCACCGCTTCCACCACGTCATCGATATAGGTGAAATCCCGCAGCATCCGGCCGTCGTTGAAGACGTCGATGGGCGTCCCCGCCAGGATCGCCCGGGTGAACAGGTAGAGGGCCATGTCCGGCCGCCCCCAGGGTCCGTAGACCGTGAAGAACCGAAGGCCCGTCGTCGGCAGGCGGTAGAGATGGCTGTAGCTATGCGCCATCAGCTCGTTGGCCTTCTTGGTCGCCGCGTAGAGGCTGACCGGATGATCGACGTTCTGGTGGATGGAGAAGGGCATCGCCGTCACCGCCCCGTAGACCGAGCTCGACGAGGCGTAGATCAGGTGCTCGACGCCGTGATGCCGGCAGCCTTCGAGCACGTTCAGGAACCCCGTGAGGTTGCTCGCGGCGTAGGCATGGGGATCGGTCAGCGAGTGACGCACCCCCGCCTGGGCGGCCAAGTGGATCACGTGGGTGAAGCGCCCCTCCCGGAACACGGCCTCGAGCCCGTCACGGTCGGCGAGGTCGAGACGATGGAACGCGTAGCCCTCGCCCCCGAGGCGGGCGAGCCGCGCCTCCTTGAGGGCGGGGTCGTAGTAGCTGTTGACGCTGTCGAGGCCCGCCACCGCCCGCCCCTCGCGGAGCAGGCGCAGGGCCACGTGGTTGCCGATGAAGCCGGCGACGCCCGTGATCAGGATGCGGGGTGCGCTCATGCGTGACGGAAGACCTCCTGGCCGGGGCGCATCCCGGCGCGGCATCATGCATCCCCGGTAAACCGGCGACCCCTCCGCCGGACAGGGCTCTAGCACGCCCTGTCGCGGCGCCGGAAGACGGTGTGCCATCTGGACGGCGGCGCGGCGCCGGCGTTAGCCTCGACCCGTGGCGCGGACCCCCGACCCCTTGCCCGACAACCCATTGCCCAACCCCCTGCCCGACTCCCTGCGACGCCTCCTCGACGAGCCGGCGGCGCGGTCGTTCGCCCCCACGCCGGGCGACAGGAACCGGAGCGAGCCCGCCCCGCGCCACGACGACCGCGCCCGGCTGGACATCGTCGTCCTCCGGGGCGTCGTGGTGGCGGTCACGGCCCTCGTCTGGGTCGGGATCCTCTGGCTCGTCCTGCGACGGCTTCTGTCCTGATCCGCCAGAAGCCGGAGAACCATCGGCGCTGCCGGCCGTTGCATGACGTCGACGCAACCTCTGCACGTCCCGCGCGATCCGAGCTAGACGTGTGCTTCTCGCGTCTTATGCAACCTGAAGGATCTACCCGATGTCCGATCCGGTCGGCGCTTCGGCTGCCCTCTCCCCCCGCTGGCTCGATGCGGCCCATGCCCGGGCGGCGGAGTTCGGCTTCGGGCAAGATCTCGCCGGTCTCGGCGAGGCCCGGTGGGAGGCCCTCTGCCAAGCTGTCGAACTGACGGTGAGCGGGGAGAACGAACCCCCGGCCGGGTGGCGGACGGCGCTCGCCCGGCAGGCGGGCCGGGTGTCGGAGGACGAGCGGCGCCAGGACGCGGCCGATGCCCGCCTCGCGGCCCGTGGCGAAGTCTTCGCCGTCGATGACGACGCCTGAGCGGCCCACGCTCCGTCAGGGACAGGAAAGACCGACCGACACGATGTCCGATTTCGAGCGCCGCGCGCCGGCCTTTGCCCTGAAGACCTTTCCCGTCGCGACGCGGACCCCCGCCCTCGACGACGCGACCCGCACCCGGCTGGGGCGGGAGTTGCGCGCGCTCTACGACCCGGTGATCGACGAACCCCTCGACCCCCGCCTCGCCGAACTGCTGGACCAGTTGGCGGTCGATCGATCCGGCCCCGGCGCCTGAATTCGCCATCCGTCGTGGTAGCGGTCGGCCTGTTCGCAACCGGATGGTGAGTTTTCCGCGGTAGAGCCTGTTCCGCCGAAGGGGATGCCGGTTCGGCGTGACGATGCGATGGAAGCAATGGATTAGAGCGTTTTCCGTGATCCGGGGATCATAGGGAACGCCCTCGTGCAGGGCCCATCGCCGTCGGCGGAGGGGTTCATGTCGATGCGCCTGAGCGTCGTGATCTGTACGTACGAGCGCCCCCGCCTGCTCGCGGCGCTGCTGCGCTCGCTCATCGCGCAGACTTACGACAGCGCCCGCGGCGTCGAGATCGTCGTGGTCGACAACAGCGACGGCGAGACCGCCCGCGCCGCCGTCGAGGGTCTCGCGGCCACCGCGCCGATGCCGTTGCGCTATCTCACCGCCCATCCCGCCAACATCTCGGTGGCCCGGAACGCCGGGTGCCGGGCGAGCCGGGGGGAGGCCGTCGCCTTCCTCGACGACGACCAGGAGGCCGAACCCGGCTGGCTCGCGGCGGTGCTCGACGGCCTGGACCGGCTCCCGCACGACGTGCTCTTCGGGCCGATCACCCCCCGGTTCGAGGCCCCCGAGGCGGTCACGCCGTCAGCCCGGACCCTGTTCACCCGGGCGGCGTCCGACCCGGCGGGTCACGACCTGTTCGCCCTGCGGCGGCCGGCATCCCAGACCTTCGTGCTCTCCACCGCCAACAGCGTCTTCCGGCGCGGGACGGCCTTGCCGGGGCTGGAACCGTTCGATCCGTATTTCGGCCAGTGCGGCGGGGAGGACCTGCACCTTCTCTGCCGCCTCGCACAGGAGGGGCGCCGGTTCGGCTGGCTGCCGCAGGCCCGGGCCACCGATTTCGTCCCCCGCCACCGCTGCGGCACGGGCTACCTCGTGCGCCGCCACTTCGCCGGGGGCCAAGCCTTCGCCGCCGCGATGATCCGCACCAGCGCGAGCCCCCGCCGGGACAGCGCGGTGATGACGGGCAAGTCCCTCGCGCAGATCGCCCTGCTGCCGGCCACCGCGCTCATGATGCTGCGGGGCGACGCCCCCGGCCGAACCTTCGCGATCCGCGCCGCCGGCATCGTCGGCAAGCTGTTCTGGCGCAGCCTGTATCCGCTCTACCGCTCGGAGGCGGCGAGGCCGCCCGCGGCCTGACCGGATGACGCGGCGGGCGGGATCTGTCATAAATTTTCCCAACTGCGGAGACAATATTAACGCTGAGGACCGATCGGAAACTATCATCGCGGCTGAGTTTAACCCTCTGAAACCGCATCAGCGTTACACGAAAGGTCGTCCCGGAACGGGTCCCGAATGCGGCTGTCCGCGCGAAGGTGCGAACTGAGAGCTTCCCACGATACTCCCGATCCGCCGGGGGCCGCCTGGAGACGGGCAAGCGGGAGTTTCATAAGGAGCTTGGGGCGGGTTCATCCCGTTCCGGGGTCATCGAAGCCGGGCGACGACTTGCCGTGTCCGGTGGACTGCCAGCATCGGGGCCGCTCGGCCGGGATGCGGGGCGCCGCGTTATCGGGGAAAGCCGATCGATGCACTTGATCGAACGCGAAAGCGGCTCCGGCGTCCACTACGCCGAGCCCGACGAGTGGGACACGTTCCGCCTGGAGGTCCGGGAGGCGCTCGCCTCGATCCGGCGCCACCTCGTGGGCATCCTCGTCACCGTCCTCGTCGTGATCGCGCTGGCCACGCCGGTGATCCTGCTGCGCAGCCCGACCTATGTCGGCACCGCCCAGATCCTCCTCGACCCCCGCGGCCTGAACGTCGTCAGCAACGAGATCGTGCCGCAGCCGCCCTCGTCCGACGTGAACGACGCGGTGATCGAGACGCAGACCCGGTTCCTGCATTTCGACGCCGTGCTCCGCGAGGTGGTGGAGAAGCTGCACCTCGCCGACGATCCGGCCTTCGCCTTCAAGCGCAGCCTCGGCTCGCGGATCAAGGGCCTCCTCGGCCTCGCCAGCCACACCCCCGCCCCCGATCCGGTGGACGTGGCGACCGCCATCCTCGGCAAGCAGACCACCTTCCAGCGCGAGGGCAAGAGCTTCGTCGTCAACCTGTCGGTGAAGGCGGACGACCCCGTGAAGGCGGCGCGGATCGCCACGGCGATCGGCCAGGCCTTCGTGGACGACACCGAGCGCCGCCGGCGTGACGTCGTCGTCAGGTCCCGCGACGCCATCAGCGCCACCCTGAAGGGCCAGAGCGAACGGGTGATCGCCGCCGAGCAGGCGGTGGAGACCTACAAGCGCCAGATCGGCGTGGTGGACCAGGACGGGCGCTCCCTCAACAACGCCCGGCTCACGGAGCTGAACTCGCAGATCCTCGCCGCCCGCGCCCAGACCCGGACGCTGGCCGCCCGGGTCGCCGCCGTGGAGGGCGAGGGCCTGTCGGGGGCGAGGACGGAAACCGGCGCCCCCGACCCCCTCGAATCGACCATGCTCTCGCAGCTCCGGCTGAACCTCGCCGAGGTGGTGCGCCAGCAGGACAACCTGCGCGCGACACTGGGGCCCCGCCACCCGGCCGCCGTGGAACTCGATGCGCAGGTCCGCAGCCTGCGGGCCGCCCTGTCCCGGGAATCGTCCCGGATGCGCGCGTCCCTGCGCAGCGACCTCGTCACCGCCCAGAACCGGGAACAGGCACTCCAGCGCGACATCGCCCGCACCGAAGCCGAGACGACGAAGACCAACACCGCCCTCGTGACCCTGCGCCAACTGGAGCGGGAGGCCCTGGCCCAGCGCTCCGTCTACGAGAAGACCCTCGGCCGCGAGCGGGAGCTGATGGAGCAGGAGAGCGTCGTCACCTCGAACGTCTCCCTGGTGAGCCCCTCGAAGCCCGACACGCAACCCACCGATCTTCAGCCCGGAATGCTCTACGCCGCCGCCGGCCTCCTGGGGGCGATCCTCGGCTGCCTCGGCGCCGTGCTGTTCGACCGCCGGGGCGGCAGGATACACTCGGCCGAGCGCCTCACCGCCCGCACCGGCATTCCCGTCCTCGGGGTGCTGCCGCTGGCCCGGAAGCGCCTGCGGGAGGCCACCGAGACCGTCCCCGTGCTCGCGGGGACGCGGGGTTCGTCCTCCGCGCGCATCCTCATGCGGCTGGCGGACTACCTCGACGAGGCGGCCGAGCATGGGCAGGTGCGCCTGCTGATCGTGGCCGCCTCCGAGGGGCCGGTCTCGACGGTCATCGCCCAGAACCTCGTGCTCGCCCAGGCGGCCAGGGGCCGGCGGGCGCTGCTGGTGGACGGCGACGCCCGCTCCGGCCGCCTCACCTGGATGATCCCCCGCGACCGCCATGCGGGGGTCGTCTCCTGCACCGTCGAGGGCTACCCGCCCTTCTGCGCCACCGCCGTGAGCGAACGGACCGGCTCCGACGCCGCCGGCGACCGGGACGAGGGCTACGATTGCGTGGTCATCGACGGCGGCACGGGGGAGGACGAGACCCGCCTGCGCCGGGCCGCCGCGACGGCCACCGCCATCGTCCTCGTGGCCGAGGGTGGGGTCGCCACCACCGGACGGATCGAGGAACTGCGCGCGGCGCTCCTGTCGAGCGCCGACAAGATCGCCGGCGCCCTGTTCGTGGTGTCGGGGGCGGACCCGGTCGTGTCGGCCCCGGCCCGGTCGCGTCCGCTGCCGCAGCGCTTCGCCCTCGCCGCCGACAAGGGAGCCCTGGCGTGACCGCCCCTCGCCGGATCGGGGCGGCGGGATTCCCGTGAGCGCCTCCGCGCATCCCCTCCCGCCGGCGGCGGCCCTCGCCCCGGCGGCCCCGGCCCGGCGGGGGCGCAAGCGCGAATTCTGGTTGCTGCGGCTGATGCCGCCCGCGCTCTACCTCGCCTTCCTCGCCTACATGTTCATCGGCGTGATGCCGATGGTGGACGTCTCGGCCACGAGTTCGGGCGACGGCAGCGCCACGGAGCGGATCGCCGTGCTGGCCATGACCGGCCTCGCGCTGATCGAGATCGTCCGCCACCGCCGTGTGGTGCTGCCGCTGCTGCTGCGCTCCCTGCCGGTCTGGCTGGTGCTCGGCTGGTTCTGCGCCAGCGTGAGCTGGGCCGCCTTCCCCGACATCGCCCTGCGGCGGGTCAGCGTGATGGTGTTCATCTGCCTCATCGCCCTGGCCATCGCGGCGGGGATCGGACCCCTGCGCCGGGTCCTCGGGCTCATGATGGCGATCCTCGTCGTGGTGATCGCCGCCGACCTCGCCGTCACCGTGCTGAACCCCGGCTTCGCCTTCACCGAGATCGGTGTGCGCGGCTATCACCAGCAGAAGAACGTCGCCGGCCTCGCGGCGATGGTGGCGGTGATCGCGGGGACCGGCTGGACCCTGGTGAACCGGCGGATGCCGCGCGTCCTTTCGGGCCTCGCCTTCATCGCGGCGGCCTTCCTTTTCCTCGTGCTCACCAAGAGCAAGACCTCGATGATGCTGGCGATCCTCGGGGCCGGGATGCTGCCGGCGCTGCTTGTGCTGCGGCGCCTGGGCCCCGCCGCCGCCCTGGGGCTGGGGCTCCTCGGGGCCGCCTCGGTGGGGGTGACGTACCTCGCCGTCACCGGCTTCGGCGGCGACTTCCTCGGGATGCTGACGCCGGGCAACGATGCGAGCTTCACCGGCCGCACCCAGATCTGGGACTTCGCCGCCGCCGAGATCGCCCGCCGGCCCTGGACCGGCTACGGCTTCGGCTCCTTCTGGGACGTGGGGGACGCCAACGATCCGCTGCTGCGCGCCCCGCCGGGATCCTGGCTCGCGACCCTCAAGATCGGCCAGCGGGCGGAGGTGCTCATCAACGAGGCGCATAACGGCTACCTCGACCTGCAACTCCAGGGCGGGTCGCCCGCGCTGATCCTGACACTCCTCGCCCAGGGCCTCACCATCCTGGCGCTGGCCGCCAAAATGTTCGCCCGGCGGACGGCCCGGCCCGACGCCGTGGCCGCCGCGACGCTCCTGGTTTTGGCGGTGGTGGTCCTCGTCCACAACGCCACCGAATCGAGCTTCTGGATGCGGGGCCAGATCCTCGCCAACCTCACCATCCTCATCAGCCTCCTCGCCTTCCGCCGGGAGCCCGACGGGCCGGCTCCGGCGGTCGCCAAGAGGGTGAGCCCATGACCGCATCGCCCATGACCGCATTGCCCCCGACGGCGCCATCCGCAACCGCGCCGAAGCCGCTCGCCGGGACGTTCCTCTCGGTGCAGTACCTGCGCGGCGCGGCGGCGCTGATCGTGATGGTGTTCCACATCTTCTCGAACCGCATCGCCGCCCCCTTCGCCGGGACGTCGGGGGTGGCGCTGGGGATGTGGGGCGTCGACATCTTCTTCGTGCTGTCGGGCTTCATCATGTGGCGCACCGCCGGCGAGGGCGTGCCCGCCGGGCGCTTCCTCCTGCGCCGGGCCGTGCGGATCCTGCCGCTGTACTGGCTGTTCCTGACCCTGTGGATCGGCCTGCGCCTGGCGGTGCCCGACGGCCTCGGCAACGCCGACGTGACGCCTTCCACCCTCGTCTTCTCCTACCTGCTGATCCCCCACCACCACGCCGTGTTCGGCGCCGTCTGGCCGATCCTCACCGTGGGCTGGACGCTTCAGCTCGAACTGTTCTTCTACGCCGTCTTCGCCGCCCTGCTCTGCGCCGTGCCGCCGGGGCCGCGTCTCCCGGCCCTCATGGCCGCCCTCGCGGCGCTGGCCGGGCTCGGATACCTCCTCGCCCCCGGCAATCCGGTGGGGCTCACCTACACGAGCCCCCTGCTGCTGGAATTCCTCGGCGGCATCGCCCTCGGGGCCATGGTCGGTCGTCTGTCGGCCATGCCCCGGTCCCTCGCCCTGGCCCTCGTCGCGGGGGGGATCGCGGCGGCGGCGCTGCTCGCCGGCTACGGTGAGAACGACGCCCTGCGCCCGCTGGCCCTTGGCCTCCCCGCCGTGGCGGTGGTGGCGGGCCTCCTGGGGTGCGAGCGCGCGCTGCGGGAGAAGCCGAACCGGACCCTGCTCGCCCTGGGCGACGCCTCCTACGCCCTGTACCTCGCCCACCCCCTTGCCATCGCCGCCGCGGCGGTGGTCTGGCGGCGCCTCGGCCTGCCGGTGACGGGCGAGGCCGCCCTGGCGTTCGTGCCGGCGGCGGCCCTCGTCGCGGTGGCGGTGGCCCTCGTCGCCCACCGCGCCGTCGAGCGCCCGTTGCTGCGCCTGATGCCGGAGAGGCGTAAGCGATCCGGGTTCGCCGCCGCGCAGACGGCCCTCCGCGCCCCGCGCCCGGCCGACCCGTTCAGCTCCCCCGGCGCCGCCGGGGCCAGGAGACAGACCCCATGACCATCCGCCGGATCGGCGGCTGGGTCGGAGCCGGGCTCGCCGACGCGGCGGGCCGCCTCGTGATCCTCTCCGCGACGACCGCCTTCCTCGCCCGGACGCTGACCCCGGGGGATTTCGGCGCCACCGCGCTGACGCTCAGCATCGTCACGGTCTTTTCCATGGCGGTGGGCACCCCCTACGAGGAGGCGCTGACGCAGGCCAAGGTGGTGCGCCGGGGGGACCTCGGGGCCGTCCTAGCCATCTCCCTGGCGGCGGCCCTGCTGTTCATCGGCCTGTGCGTCCCCGTGGGGATGCTCCTCGACCACGCCTACGACCGCACCGACCTCGCCGCCCTGCTGCCGGTGACGGGCCTGCTCCTCCTGGGACAAGGCCCGATGACCATGGCCACCGCCGTCGCCCGTCGGCGGAAGGCTTTCTACGTCATCAACGCGTCGAGCCTGCTCGGCCACCTCGCCGGGGCGGCGGCGGCGCTCGGCCTCGGGCTCGCCGGGGCGGGGATCTGGGCGCTCGTCGCCCTGCGGGTGGTGCTGGTCTTCGTCAGCGCGGCGAGCCTCCTGTGGATGCTGCGGCTGACCGTGCGCCCCCGCTGGTCGTGGCCGCACCTGCAGCGGCTCAACCGCTTCGCCGGCCTCGTCCTCGCCTCGCGCGTCGTGGAGAACGGCACCTACGTCGTCTACAACACGCTTGTCGGAAGCCTGTTTGGTCTCACCGTCCTCGGCTACCTCAACATCGCCATGCGGCTCATCGAGCCTGTGCGCGGGGCGATCGTGGCCGTCACCCACAACCTGTGCTTCCCGCATTTCCGGGCCACCACCGTGGCGCGGGGCAATGTCGGGCAGGCCGCCGCCGAGGTGGCGGGGGAGACCTCGGCCCTGGTGGCGCCGACCCTGATGGGAATCGCCGCCGTGAGCCCCCTCCTGGTCCCGCTGATGGCCGGGCCGGGCTGGGCCACCGCCGAGCCCATCGCGGCGGCGCTGGCGGCGGGGGGGCTGCTCGCCCTCCCCTCCCAGGTGGTGCTGACCGCCCTCTCGGCGAGCGGGCGCCCGCAGAACGTCCTCCTGGCCTACGCGGTCGCCCTCGGGGTGCTCGTCCTCGGCCTGCTCGCCTCAACCGGGCTGCATCCGGCCTCGATCGGACTGGCCCGCCTCGGGGGAGACCTCGCCCAGACCCTCACCACCGTCCTCGTCAGCGGCCCGCTGATCGGGCTCGCCCCCCGTCCGCTGCTGCGACGCCTCGCGGGGGTGTGGCTCGCGGCGGCGCTGATGGCGGTGACGGTGGGCTGGCTCGGCATCCGCCTCTCGGCGGGCTACGGGCCGCTCGTCGCCCTCCTCGTCGCCGTGCCGACGGGGGTGATGCTGTACGTGCCGTTGCTGTTCCTGTTCGGCCGGGCGAGCGCCCTCTCCCTCGTGGAGCGGATCCGCCCGCTGATCGGCCGCCACGCCCTGGCGGAGGCCCGATGACCGGGCCCATCCTCGTCGTCGGCGCCGGGGGGTTCATCGGCGCCGCCGTGTTGGCCCGCCTCGTGGAGAGCGGGCTGCCGGTCCGCGCCGGCCTGCGCCGCCTGCCGGACGGACCCGCCCCGGCCCGGGACATCGTCGGCTGCGACCTCGACGATCCGCGGAGCCTCGACCACGCCTGCGCGGGCGCCGTGGCCATCGTCCATGCGGCGGGCCGGGCCGTGCCGGGGATGACCGGGCAGATGCGCAACCTGCTCGCCGCCGCCGAGCGGGCCGGCGCCGACCGGATCGTGTTCTTCAGTTCCATCGCCGTCTACGGGCCCGCCGAGGGCCGGGTCGGCGAACCCGACGCCCCCCCCGAGGTCGCCGCCCCGGACGATCCCTACTGCACCGCCAAGCGCGCCTGCGAGGCGATGCTCCGCGCCTGGATCGCCGCCCGGCCGGGCCGCCGGGCGGCGATCCTCCGGCCGGGCATCGTCTACGGCTCGCGCAGCGCGCTCTGGGTTGACCGCCCGCTGGCCGCCCTCCGAGCCGGAAGTCTCGGCGACCTCGGGCGACGGGGCGAGGGCGTCGCCGCGCTGATCCACCTCGACGACGTGGCCGAGGCGACCCGGTGCGCGCTCGCCGCGCTCTCGGGGCCCGGCCCCGGCCTGCTGGTCGCCAACCTCGTGGGCCCTGAGACGCCGAGCTGGAACAGCTACTTCGCCGCCCTCGCGGCCTCGGCGGGGGCGCCCCGTCCCCGCGCCCTGCGGCCCGGCCGGCTCGCCGTGCTGAGGGCCCTATCCCTGCCCGCCAAGGCGCTCGCCCGCCTGCGCCTCCCGGTGCCGCGCGTCCTGCGTCTCGTCCCCGCGCCGGGGGAGTTGCGGCTGTTCGCCCGGGCCGCGCGTTACGAGACGACCCGGGCCCGGACGGACCTCGGGTTCCGGGCGGCGATCCCGCTCTCCGACGGCCTGCGCCGGCCCTGACCCTTCCGACAGACTGCCCCGAAGGAACCCCCGCGATGCCGAGCTTGGCCGAGAGGACCAACCTGCCCACGCCCCCCGCCGCGACGGCGGACCGCGCGACCTTCCTCGGGCTCCCCTTCGACCGGTTGAGCCTGGATCAGACCCTCGATGCGTTGCTCGCGGTGCCGGCGCAGGAGCGCTTCCGCTACCTCGTGACCCCCAACGTCGATCACATGCTGCGGATCACGCGGAGCGCCGAGGTCGCCGGGCTCTGCCGGGAGGGGTGGCTGTGCATCAACGACAGCCGGGTGCTCACCCTGCTGGCCCGCACCCATGGGGTGGACCTGCCCGCCGTGCCGGGCTCCGACCTCGTGGCCGCCCTGTTGCGGCACCCCGCCCTCGACCGGGCGGCCCCGATCCTGATCGTCGGCGGCGGCGACGGCCTGGGGGACGCGGTGTGCGACGAGTGCGGGCTGACGAACGTCGCCCAGATTCAGCCGCCGATGGGTTTGCGCCACGATCCCAGCGCCCTGGCCGCGACGGTGGAGGCCATCGAGGCGCGCCCGGCCCGTTTCATCGTCCTCGCGGTGGGCTCGCCCCAGCAGGAGATGCTCGCCGCCGCCCTCGCCCGGCGCGGCCAGGCCACCGGCATCGGGCTGTGCATCGGCGCGGGGCTCGAATTCCTCGTGGGCGACCGCCTCAGGGCGCCCGCCATCTTCCGTGCCGCGCACCTGGAATGGCTGTTCCGCCTCGCCTGCGAGCCGCGCCGCCTCGCCCGGCGCTACCTCGTGGACGGGCCGCGCATCTTCCGCATCGTTTGGGAGCAGCGCCCCCGGTCGCGGTGAGCGGCATCAGGGCGCCAGCGTCCAACCCCCGCCCTCTAGGAGCTTGGCCGGAAAGTCGCCTCCGCTCCCCCCGCGACCTCATCCTGAGGTGCCGGTGCGGAGCGGAGGCCGCGAAGGAGACCTCAAGGGATCGCGGCGCGCTCTGGAGGCCTCCTTCGAGTCGGCTTCGCCGCACCTCGGAATCTGGGGGATTGGCAGGACGGACCGATTTTCCGATCAGGCTCTGGAGGCCGGCGCGGTCGCCGCCCGGTCGATCGCCTCGGCGACGATCCGGCGCCGGGCCTCGGTCGAGAGGGGGATGGTGGACTGGATGCCGAGCCCGTAGCGGCCGGCGCCGACCTCGGGGATGCCCCCCTTCTCCGCCTCGGACCAGACCGTCTCGCACAGGCTGGCCGAGGCCGCCGCGTGGCCGGCGGCGGGCAGGCCCAGCACCCGGTCGCAATAGACGCCGTAGAGGATGTATTCGGAGAAGTCCCGGGTCCCGGCCAGGGCCTCGATCGGGTCGCGGCCCGTCACCTCGCCGATCCGCGTCAGCAGCCCCCGGACGTTGGTCCGGCGCCACGTGACGAACTGATCGATGTAGTCGGCCCCGTGATACTCCGAGGCCGGCAACCCCAGCAGGGTCGAGGCCGCCCGGTGCCAGGGGGCGTGCATCGCGTCGTCCGCCGCGCCGGGGAACCGCGCGAGCCGCACCAGGCCGTTCGCCCCGAGGGCCTCGGCCGGGAGGGGGCGGACGAAGGCGGTATCGCTGTCGAGGTGGACGATCGTGTCGGTCCCCGCCCCGGCGGCGGCGTTGAGCTTCATGATCTGCTGGGCGATCCAGCCCCGCACCGGCCGCCCCCGCAACGAGACGTAGACGTTCCGGCGGGGCAGGCGCAGGCGCCGCCGCCATTCCGGGCTCGGGAGGGGCAGCTTGCGCAGCCAGCCCGGCAACAGGTCCTCCTGCGGGACGAGGAGCCGCCGCCCCCCGGCCAGAGACCGGAACAGGGGCATGTCGGCCGACGGCACCGCCAGCAGATGTGCCGCGTCGGCCGGGGCGAAGCGGTCGGCCGTCTCGCAGAGCAGCCGGCAACACTCGAAATCCCCCGCGAAGGACAGGGTGATCAGGGTCGGAGCCGTCATCTCGCCGTCCATCGCTGGCATCGTGCCCCCGCCGGGTGTCTGTCCGGGTGGACCATCACAGCGCCCAATCCATCGGTCGCATCGCGCTGACGCCCGAGGAGACCGGCGCCGGGCGCGGAAAACGCTCGGGATGCTGGAGCATCTCCGTCACCTCCGTGACGTGGACGGCGAGGTCCGCATCCATCCGCGACGGGCGCCCCTGCGCGATGGCGTCGGCGAATTCGCGCACGCCGCGCATGAAATCCATCGTCGGCTTGCCGCGTCCGCCCCGGAACGGCACCGGCCGCGCCGCCGGGACGACCTTGCCCCGCCGCCCGGGGAAGCGCCGCTCGATCAACCTGTCGAGGCGGCTCGTCGCCGTGCGCTTGATCCGCACCGGGCCGGCGAAATCCCAGGGCTCCTCCACCTGGAGGACGCCACCGTCGCCGATCACCCGCAACCGGTGATCGTAGGGCCCGACGATGGAGTTCGTCACCCGGGCAAGGATGCCCCCGTCGAATTCCAGCACGCCGCAGGAGAAGTCGGGCGCCGGATGCACCGGCTGGTCGCATTCCTTGTCGGGGATCAGCAGGGCGGCGTGGGCCGTCACCCGACGCACCGGGCCGAACATCGCGATGAGCAGCGTGAGCACGTAGCCCGCATGCTCGAAGGTGCAGCCGGTCTCGAACTCGCCCTCCGCCGGCCAGCGCCGTCCGCTCCGGCTGATCCAGCGCCGGTAGTCGGCCCGGTGGACCATCCCGTCGTCCAACTCGGCATAGACCAGCCGCACCCGGCCGATGGCGCCGGCGCGGACCGCCCGCCAGAGGGTCTGCGCCTGCTCGCCGAGGATGTTGCTGGGGGCGGCGGCGAGCCTCACCCCCGCCGCATCCGCCGCCGCCCGCAGGGCCCGGGCTTCCCCATGGGTGAGGCCGAGGGGCTTCTCCGAATAGACGTGGACCCCCGCCGCCACCGCCGCCCGGGTGACGGGGGCGTGGTTCTCCGGGTCGGTGAGGTTCAGGACGATGCGCAGACCCGGCACGGCGAGGAGGTCGGCCAGGGACTCGAAGGCCCGGTCGCCCCAGGTGCGGGCGAAGGCGGCCAGCCGCTCGGGGTCGCGATCGTGGACGCCGACGAGTTCGAGCCCATCGCGGTGCAGGTCCAGGCAAAACCGGTACATATCCGCCACGTAGCCACAGCCGACAATGGCAATACGCATCGGGGCCAGATCGTTAGCCATGAAAACAGCACCGACAGACAGGATTTTTACCAACTTCAATCGAAATGGCGTATCGCGTCGGCTTCGATTTAACGATATCTGAGAACGCCATCGCCACTGACTGGGACAACTCGTATCGGTCGCTGGACTATACGGCCGCGGTTATTTATTGATGAACCTCGACTTTTCCATCGGAGACGGAATGCCCGGGACCGAGCCTTTGTCGGTGAGCGTCGTCATTCCGACGTTGAACCGCCACCGGGCGCTCACGCGTGCGCTGTCGAGCGTCCTGGCACAGACCCTTACCCCGAACCTCCGGGCCGAAGTGGTCGTGGTCGACAACTCCCTCGACAGCAACGCCCGCGCGGTGGTCGAGGGGCTGTCGGCGGGGGCGCCGATCCCGATCCGCTACATCGCGATGCCCCGGCCGGGGATCGCCACGGCGCGCAACACCGGGATCGCGGCGGCGCGGGGCGCCTGGATCGCCTTCCTCGACGACGACGAGACCGCCGGGCCGGACTGGCTGACGTCGCTCCTCGGGGTGGTGGAGCGCGGCGGGTACGACGCGGCCTTCGGGCCGGTCTCCGCCCGCGCGGAGGAGGGCCAGGAGATCGGGCCCTTCGCGGCGTATTTCGCCCGGGGCGTCACGGCCCCCGACGGCGCCGACGTCACCCGGTTCTCCGCCTACCTCGGCACCAACAACTCGATGTTCGCCGCCGCCCTGTGCCAGGTGCCGGGGGGGCCGTTCGAAGAGCAGTTGAACAACATCGGTGGCGAGGACAGCCTGTTCCTCCACCGCCTCGCCCACGAGGGGCGGCGCTTCGGCTGGGCGGCGCAAGCCAAGGTGACGGAATGGGTGCCCCCGCGCCGGCTCGATTGGGGCTACGTGCGCCGCCGGCGGTTCCTGAGCGGGCAGATCCGCACGTTCGTCCACGACATGGCCCGCCCCCGGAGCCGGGCGTCCGTCGCCCGCTGGATGTGCGTCGGGGTGGCCCAGACCCTCGTCTCCGGCGCGCTCTCGCTTCTGTTGAAGCCCATCAACCCCCCCGCCGCCCGGCACCACCGCATCGCGGCCTGCGGCGGCCTGGGGAAGGTGTTCTGGATGCCCCGGTTCCGGGTGTCGCTCTACGGGACCGGCCTCGTCTCGTGAGCCCGACCCGCCGGGGCGTGCTGATAGGGGTCGGCGGCGCCATCTGGGCGGGCGCCGCGCGGGCCGGCGGGGCAGCCACCATCCGGGTCCGCGACGGGCTCGACCCCTTCCCGGTCAGCCCGCTGATCTACGGTTCGGGGGAAATCGGCACCCTTGACGGCGGCCCGCCCTCCGCCGTGCTCGACCGGGCGGCGGGGGTCACCCTGCGCCGCTTCGGCGGCAACTTCGCCACCACCTACAATTGGGTGACGAACGCCTGCAACGCCGGCAAGGACTGGCAGCACGCCAACGGCGACTTCCTCGCCGAGACCCTCGGTTTGCCGGCCGCCGAGCGCGACGTCCCGGCGGCGGTCATCACGGCGATGCACCGGGCCTCCCTCGGGATGGGCGCGGCGAGCATCGTGACGCTGCCGCTGGCGGGCTTCGTGGCGGCGGACAAGGGCGGCCCGGTCCCGCCCGGCCAGACCGCCCCCTCCCCCCGTTTCGCCCCCGTCTCCTGGGCGGGGCGGCGCAAAGCCGGCGAGCCGGTCGAGCGCGACGTGGCCGACATCCCCCACTGCCTCGCCACGCTCCTCGACCGGTTCGGCCCGGCCACGGGGCCGACGGGAATCCGGGGCTACCTCCTCGACAACGAACCCGGCCTCTGGGCGAGCCAGCACCCGCGTATCGTCCCCGCTCCGACTCGGATCGCCGACCTCCTCGCCCGCTCGATCACGGCGGCCCGCGCCATCAAGCGGATCGACCCGGGGGCCTGGGTCATCGGCCCGGCGAGCTGGGGCGCCACGGGGATGGCGAGCCTTCAGAACGCCCCGGACTGGCCCGCCTACCGGCATCACGGCAGCTTCCTCGCCGCCTATCTCGACGCCTTCCGCGCCGCCTCCGAGAAGGAGGGCCACCGGCTGCTCGATGCCCTCGATGTCCACTGGTACCCGTTCAGCGACCGGGGCACCCTCTACCGCACGGAGGATCCGGCGCTGGCCGGTCCGCTCCTCGATGCGCCCCGCTCGCTGACCGAACCCGGTTTTCGCGAGGAAAGCTGGGTCGCCCGCGCCTTTCCCGTATCCGGCGAGGGGGGTCTCGCCCTGCCGCTCCTGCCGAGCCTGGAGCGTCTGGCCCGGGACCGTTTCCCCGGCACTCGGATCGCCCTCACGGAGTACAATTACGGCGGCGTCGGCCAGCCCGCGTCCGGCCTCGCCCTGGCCGACGCCCTTGCCCGCCTTGCCCGGCCGGACGTGCTGCTCGCCGCCCACTGGGGGGGCCTCGACGGCTGGCTCGGCACGGCCTTCCGGCTTTACCGGAACTATGACGGGCAGGGCGGCCGCTTCCCCGACAACGGCCTGCCGGTGGAGGTCTCGCGGCCGGACCTCCTCACCGCCCGGGCCGGACGCGAGGGGTCACGCCTCCATCTCGTCCTCATCAACCGCACGACGGAGGCACAGGCCGTCGAGATCGTGACCGACCGTCCCCTGCCCCCATCCCGGCTGACGCGTCACGGCTTCGATGCGGAGCATCCCGGGTTGGGCGTCATGGGACCGGAGGAGATGGGACCGGAGGAGACCGTGCCCGGCACCACCGCCCGCCTCGTGCTGCCGCCGCGCTCGGCCCAGCACGTGACGATCACACCCGCCTGAGCCGTCCTCGCCGTGCCACGCGAAGACCGCGCCCCGCCGTTGTGCCCTGGGCCGAGACCGGTTACACAGGCGACATGACGGTGCCCCGCGAGGGGTGAAAAGGGAACGCGGTGAGGGGTCATCCCGAATCCGCGGCTGCCCCCGCAACTGTAAGCGGCGAGCGTCCGCCAGCAGCCACCGGAGCGATCCGGGAAGGCGGCGGGCGCGTCGAGCCGCGAGCCAGGAGACCTGCCGTCATCCTCGGACTTCGCTTTGCCGCCGGTGGGGCGGCTGGAGAACACAGCATGACGACCACGACCCTCGCCCCCGTCGCCGTCCGCTCCAATGAGCGTCTGATGGCGGCCGCGCTCGCGGCCTTCCTCGGCCTCGGCCTCGTCTTCATGGCGGGCTTCTCCCCGGCCATCGCGCTCCACAACGCGGCGCACGACTTCCGGCACGCCCAGAACTTCCCCTGCCACTGACGCCCAAGCGCCAGGGATGATTCTCCGACTTCTGTCGGCGGCTCTGGCCGCCGGCTTCCTCGCGGCTATCGTCGCGACGGGGCTCGAACTCGCGCTCACCTCGCCGCTCATCGTCGCGGCCGAGCGCTATGAGACCCCGGCGCCCGGCCAGGCCGCGCAGGCCCTGCCTCAGGCGTTGCCGATCGTGCTGGCCCATGCGGGCCACGACCACCCGACCCCCGAGGCCGCGCCGGAATGGCAGCCGGCCCCGGGCTTCCAGCGGATGGCCTTCACCGGGCTCGCGACCCTCGTCGGCGGCGTCGGCTGGGCGCTGATCCTCGGTGCGGTGCTGCTCGCCTGTGGCCGGGAGCCGACCCTCCAGACCGGCGTCGCCTTCGCACTGGCGGGGTTCGCCAGCGTCGCCCTCGCCCCGGCGCTGGGGTTGCCCCCCGAACTGCCCGGCCAGGAGGCCGCGCCGCTCCTCACCCGGCAGGTCTGGTGGACCATGACCGCCGCCGCCACCGGCATGGGTCTGTATCTCATCGCCGTCCGGCGCTCCTTCATCGCCATCCTCGGCGGGCTGGTGCTGATCGTGGCGCCGCACGTCGTCGGTGCCCCGCCGCCGCCCGATGCGACCTCCGCCGTGCCGGCGGCCCTGGCGGCGCAGTTCGCCGCCCGGTCGCTGGCCATCGGCGCCGTGTTCTGGACGATGATCGGCCTGGGGCTCGGTTGGGCGTGGCAGGCCTTCGCCCCGGCCCGGAACCGCGCCCATGCCTGACAGCGGCACGATCCTCTACGTCTGCACCACCTGCCGGCGGGAGGGCGACGACCCGGAGGGGCCCCGCGCCGGGGCGCGCCTCCACGACGAACTCGCCGCACGGGCCGAAGGGCTGCGGGTCGAGCCGGTGGAATGCCTCTCGGTCTGCAAGCGGCCCTGCACCGTCGCCGTCGCCTCGCCGGGGCGCTGGACCTACGTCTACGGCGACCTCGACCCCGCCGAGGCCGCCGGCCTCATCCTCGACGGCCTGCGGGCCTACGATGCCACCGCCGACGGGATCGTCCCCTGGCGGGAGCGTCCGAAGGCGTTCCGCTCCGGCGTGATCGCCCGCATCCCCCCATTTCCCCCTTTGCCGGAGGCCGCCGAATGACCATCGTCGCGAAGATCCCCTGCACGATCGTCACCGGCTTCCTCGGCGCCGGCAAGACGACCCTCGTCCGCCACGTGATCGAGCACGCCCGGGGCCGGAGGCTCGCGATCCTCGTGAACGAGTTCGGCGATGTCGGGTTCGACCGCTCCTTCCTGGCCGCCTGCGGCGTCGAGGGCTGCACGGAGGAGTCCATCGTCGAGCTGCCGAACGGCTGCATCTGCTGCACCGTGGCGGACGACTTCGTGCCCGCCCTGGAGACCTTGCTCGCCCGGGACGAGCCGCCGGAGCACATCCTGATCGAGACCTCCGGCCTCGCCCTGCCGAAGCCCCTCGTCCAGGCCTTCCAGTGGCCGGCGATCCGCTCCCGCGTCACGGTGGACGGCGTGGTGGCGGTGGTGGACGGGCCGGCGGTGGCCACCGGCGCCTTCGCCGAGGACCCGGAGGCGCTCGCCGCCCAGCGGGCCGCCGACACCTCGGTGGACCACGACAACCCCTTGGAGGAGGTGTTCGAGGATCAGCTCCTCTGCGCCGACCTCGTGGTGCTCAACAAGACCGACCTGATGGATGCCGACGGCCTCGCCCGGGTCCGGGCCGAGGTGCAGGGCCACCTGCCTCGCGCGGTAAAGGTGGTGGAGACGCGGAACGGGGCCATCGACCCCCGCGTGCTCCTCGGCCTCGGCGCGGCGGCGGAGGACGACCTCGCCAACCGCCCCTCCCACCACGGTGAGGGGGAGGACCACGACCACGACGACTTCGAGACGGTGGCCCTCCCCGTCCGCGCCGCCGTGACCGCCGGCGACCTCGCCGCCCGTGTCGAGAAGGCCGCCGAGACCGAAGGTGTGCTGCGGATCAAGGGATTCGTCGAGGTGGAGGGCAAGCCCATGCGCCTGGTGGTGCAGGGCGTCGGACGCCGGGTCACGCACCATTTCGACCGCCCGTGGCGGTCCGGGGAGGCCCGGGACAGCCGCCTCGTGGTGATCGGCCTGAAGGGCTTCGACCAGTCCGCCGTCGCCAAGGCTTTGGCGGGATGAGGCGCGGCCCGGCCAGACCGGGGCGCCCCGCCCCGGCCCCGCCGCGCTCCGTCTGAGGGAGGAGCGCCATGCACCTCCTGCGCATCGATACGGTCTCGCTCGATGAGGGCGAGGCGGCGGTCGATCTCGGCCAGGAGCCGGGCGACCTCGTGATCCTGTCATTCACCGACAGCGACCTCGCCGGGCTCGCCCGCGCCCACACGGCGGAACTGGGTCTGCCGTCCCTGCGGCTGGCGAAGCTCGCCAAACTGCGCCACCCGCTCTCGGTGGATCTCTACGTGGACGGCGTCATCGCCCGCGCCCGCGTGGTGGTGATTCGCTGCCTCGGCGGGCTCGATTACTGGCGTTACGGCGTCGAGCGCTGCGCGGCGGCGGCGCGGGCGCACGGCGTTGTGCTGGCCGTCCTGCCGGGGGACGACCGGCCGGATCCCCGTCTCGCCGCGTTCTCCACCGATCCCGCGTTGGCGACCGACCTCGACGGCTATTTTCGCGCGGGGGGACCCGAGAACCTGCGGCGGATGCTGCGAAGGTTGGCGGCGCATGGCGGCGGGGGCGGCCCCGTGGAGCCGGCCCAGCCCCTGCCCCGTGGCTTCGCATGGTGCCCCGGCTGCGGCCCGGTGGCGCTGGACGTGGCGCTGGCGGCGGGGCGGTCGAGCCTCCCCCCCTCGTCCCGTCTCGCACTCCTCATCGTCTACCGCTCGGCGGTCCTCGGTGGGGATACCGCCCCGTTCGAAGCTCTGGCGCAGGCCCTGCGGGAGCGCGGCATCGACACGCTGACGCTCGCCGTGTCGAGCCTGAAGGAGCCCGAGGCCGCGAAGGCGCTCGCGGGGGCCATCGCGGCGCGTGTGCCTGATCTCGTGATCGCGGCCACGGCCTTCTCCGCCCGGGACGATGCGGGCTTCGTCCTCGATCGGGCCGGATGCCCGGTGCTGCAAGCCTTCACCGTCGGCTCGCCCCGCGACGCCTGGACGGCCTCGGCGCGGGGACTCAGCGCCTCCGACCTCGCCATGCAGGTGGCCCTGCCGGAATTCGACGGGCGGCTCGCGGGTTTCCCCATCGCGTTCAAGGAGGAGGCCCCCGAGGTGGCGGGCTTCGCGGAGCGCCGCCTCGTGCCCTACGCGCCCGGCATCGCCGCCCTGGCCGAACGGGCGCGGGGCTGGCTGCGCCTCGCTACCCTGCCGCCCGAGCGGCGGCGGGTGGCGGTGGTGATGTCCGATTATCCCGCCAGGGGCGGGCGCGCCGGTTTCGCCGTGGGCCTCGACACCCCCGAGAGCGCCCGCGCCGTCTTCTCCGATCTGGCCGAGGCCGGCTATCCCGCCGCCCCGCTGCCGGACGACGTGATGATGGCGCTCACCGGGGGGGAGGCGGACTTCACCGTGTCCCTGGCAGCGTACGGCGCATGGCTCGCCACCCTGCCGGAGGAGGCGCGCGGCGCCCTCACGGACGCCTGGGGCGCCCCGGAGGACGACCCGACCTGCCGCGACGGGGCTTTCCGCTTCCGGCAAGTGGGGGGCAAGGGCTCCGCCGACGAGGCAGGTTGCGCCCTCTTCCTCCAGCCCGACCGGGGCCGGGACGCGGACCGCAAGGCCGGGTATCACGATCCCGACCGGGTGCCGACGCATGCCTACCTCGCCTTCCATCTCGGCCTGCGGCGGGACTTCGACGCCCTGGTGCAGCTCGGCACCCACGGCACCACGGAATGGCTGCCCGGCAAGGCCGTGGCCCTGTCGCCCGATTGCTGGCCGGCGCGGGCCATCGGGTCCCTGCCCGTGATCTACCCGTTCATCGTCGACGATCCGGGCGAGGCCGCGCCCCTCAAGCGGCGCCTCGGCGGGGTGGCTTTGGGCCACCTCACGCCCCAGACCGAATGCGCCGGCCTCGACCCGGATGCTGCCCACTTACGCGAACTCGTGGAAGAATATTCGGCCGCGAGCATCCTCGATCCACGCCGCGCCGCAATCCTGGCCCGCACCATCCTGGAGGAGGCCGAATCGGCCGGGCTGCTCGCCGCCGCCGGCATCGACGCGCAGACGGCCATGCCCGACGCTTTGAGCGCCCTCGACGCGCACCTGTGCGACCTCGGCGAGGTCACCACCCGCGTCGGCCTCCATGTCTTCGGCCGCGCCGCCCCCGATGTCGCTGCGCACGTCGCCGCCTGCGCCACGGCCGAGCGCGACGGTTTGCTCGCGGCCCTCGATGGGCGCTTCGTGCCCCCCGGTCCCGCCGGCTCGCCGTCGCGCGGACGGACGGACGTGATGCCCACGGGCCGCAACCTCACCACTCTCGATCCGCGCAGCCTGCCGACGCGGGCGGCCACCACCCTCGGGGCCAAGGCCGCCGACGCCGTGGTGCGGCGCTACCTCCAGGACGAGGGCGAGTATCCGGCCCGGATCGTCATGGATCTGTGGGCCTCGCCGACCCTGCGCACGGGCGGCGAGGACGTCGCCCATGCCCTCGCCCTCATGGGAGTCCGCCCGGTCTGGGACCACGCCTCGACCCGGGTCACCGGCTTCGAGGTGCTGCCGCTCGCTCTCCTCGACCGGCCGCGCATCGACGTGACCGTGCGGGTCTCGGGCGCGTTTCGCGACACCTTCCCCGAGACCCTGGCGCTCCTCGCCCGCGCCGCCGAAGCGGTCGCCGGCCGTGACGAGGAGGATTCCGAAAACCCCCTCGCCGCCGCCCGGCGGCGGGGCGAGGCCGGGTCCCGCGTCTACGGCGCCGCGCCGGGCCGCTACGGCGCCGGGGCCGGCGGCCTTGCCCTCGACGGTGCCTGGGAGAGCCGGGACGACCTCGGCCGCGCCTATCTCGACGCCACCTCGCACGCCTATGGCGGCGCCGAAGACCGCGCCGATGCCGGGTTCGCCGCCCGCGTGGCGCAGGCTGACGCCTATGTGCACGCCTTCGACGTCGCCGAGCGCGACCTCCTCGACGGCGACGCCGCCGTGGAGGCCATGGGCGGGTTCGCGGCGGCCGCCTCGTTGAGTGGCGCGCAACCGGCCCTCTACAGCCTCGACGTCGCGACGCCCGACACCCCGAAGACCCGCACGGCTCGCGAGGAGGCGGCCCGGCTGATCAGGGGCAAGCTCAGCCATCCGCGCTGGATCGCGGCGCAGCTGCGCCACGGCTATCGCGGGGCCCAGGAATTGGCGCAGGGCGTCGATGCGGTGTTCGTCCTCGCCGCCACCACGGACGCCGTGTCGGATGCCGACCTCGACCGGCTCTACGGCGCCCTCATCGCCGATCCCGACACCTTCGAGACCCTGCGCGCCGCCAATCCGGAAGCCGCCCGCGCCATCCTCGAACGCTTCGACGAAGCCCGCCGCCGGGGGATGTGGCAGACCCGCCGCAACGCCATGGCGGCGGACGAACTGATGCCCGAGGCGGCCGAATGAGCACGGCCTGCCCCACCGCGCCCCCCTCCCCCGGCCGCCGCGTCCTGCCCGAAGCCCCGAACCGGCGCGGCTGGTGTCCGAGCCTCGCCCGGCCGATGCCCACGGGCGACGGCCTCCTCGCCCGCGTCCACCCGCCCCTCGGTCGCCTCACCGCCGCTCAGGCGCGGGCCGTGGCGGAAGGCGCGCGACGTTTCGGCAACGGCCATATCGACGTGACCGCCCGCGCCAATCTCCAGATCCGCGGCGTCACACCTGAGACGCGAGGCCCCCTCGCCGACCACCTCGCGGCCGTTGGCCTCGGCGACGTACGGGCCGATGGCGGCCCGCAGCGCCTCACCCTGACGCCCCCCCTGTTCGACCACGACACTTTGGCGGACGCCGTCGAGGCGGCCGGGCGCGCGGTTCCCAGCCTGCCGGCAAAAACCCTGGTGACCCTTGAAGCGGCGGACGGCTTCGGCCTCGGCGCGGTGGAAGCCGACATCGCCCTACGCGTCCTCGGTCCCGACCGGATCGCCCCCGCCCTCGCCGGGTCGGACGGTCTGGTCTGGTTCGCACCCGTGTCATCGACCGAAGCCCTCGCCGCCGTCGCCGAATGGCTGCGCGCCCTGGCGGCGAGCGGCGCCCGGCGCCTGCGCGACCTCGACCTCTGGCGGGAGGCGAGGCCCGCCGACCCCATGGCGGCGCCCGCCGCCCTTCCGCCCCTGACGCCGGGCCTGCACGCGCTCGGAGACCGCACGGCGCTGGCCGTCGAGGCTGCGTTCGGGCGCTGCACGGCGGACGGCCTCCTGCACCTCGCCGATTGGAGCGAACGCCTCGACGCCCCCCACCTCACCTTCAGCGCGACCCGTGGCGCCGTCCTCGTTTCCCCGGATCGAGACGCCGCCCGGCAGGCCCGCGACGCCCTGGGCGCATACGGGTTCATCGACGCGGCCGAGGATCCGCGCGGACGGGTCGCGGCCTGCCCCGGCGCGCCCGCCTGCGCCTCCGGCTCGACGCCGACGCTGGCCGATGCGGCCCGCCTCGCCGAAGCCCTGCGGGGTTCGGGGATCGACGCCCACGTGTCCGGCTGCGCCAAGGGCTGCGCCCATCCGGGTTCGGCCGCCCTCACCCTCGTGGGCCGGGGCGGGCATTACGGCATCGTCCTCGACGGGCGCCCCGATGCCGAGCCGGCGATCCAACTCACTTTCGAGGCCGCGCTGGACCGCGTAAGGAGTGCGGATTCGGCCACTTCCCTCGCTCACGCCTTCAGGACCTCCGACACATGAGTTCGCGCCTCGACTATCTGCGCGACGGGCAGGCGATCTACGCCCGCTCCTTCGCGATGATCCGCGCCGAGGCGGACCTCGCCCGCTTCCACGGCACCGCCGAGCGGGTGGTGGTGCG
>JAKONI010000071.1 GCA_022702015.1 Beijerinckiaceae bacterium | reverse complement strand
TCGGGGCGGAACCGGAACGTGCCGTCGATCCCCGCGAAGCCCGAGGCGTTGGTGAGCGTCGGCTCGGTGTAACGCTGGGTGCCGTATTGCCGGGCCAGGGTCGCGGCGAGCATCACGGCGTCGTAGGCGAGCGACACGACCCGGGGGGGCGAGGCCCCGAACCGCGCCTGATAGCGGCCGCCGAAGGCCGAGAAGCCCGCCCGGTCGGGCCCGGCGAAGCGGCCCCCCTGGAGCGCGGGCAGGGCAAAGAGGGCCGCATCGTTCCACGGGGCCGTGCCCACCGGCCGGACCCGGGCGGGCGAGAAACCGGCCTTGGTGAGGGCGGCGGCCACGGCGGGCAGGCCCTCGGCCGTCTCCGGGATGAACACCGCGTCGGCCGTGGCGGTCGGCCCGGTGATCACGCCGTTCAGCCGCTGGACCGCAGGGCCCGGCGCGCCGGCGGCATAGCGCTCCACCGCCGCAAGCCGCGCCCCCCGGCGGGTCACCGCCTCCCGGAACTGCGCCTCGACGGCATTGCCATAGGGGGTGTCGGGAATCAGGGCCGCGAAGGACCGGCGCCCCCCGGCCACCTCCTCCGCGACGATCCGGTCGACCTCCGGCTGCGGTAGGAAGCTCAGGAGATACACACCCCGGCTCGCCACGCCGGCATCGGTGGAGAAGGCGATCACCGGCTTGCCCGCCGTCCGCGCCGGCCCCGCCGCCGCCTGGACGTTGGCCGCGAAGACCGGGCCGAGCACGATGTCCGCCCCGTCCTTCAAGGCCCGCTCGGCGGCCTCCCGGGCGCCCTCGGGATTGCCGCGATCGTCCTCCACGAGGATCGTCACGTCCGGCTGCTGCGCGTCGTCGAAGGCCATCTGCGCCGCGTTGCGCATCGCCGCCCCGATGGCCGCCCCCTGCCCGGTCAGGGGCACCACGAGGGCGACCTTCACCGCGCCGGCGCCGATCCGCCCGCCGGGGGCCGTGACGGCCGGCGCCGCCGGATCGAAGGGCGGGTCCACGGCGGCGACGGGCGGCGGCGCCCGCCGGGCGCTGCGCGGCTCCGATCCGCCGACGCAGGCGGACAACGCCGTCGCGCCCATGAGGACGGCCGGAACTATCAGACCCCGCGCCCCCCTGGGCTGCGCCATCGTCGCATCTCCTGCAGGACGATCAAGGGGATAAGCCTGTCGCCCCCGGACGGGCTTGTAAATGGCGCGGGCGACGGTTCCCCCGTTCTCTCGCACCGGAAGCGCGACGCGGGGCCGTGCCTGTGGCAATCTCGTCAGCGATGAACCGTCGATTCGAAACCGGGCGCCCCGGCCCCGCCCGCAGCACCACCTTCACGGCCTTCGGCCTCGCGAGCGAAGCGGAGCCCCTCGCCCCGGGCCTGCACATCGTCGCCACCCCCATCGGCAACCTGCGCGACGTCACGATCCGCGCCCTGGCGACCCTGGCCGCGGCGGATGCCGTCCTGGCGGAGGATACCCGCGTCACCCGCACGCTCCTCGCCCACTACGGGATCACCACGCCGCTCCTCGCCTACCACGAGCATTCGAACGAGGCCGTTCGCGAGCGGATGGTGGCGCGGCTGCGGGCCGGCGAGGCGCTGGCCCTGGTCTCGGACGCGGGCACGCCCCTCGTGTCGGACCCCGGCTACAAGCTGGTCCAGGCGGCGATCGAGGCGGGCATCGGCATCACCCCCGTCCCGGGCCCCTCGGCCGTCACCACCGCCCTGGTGGCGGCGGGCCTCCCCACCGACCGCTTCTTCTTCGAGGGCTTTCTGCCGCACAAGGCGGGCGCCCGCCGCCACCGGCTGGAGGCCCTGGCGCAGGTGCCGGGCACCCTCGTCCTGTTCGAATCACCCCACCGGCTGCCGGAGATGCTGGCTGACGCCGCCGCCACCCTCGGGGCCGACCGCGCCGCCGCCGTCACCCGCGAACTGACCAAGCTCTACGAGACAATCCGGCGCGACAGCCTCGGCAACCTCGCGGCGCGGTTCGCCGAGGAGGGGCCGCCCAAGGGCGAGATCGTCGTGGTGATCGGCCCCGCTCCGGCCACGGCCCCCGGCCCCGACGACGACGCGGCCCTCGACGCCGCGATCCGCGCCGCCCTCGCCCGCCATTCGATCAAGGATGCGGCGAGCCTCGTGGCGGACGAGACCGCTTTACCCCGCCGCCAAGTCTATACCCGGGCGCTGGCCCTCGCCCGCGAGGCGGATGAGACGGACGAGAACAACCCGTGAGCCGGAGCGGCCGGGCGGCGGAGCGCCGGGCGGCCTACCGGCGCGGCCACCGGGCCGAGTGGCTGGCGCTGGCGGCGCTGATGCTGCGGGGTTACCGGCCGCTGGGCCGCCGGGTCGCCCTGGCGGGGGGCGAGATCGACCTGATCGTCCGCCGGGGCGGCACGGTCGCCTTCGTGGAGGTCAAGGCGCGGGCGAACCTGGACGAGGCCCGGACAGCCATCGGCGCGGTGAAGCGGGCGCGGTTCTCCCGGGCGGTGCGGGCCTGGGTCGCCCGCCACCCCTGGTCGGCGGGGCTGACGCTGCGGGCGGATGCCGTGTTCGTGGGGGAGGGCCGCTGGCCGGAGCATTGTCCGGCGGCCTTCGAGATCGAGCGGCTATGACCGGGCGCCCCCGCCGGCTTGGCCACGGGGGGACCCGCCGGAGAGCCTGACCGCGAAGTCCCCTTCCGTCCCCCCTCGCCCCCATCCTGAGGTGCGGCGACACCCGCCTCCGAGGAGGGCTCCAGGGATCGCGGTGCGCGCGGCAGGTCTCCTTCGAGGCCCATGGAAGTGGGCACCTCGGGAAGAGGGGAATGGACGGGACGGACCGGCTTTGGGAGCAGGCTCCGAGAACCGGAGCCTCAAGCCCCCGGTTTGCGGATCGCGCCGATCAAGGTGCGTTTCAGGTCCGCCTGGCTGAACGGCTTCTGGACCACGGGGCGGTCGCGGAAGGGTTCGCGGATGCCCGCGCCGCCGTAGCCGGTGGAGAACACCAGCGGCCGGTCGCGGGCGACGATCGCCTCCGCGACCGGGTAGATCGGTTCGCCGGCGACGTTCACGTCGAGGATGGCGACGTCGAACGCCTCCTGCGACGCCATCTCGAGGGCGGTGGACAGCCGCGCGGCCGGTCCCACCACCGTGCAGCCGAAATCGAGCAGCATGTCCTCCAGCAGCATCGAGATGGCTGCTTCGTCCTCGACTACGAGGACACGGACGCCGTTCAGCAGTTCGTCGTTGAGGTCAGCACTCACGCCGGGCCGTCTTCCCTTCGCTGTCCCCCGCGGGGTCGTTCTCGAGCGTTCCACCGATGACCCAGGTCGCAGGGCGACGCCGTTGCCGGCACGCCACCGCGGAGCCAGCGGGACCACTGGCTGGGTCGCCCACAAGCGCTGGCCTGTCAAGCGACAGGCCGCCACGTCAGGCGCCTTCGGGACACTCTATGTTAAGGTCTGATACATTTTTTCCCCGCTGCGGCCGGATTGCAACCTGCACGGGTAGTCGGCCGGAGGAATGTTCCGGCCGGTGCCCAGGACTCAGCCGTCCGTGAATGTCACCTTGGCGCCCCTGGCGACGTGCCGGGCGAGGTCCCGGGCGCTCCAGTTGGTGAGGCGGATGCAGCCGTGGGACTCGGTCTTGCTCACCCGCTCCGGCTCGGGCGTCCCGTGGATGCCGTAGCTCGGGATGGCGAGATCGATCCAGACGAGGCCGACGGGGTTGTTCGGCCCGGGGCGGATCGAGAACTTGCGCTGGGTCTTCACGCCCTTGAACCCGTATTTAGGGTTGTATGTGTAGACCGGATCGAAGGCCACGCCCTTCACCGTCGTCTCGCCGCTCGGCGCCGGCTTCTCGCTGCTGCCGATCGAGGCGGGGTAGTAGGCGAGGAGGTTGCCGTCCGCGCCGAAGGCCCGCACGTCGCGGCTCGTCTTGTCGACCTCGATCCGCTCCACCTTGGGATCCTGCGGCAGGTCCTTGCCCTTCGGCTTGTCGGTGCCCATCGGCGTCACCGCCGCCACCGTGATCTCCGTGCCGGCCTTGTCGAGGGCCTTGCCGGGGTTGAGGGCGCTGAGGAGGTCCCGGCTCATGTGGAATCGCTCGGCCAGCATCTCCCGGGCGTTCGTGTAGCCCAGTTCCTTGAGGTCGGCCTGCTGCTCCATCTTCGGCGGGATCCGGGGCGTGTAGGGCCCGTCGGCATCCTCCTGCGACACGGCATAGCCCTTCACCGCCGGGTCCCTGTCGCCGCCCTGGAGGGCGTCCCAGATCTCCTTGGTGAGGTGGTCCGAGGCAGGGAGGTTCTTCGCCTTCGCGAAGGCGGCCAGGGCCCGGTGGTAGTTGTCGCCTTCGAGCCCATCGATCGCGCCGGGGGAGAAACGGGCCCTGTCGAGGAGGACCTGCGCCCGGACCGTCAGGGGATCGGGCTTCTTTCCGGCCTGCTTCTCCTTCGCCTTGTCCTTGCTCTCCCGGCCCTTGGCTTCCCGAGCCTTGCCCTCCGGGCCCTTGGCCTCCTGAGCCTTGCCCTCCGGGCCATTGGCCTCCTGCCCCGCCCCCGGGAAGGTCGCATCGTTGACCGCCTCCAGGGTGAGGGGCTTTGCCCCGCCCTCGCCCGCCGGTCCGGCGAGGGAGGGGCTCGCGGCGGCCATCGCCGCGATGGCCACGGAAACCTTCAGCC
>JAKONI010000047.1 GCA_022702015.1 Beijerinckiaceae bacterium | reverse complement strand
CAGGCCGGTGATCTTCAGGACGAAGGCCACGACCACGACGGAGACGAGCGAAAGGGGGAGGAAGACCTTCCAGCCGAGCCGCATCAGCTGGTCGTAGCGGTAGCGCGGCACGATGGATTTCACCATCGCGAAACCGAAGAACAGGAAGCTCGCCTTCAGCACGAACCAGATCACGCCCGGCACCCAGGTGAAGGGCGCGAAGGGGATCGGCGAGAGCCAGCCGCCGAGGAAGAGCACCGTGCCGAGCGCGCACATGCTCATGATGGCGACGTACTCGCCGAGCATGAACAGCAGGTACGGGGTCGAGGAATACTCGACCATGTAGCCCGCCACGAGCTCCGATTCGGCCTCCGGCAGGTCGAAGGGCGGGCGGTTCGTCTCGGCCAGCGCCGAGATGAAGAACACCACGAACATCGGGAACAGCCACAGCCAGTACCAGCCGAACAGGCCGAAGCTCGTATCCTGCGCCGCCACGATTCGTGTGAGGTTGAGCGAGCCCGCGCACATCAGCACGCAGATGATCACGAAGCCCAGCGACACCTCGTAGGAGATCATCTGCGCCGCGGAGCGCAGGGCTCCGAGGAAGGCGTATTTCGAGTTCGACGCCCAGCCGCCCATGATGACGCCGTACACGCCGAGGGACGAGATGGCGAAGATGTAGGTGATGCCGACGTTGATGTCGGCGATCGCCCAGCCGTCGGCGATCGGCATCACCGCCCAGCTCGATAGGGCAAGCATGGCGAAGACCAGCGGCGCCAGCAGGTAGATCGCCTTGTTGGCGCCCGCCGGGATCACCGGCTCCTTCAGCACGAACTTGAGCAGGTCCGCGAAGGATTGCAGCAGCCCGAAGGGGCCGACGACGTTCGGTCCCCGGCGCAACTGCACCGCCGCCCAGATCTTCCGGTCGGCGAGCAGGGCGTAGGCGATGAATACGAGGAGCGCGGACAGGAGCACGAAGCTCTTGAGCACGATCAGGAGCACGGTCCCGAGGAGTTCCAGGGAGGTCATCGGGGGCTCTCCTACTCGGCCGCCGCGAGGGGCAGCGGCTCGGAAGCCCGCTCCCGCGCCAGCCGCGAGCATTCCGCAAGGACCCGCGAGGCGCGGGCGATGGGGTTCGTGAGGTAGAAGTCGCCGACCGGGGAGACGAAGGCGCCACTCCCGGTCTCGCCCCCGCGCCCGGCCAGGACCGAGACCGCCTCGGCCACGTCACCCGCTTCCACGGAATCGACGGCGGCGAAATGCGGATGGGCCACGTAGAGCGCCTTGCGCAGCGCGATCAGCGAATCGAAGGGCAGGCGCTGGCCCAGCACGTCCGACAGGGCGCGCAGGATCGCCCAATCCTCGCGGGCATCCCCCGGCGGGAAGCCCGCCCGGTTGGCCACCTGCACCCGGCCTTCGAGGTTCACGTAGGTGGCGTTCTTCTCGGTGTAGGCGGCGCCCGGCAGGATCACGTCGGCCCGGGACGCGCCCCGGTCGCCGTGGGTGCCCTGGTAGATCACGAAGGCGCCCGGGGCGACCTCGCACTCGTCGGCCCCGAGGTTGAACAGCACGTCCACCCCGCCGGCGGAGATCATCTCGCGGAAGGTCAGGCCGCCCTCCCCCGGCACGAAGCCGAGGTCCAGCGCGCCCACGCGGGCGGCCGCATGGTGCAGCACGCCGAAACCGCGCTTGCCCTCGGCCACCGCGCCGAGATCCTGCGCCAACTTCGCGGCGGCGGCCAGCACGCCGGGCTCGACGGTCGAGCCGACGATCACCAGCGGCGCCTTCGCCCCCTTGAGGATGTCGAGGAAGCTGTGCTCACCCCGGGCCAGGGCCGCCAGCGATTCGGAGCCGGCGCCGAGGTAGTGGCTCGGATAGGTCAGGTCGATCTGTTCGCCGATCACGCCCACGGCCAGCGGGGCCATGCGCCACCGCTTGCGGATGCGCACGTTCAGCATGGAGGCTTCGGTGCGTGGGTTGGCGCCGACGATCAGGATCGCGTCCGCCGCCTCGACCCCGGCCACGGTGGGGTTGAACAGGTAGCTCGCGCGGCCGAGCGCCGGGTCGAGGCCCGCGCCGGTCTGGCGGCAATCGAGGTTCGTTGAGCCGAGGCTGCGAATCAGCTCGCGCAGCGCGAAGGTCTCCTCCACGGCGGCGAGGTCGCCGACGATGGCGCCGATGCGCTTGGGGTCGGTCCCCTTCACCTTCGCGGCGATGGCCTGGAACGCCTCACCCCAGGAGGCGGGGCGGAGCCGCCCGTTCTCCCGCAGGTAGGGCCGGTCGAGGCGCTGCATCCGCAGGCCGTCCACCACGTGGCGGGTCTTGTCGGAGATCCACTCCTCGTTGATGTCCTCGTTCACCCGCGGCTCGATCTGCATGACCTCGCGGCCCCGGGTGTCGACGCGGATCGCCGAGCCCACCGCGTCCGACACATCGACCGATTCGGTCTTGGACAGCTCCCAGGGGCGGACGTTGTAGCTCTGCGGCTTGTGGACCAGCGCGCCCACCGGGCACAGGTCGGCCACGTTGCCCTGGAGTTCCGAGGCCATCGACTGTTCGAGGTAGCTCGTGATCTCCATGTCCTCGCCGCGCCCGATGGCACCGAGGTCCGGCACGCCGGCCACCTCCGCCAGGAAGCGCACGCAGCGGGTGCAGTGGATGCAGCGGTTCATGGCGGTCCGCACCAGCGGGCCGATATGCTTCTCCTCGACCGCCCGCTTGTTCTCCTGGTAGCGGGTCGAGTCGACGCCGTAGGCCATCGCCTGGTCCTGCAGGTCGCAGTGGCCGCCCTGGTCGCAGATCGGGCAATCGAGGGGGTGGTTGATGAGGAGGAACTCCATCACCCCCTCGCGGGCCTTCTTGGTGAGGCCGGAGCGGGTCAGGACCTCCGGCGGCTCGCCGTTCGGGCCGGGGCGGCAATCCTTCACCGCGTAGGCGCAGGAGGCCACGGGCTTCGGGGCGCCCTTCAACTCCACGAGGCACATGCGGCAATTGCCGGCGATCGACAGGCGCTCATGGAAGCAGAAGCGCGGGATCTCGGCCCCCGCGACCTCGCAGGCCTGGAGCAGGGTGTAATCAGCCGGGACATCGACTTCGGTGCCGTCGACGAGGATTTTGGTCATCGGATCGTCTCGAAATCTGGCACGAATGCGGAAGGTCCAGTCCCACCCTGATCCTCATCCTGAGGTGCACGGCGAAGCCGGGCCTCGAAGGAGGCCTCCAGCCAGCCGCGCGACCCCTGGAGGTCTCCTTCGAGGCCCGCTGGCGCGGGCACCTCAGGATGAGGGCGCGGGTGGGATGGTCCCATGGCGATCACTCCGCTGCCATCGGCACCGGGTCGGAGTGCGGGTTGGCGGTATACTGGTCGATCCGCTTCTCGATCTCGGGGCGGAAGTGACGGATCAACCCCTGGATCGGCCAAGCCGCCGCGTCGCCGAGGGCGCAGATCGTGTGGCCCTCGATCTGCTTCGTCACCTCGAACAGCATGTCGATCTCGCGCTTCTGCGCCCGGCCCTGGGCCATGCGCGTCAGCACCCGCCACATCCAGCCGGTGCCCTCGCGGCAGGGCGTGCACTGGCCGCAGGACTCGTGCTTGTAGAAGTACGAGATGCGGGCGATCGCGCCGACGATGTCGGTGGACTTGTCGAGGACGATCACCGCCGCCGTGCCGAGGCCGGAGCCCAGATTGCGCAGGGTGTCGAAGTCCATCTTCGCATCGATGATCTGCTCGGCCGGGACGAGCGGCACCGAGGAGCCACCGGGGATCGAGCACAGCAGGTTGTCCCAGCCGCCGCGCATGCCGCCGCAATGCTTGTCGATCAACTCGCGGAAGGTGACGCCGAGCTCCTCCTCGACGTTGCACGGCTTGTTGACGTGCCCCGAGACGCAGAACAGCTTGGTGCCGGTGTTGTTCTTGCCGCCGAGCCCGGCGAACCACGCCGCGCCCCGGCGCAGGATCGTCCCCGCCACCGCGATCGACTCGACGTTGTTCACCGTCGTGGGGCAGCCGTAGAGGCCCATATTGGCCGGGAACGGCGGCTTCAGGCGGGGCATCCCCTTCTTGCCCTCGAGGCTCTCGATGAGGGCCGTCTCCTCGCCGCAGATATACGCGCCCGCGCCGTGGTGGA
>JAKONI010000035.1 GCA_022702015.1 Beijerinckiaceae bacterium | reverse complement strand
CGCTGGCGAAGCCGGCAGGCGGGCCTGGCCTTCGGCGTCGCCACGGGTCGCTCCTTCCACAGCGCCATGGCGATCCTGGAGCAGCAGGACAGCCCCCGGCCGCAGGTCATCATCGGCTCGGTGGGCTCGGAGATCTACCACCTCGACGCCAACGGCGTGACCTACACCGCCGACGCCGCGTGGCAGGCCGAGGTCGGACGGGGCTGGGAGCGTTCCGCCATCACCGACCTCCTCGCCGGCCTCGATGGGCTGGTGCCGCAGTCTCCGCTGGAGCAGCGGGCGTACAAGCTCAGCTATTTCGGCGACGGGCGGGCGGCGGCGAAGGTCCGGGCAAGGCTCGACAGCGTCGGCCTCGCCGCGAGCGTGATCCACAGTCACGGTCGCTACCTCGACGTCCTGCCCGTGGGCGCCTCCAAGGGTACCGCCGTCGATCATGTGCGCGGCCTCTATGGGCTGCACGACCGTGACGTGTTCGTGGCCGGAGATTCCGGCAATGACATCGAGATGCTGCGCGCCCGGCGACAATCGATCATCGTCGCCAACTTCTCCGATGACCTCGCGAGCCTGTCCGGCCTCGCCCACTCCTACGTGGCGCGGGCCTCCCACGCCCGGGGGGTGATCGAGGGCGTCGCCCATTTCCGCCGGTCGGCGGCGCTGGTCGATCATGCCGGCTGAGGCGAGCGTCCTCACCCTGGTCCGGGGCAGGGGGGCGCAGCTCCGCAACCTGATGCGCGGGCTCGCCGCCCAGACGGTCCCGCCCCGGGAACTGGTAATCGCCTGGATGCAGCCGCGGCCCGAGCCGGACCTGCCGGATCCCGGCTGCCCCGTTCGCCATCTGCACGTACCGGGCGAGGCGCTGCCCCTGGCCGCCGCCCGCAACCGGGCCGCCGGGGCGGCGCGGGCCAACCAACTGATCTTCCTCGACGTCGACTGCGTGCCGAGCCCGACCCTGGTGGCGGCCTATGCGGACGCGGCGGCAACGACCGACGGGCTGTTCCTGGGAGAGGTGTTCTATCTTCCCCCCGGCGCCATCGCCCCGGGCGCCCTGGATTTCGCGGACCTCGATCGCACAGGGCGGCCCCACCCCGCCAAGCCGGCGATCCCCGGAATCGGCCTGCGCCGCGAGCCCGATCCGGCGGAACTCTGGGGCCTGTCCTTCGCCCTCCCGGCCCGCGCCTGGGGGGCGGTGGGCGGCATGGACGAGGATTTCGTCGGCTACGGCGGCGAGGAGACCGACCTCGCCCTGCGCCTCGCGGCCCAGGGGCTACCTACCTTCTGGTGTGCGAGGGCGCGGGCCTATCATCAGCACCATGCGGTGCATGTCCCACCGCTCCAGCACTTCGACAGCATCCTGGCGAACGCCGGCAGGTTCCACGCCCGCCACGGACGCTGGTGCATGGGCTACTGGCTCGGCCAGTTCCGCGACGCCGGGCTGATCGCCTGGGACGAGGCCGCCCCGGCGATCCGCCCCCTCCGCCGGCCGGAGGCGGGCGAGATCGCCGCCGCCCTGCGCCCCGACGCCCTGTTCTCGTAGGTCCCACATGCCGAAGCCGATCGCGTTCTTCGTCCATCACCAGGGACGGGGGCACGCCAACCGCACCATGGCCGTGGCCAGCGCCTTCTCCCGCGACCGGCCCGTCTCGGTCCTCACCGCCGGCCCGCAGCTGTTCGACGGGTTCACCCGGGACATCGAGATCGTCGCCCTGCCGAACATGATCGGCGCCGCCGTCCCGACTCCGCGCCTCTACGCCGAGCCGACGCCGCAGGTGATGCACTGCGTGCCCCTCGGTCTGTCGGAGATGCGGCGGACGATGCGGACCATCCTCGATCACCTCGATGAGCGCGAGGTCGGGCTGTTCGTGGTGGACGTGTCGGCGGAGATCGCCCTCCTGTCACGGATCGCCAGCGTGCCGGCGGTGCAGATCCGCATGCACGGAGACCGCGCCGACATCGGCCATGTCGGAGCTTACGAAGCCTGCGTCGGGATGCTCGCCCCCTTCGACGAGCGCCTCGAACAGGACGACTACCCCCAGGCGCTTCGGGCGCGGACCTTCTACAGCGGCGGGCTGTGCACCACCCGCGATCCGGTGCCGGGCCGGGCGGAGGCACGGGCGGCGCTCGGTCTCGACCCGAACCGGGAGATCATCGTGGCCGTCACCGGCGGCGGGGGCAGCGGCACGCCCTACGCGCCGCTGACGGTGGCGGCTCGCGCCGCGCCTGACGCCCTTTGGCTGACCCTCGGCCCGACCCACCGGGAGGGCCACGAGACCGATTTCGCCAACCTGCGCGAACTCGGCTGGGTCCCCTCCGTGACCGCCTACCTCGCGGCGGCCGACATCGTGATCGCCTCGGCGGGGGACAACACCGTCCACGAGGTGGCCCGCGTCGGCGGGTGCCTGATCGTCATGCCGGAATGGCGCTACTTCGCCGAGCAGACTCGCAAGGCCGAGGCGCTGGTGCGCCTCGGTGCCGCCGTGCAGGCCCCCGTCTGGCCCGGCGACCTCGACGGCTGGCGCACGCTCCTGGCCCGCGCCCGCGCCCTCGACACCGCGCGCCTCGCCGACCTCTACGCCCCGGA
>JAKONI010000007.1 GCA_022702015.1 Beijerinckiaceae bacterium | reverse complement strand
CACGGCGTTCTCGATCAGGTTCTCGATCACGCGAGCGAGTTCGTCGGCATCCCCGGGTACGGGATAGGGGCCCGCACCGTCCTGAAACCGGATCGTGGCGCCCCGTACCTCGGCCGGCGGTCCCTGCGCGTCGACCATTTGTCGGGCGAGCGCCCCAAGATCGACCACGGTGGTCGGGGCTACGTGCTCGCGCAGCTCAATCCGCGACAGCGACAGCAGGTCGTCGATCAGCCGCGTCATGCGCTGGGCCTGGACGCGCATGATTTCCAGGAAGCGTTCGCGGGCCTGCGAATCCTCGCGGGCGGGCCCTTGCAGGGTCTCGATGAACCCGATCAGGGTGGCAAGCGGGGTGCGCAGCTCGTGGCTGGCATTGGCGACGAAATCGACCCGCATCGCTTCCAGCCGCCGGGCCGAGGTGAGGTCGCGCAGGAACAGCACCGCGCTAACGCCTGATCCGTCCGGCATCGGCAGGGCGCCGATCTGGACCTCGAAGATCCGCTCCAGCGGCACCCGCGTGGCCAAGGAGACGCGGCGTGGCATTCCGGAACTGAGGACAGCCTCTACCCCGTCAAGGACCTCTGGGCTCCGCAGCGCGAAGGACAGGGGCCGGGCTTGGTGCAGGGCCGGCAGAAGCGCCCGGGCCGCCGGGTTGGCCTCCACCACGAGGGTGCGGCGGTCCACCAGGATGACCGGGTCGGGAACATGGGCGAGGAGCGCCTCGGCGATCGCGTGGCGCTGGGCGGTCGCCGCCGGTCGCGGGCGCGGCGCCTCCTGACCGCGGCCGCCGAGCCAGCCGCCGACGCAGACGGCACCGAGGCCGACGAGGATCAGCGGGAGTTCGAGACGGCCGGAGAGTGCCACGGCGATGCCGAACAGGCCGACCGCGATCGCGGCGCCCATCCAGGATTGGGAACTGCGCGGACGGTCGGACATGGTCGAGGGCGCGCCGGACCGGTTACCGGGATCCGGTGTCGTCGGGCCGCGGCCGCCCGGACGGGCCGGCAATCCCCTCCGGCGGCCCGGGATCGCGCGCGCCCCCGGCCCGCTTCACGATCTCGTAGAGGCCGAGCATCGCCAGGGCGGTCATGAACGGCACGATGTAGTAGCAGCCCCGGAACAGCAGCAACGAGGTCAGCACCTCGTTGCGCGGCAGGCTCGACAGGGCGAGCAGGATCGTCGCCTCGAACACGCCGATGCCCCCCGGCGCGTTGGAGGCGATGCCGAGCATCGCCGCCAGCACGTAGATCGCCAGGAAGGTGGTGAAGCCGATGGCGATCTCGTTGGGGAGGAGCACGTAGAGCACGGCGGCCGCCGCGCAGACATCGCCGATGCCGACGATCATCTGGCCGATCGACACCGAGGCCCCGGGCAATTCGAGCCGCCACTGCTTGACGGTGACGCTCCGGCGCTTGGCCGAGACCCAGGCGAGGTACCCCACGACGGCCAGGAGGGCCGCGAAGCCGACTCCCTGGTTCAGCGCGATCGAGGTGAAGGCCAGCCCGGCGAGCTGCCCCGCCTCGATGATGAGGCTGAGGCCGAGCACCACGCCCATGCCGAGCCAGAAGGTGAAGCCGGCGATCACCGTCAGGGCGGCGATCTTGGCGGGGCTCAGGCCCTGGCGGGCGTAGATCCAGTAGCGGATCGTCCCGGCGGTGAAGAGCGGAAAGCCGAGGGTGAAGCTCACGGCATAGCTCGTGAACGAGGCGAGCGCGGTGATGCGGTAGGGCACTTTGATGCGCAACTGGCGCAGCGCCAGGGCATCGTAGCCGGTGAGGAACAGGTAGCTGATGCCCACGAAGAGGAAGGCGAGACCGAGCTGCTCGGCTGACGCCTTGTGCAGCGCCTCCCTCACCTCCGCCCAGGACACGCTCTGGACGAGCTTCCACAGCACGCCGAGGGAGACGGCCACGAGGATGATGCTGGCGGCGGTACCGATCCAAGCATAGTGGTTGCTCCAGCCCCGCTTCTTCGCGGCCGCCTTCCCGTCGCCCTCGACCGGTTCGGCCGAGGCGACCTCCTTGCGGTGCTGCCCCTGGAAATTCATACCGATCGGCGTCCGTCCCCTCGCTCGCGCGGGCCGCACGGGATCGGAGCCCCGTGCCGGATTATCCCGGACCGCGGCCCGTTGCCCGCCATGTAAGCCGAAGATGCCGCGATGGCCAGCGAGGCCGTGGGATCCATGCGCAATCGTTGAGCGCGAAACCCAAGCTTATACCCGACCCAATATTCCCGCCGCCTCGCCCAGACCCCGGCGGATGCGGGCCGGGACCTCGGGGGAGGTGCAGACGTAGGTCGGGCTCGGGTGGGGAATCGCGATCACCGGCAGCCCGGGGCGCAGGGTGGCGAGGGCCGGGCCGCAGCCGGTGGCGAACCGGCCGGCGAGGACCGCGACGGCGAGGCGCGGCAGGAGACCGAGGAGCGGGGCGAGGTAGGGCTCGGCCGCCCGGGCCTCGCTCCGCCGGGGGGCCCGGTTGAGGGCGCCGGGTGCATGGATCACCCAGGGCACCGCGTTCCAGATCAGGGTTTCGGACCGGGGGATCCCGGCCTCCGCGAGGAAGCGGAAGAGGTTGGCGGCGGTGCCGTTGGCGCTGTCGCGGGTGACGAAGCCGGTGCGCAGGACCATCGGCCCCGGCGTTTCCAGCAGCAGCAGGCACCGCGCTGCGACGCCGCCGTCCAAGGGATCGGGATCCGGCACCGGCGCGTCCCGCTCGGCGGCGATCCGCCGGGCCAGCGCCCGAAGCGGCGCCACGTGCGGGCCGTCGGCGAGCGCCCGGCGGGCGGCGAGCGCCGCCGGGTCGGCGAGGCTCTTAGGCGCCGTGGGCTCATGCAGCATCGCGGAGGGGGAAGGGTTCCGGCAGCCGGCCTTCGAGGCGGTAGCCCTCGGTGGCGTTCTCCCGGGCGAGGCGGGCGGCGAGCGCCGCCTCGCCCCCGAACTGGAACCCGATCTGGCTGGTATAGGCGGCGCAGGCAGCGAGCTTGCGACCGGCCGCCGCCTCCCCGAAGGCGAAGGCCCGCACCGGCAGATCGGCGAAGAGGTCGGCGAGCGGCTCCTTCGGATGGGCCTCGCGCACGGTATAGGGAAAATCCCGCCACCACAGGATCGGCGCGGCGGGGGTGAGGGTCCGCAGGGCGCGGACCACCTGGACGTGATCGACATGCCCCCCGACGGCCTGCGGCGCCAGGATCAGGTCCGGCCCCTGTCCGGCGATCAGGTCGGCCAGCGCCGGGGCGAGGTCGAGGTCGATGCGGTCGTCGTCCCGGACGCCGGAGAAGAGTTCGGGCGCGGAGCCGTAGCCCCGGTGCGGCGCCTCCCGGAACGGCAGGTGCAGCGGCGGGGCGATCCCCAGCGCGTCGGCGGCCCGGTCGTCCTCGCCCCGGCGCAGGGCCATGTAATCGACCTCCGGCCCGAGCCCTTTGTCGAGCTGGCAGGCCAGGGCGAAGCCCTCCGGCGCGGGAACGCTCCGCGTGAATAGCGTCGCCATCACCACCCGCCATCCCGTCGCCGCGAGGGTCGCGAGCAGGCCGCCCGCCGAGAAGGCCGCGTCGTCGAGATGGGGGGAGAGGGCGAGGGCGGTCGGCATGTCCGGGATTTCACGAGTGGCCGGAGGATCCCGGCGGGGTTGCAGGCCGATCCGTCCGTCCCTCGGGACGGATCACAGCAGGTGCGGCTCCGTGCGGAAGCGGCAGGAGAGGTCGAGGGGCAGGTCGTCGGGGAAGTCCGTCGCGGGCCGCCGGCCCACCACGTCCGCGTAGATGCCCATGATCTGCCGGCCCACGGCCTGCCAGGAATAGACCCGCCGGCATTCCTCCAGACCGGCGGCGGCGAGGGAGCGCCGCAGGTCCCCATCCCGGATCGCCCGGGTGAGGGCCTCGGCTTGGGCGGGCACGTCCCCCGGCATGGTGAGGAGGCCATTCTCCCCGTCGCGGAGGCAGTCCGAGACGCCCACCGCGTGGCAGGAGACCACCGCGAGCCCCGCCGCCATCGCCTCCAGGATCGTGTTCGAGAACCCCTCCGCGTAGGTCGGCGAGGCGAAGATGTCGGCCTCGCGGTAGAGGGCCGGCACGGTCCCGTACTCGGCATAGCCGGTGAAGCGGATCGCCTCCGGGCCGAAGCCGTGCTTGTCGGCGAGCGCCTTGGCGGGATCGACGTCGGGACCGATGCCGGAGATCGTCGCGGCGAAGGGCGTCCCCTGCTCCCGCAGGATCGCCAGGGCCTCGATGAAGTCGAGGACGCCTTTCCGGCGGTCGACCCGGCCGTGATAGAGGATCCGCGCCGGGCCGGAATGGGGCATGGGCAGGCCGTCCGGCGTGGGTTGCGCGAAGCGGGCGGTGTCGACGGCGCCGGGCACGATGGTGAAGCGGGCGGGGTCCGAGCCGAGGCGGCCGCAGACCTCCTCCACGAAGGAGGCACCGCCGATCAGCAGGGCGTTGGCGTTGTCCAGGACGTAACGCATCCCGAGGCGGTGCGTCTCGCAGCACGAGCCGACCCAGTGGCCGTCGCCCCCCTGGATCGAGACGACGGTGGGCACCCCGAGGCGCTTGCCCGCCAGCAGCGCCGCCCAGCCGGTCGGATAGCCGTACTGGGCGTGGAGCACGTCGAAGGGCTTCTTCGCGTGCTCGACGCGGATCGTTTCGACCATCGTCGCGATATCGCGTTCGAAGTCGCCGCTCGTCTGCTCGCCGACCTGCTCCAGGCCGATGACCGTCACGCCGGGCACGGGCGGGGGCGGCCCGCCGCCGTAGACCCGCGTGCCGAACTCATCGCCCCGGTACTGCGAGACCATGGTCACGTCGTGCCCGGCCTCCGCCAGTTCGCGCAGCAGGTTCTGGGCGTAGACGCTCATCCCGGAAATCGCCGGGAAATAGCGGCGGCTGAGGAAGAGGATTCTCATCACGATTGCCTGTTGCACCACCATGCCCCTCCCCGCAGCGGGGGGAGGGAGAAACGCGCGTGAGCCCCTTACACCTGCCGCCTCGTCTCCTGCCCCGAGGCGCCCTCGGGCCCCGGACGGCGGCAGTTGCGCAGATAGTCGAGGGCCTGGGGAATCATCACGTCCGCCCGGTGGCTCTCGCGGGACAGCTCGACGCAGATCAGCTTGCCGAAGCCGACCTCCTCCAGCGCCTCCAGCACGCCGGGCACGTCCATGTCGCCCTCGCCGAAGGGCAGGTGGATGTGGCTGCCCCGGGCCATGTCCTCGATGGCGATCGTGCCGATCCGGTCGGCGAACTCTCGCACCGCCGCGGCGGGCTCGCGCTCGCCGGTGACGAGGCAGTGGCCGGTGTCGAGGGCGAGCTTCAGTCCCGGAATGGAGAGGGCGGCGTAGTCGTCCAGCGTCTCGATCAGCATCCCCGGCTCGGGTTCGAGGCAAGCGACCACGCCCGCCTCCTCCGCGAAGGCCGCGACCTCGGAAAGCCCGTCCCGCAGCCAGCCCCGGGCCTCTTCCGGATCGACGCCGGGCTTGGGCACCCCCGCCCAGAACGAGACCGCCTCGGCCGAGACCATGGCGCCGATCTCGCAGGCCCGCTTGAGGAAGCCCACCCGCCGGGCGCGGCCCGCCGCGTCGGCGGTGACGAGGGTCGGCTCGTGCTTGGCGGTGGGATCGAGGAGGAAGCGGGCCCCGGTCTCGATCACGCAGGCGAGTTCGAGCCGTTCCAGGAGGCTCGCCACCCTGCCGGCCTCGGTCGCCCAGTTCTCGGCGAAGGGGTCGAGGTGGTGGATGTCGAGCGTCAGGGCCACGCCGTCGTAGCCCGCCGCCTTGATGAGTTGCAGGGCGTCGTCCAGCCGGTGGTTGGCGGCGCCGTTGGTGTTGTAGGCGAAGCGAAGCGTCACGCGGCCCTCCCCTTCCGTTGCTGCAACCGGAACGGCGCGTGGTGCGATTCGGGCTCGCGGTACAGGGGATAGTGGCGCCCGACGATCCGCTCGGCCAGCGCCACGTCGAACAGGGGCTGGCCGCCGAACCGCTCCAGGGCCTCCGGCGTCAGGCGAACGGGACGCAGCGTCTCGCTCTCCTGCCCGAACCGGATCAGCGGATGGTCGCGCTCGATCAGCTTGCGCGTGTTGCGCTCGCCGATGCGGGAGTAGCTCATGGTCTCGACCTCGAGGCCCGGCACGATGGCCTTGACCACGCCGACGCCCCCACCGTGGGGCGAGCAATCCACGTAGAGCACGTCGAACCCCGCCTCCAACAGGCGGTCGCAGGCGATCTTGCCCCGGGCGTGGCCATCCTCGGCGGGCGTCGAGGGCAGTTCCGAGAAGCGCTTGGTGGAGCGCTCGGAATAGACCGTGTCGGCCAGCACTCCGCGCAGGTCGGCGTTCGGCAACTCGATCCATTCGAGCATGGCCTGGAGCGCCCTGCCCTCCTCCAGATCGAGGCTCGGGAGCGCCTTCTGGATGAAGGCATCGATGTAGCCCGGGGGCGTCACCGTCCCGGCGAGGTCGAGGGGTCCGTGGCCGAAGGTCTTGCGCACCCGCGCGGCCTGGAATTCGAGCAGCGCCTTGCGCAGGGCCCGGTCCCGGTCGGGGTCGCAGGCCTCGCCGCAGGCCGACAGGGCGATGGGGGCCGGCGCCCGCTCGGCGTCCTCGTCGTAGCCGACGACGTAGAGGTTGGTGAGGCCGAACTGGTCGGTGGCGAACTTCGGCAACGCGCGGATGCCGAGATCCTTCAGGCGTGCCAGCATGCCTTCGTTCTCGGGCCCGATCCCGTCGAGGTCGAGCATCACCCCCTGGTCGAGGGCGCGGAACAGGAGGCCGTTGCCGTCCCGCTGGAGCAGTTCGAGCACGCCGTGGCCCAGCGCGAAGGGCACGTCCGGCCCGGCGCCCAGCCCATTGGTGATGAGGTTGGTGAAGGGCTGATAACCCTCCGACAACTCGAAATAGTCGGTCGCCGCGATGTCGAGGGGCATCATCACGATGTCGCCGGTGGCGTGGCGGACCGTGGGCGTCCATTCGAGCACGGTGCCCCGGCCCACGGGGGAGCCGGCGGGCAGGCACAGGGTGAGCGGGTCGGCCACGGAGGCGGCGCCGTAGACCCGCACGAGGTCGTCGTAGCTCGCCCGCTCCTTGGCCCGGGGCAGGACGGCCAGCGACGGCATGAGGTTCTCGGCGATCTCGGCCACCGCGCCGATCAGCGCCTCCTCGTCCGTGGCGCCGTAGCCAATTCCGGAGGGCATCGCGCCGACGAAGAACGGATCGTCCAGGAACAGGGAGACGAACCAGACCGGCACGCCCGTCCGGTCCAGCGGGGCCAGCGGGAAGCCGACGATCCGTCCCTCGGGGAGCACGTCGAGGTAGGCGCGCACCGGATCGGGCAGGCGCTCGGGCAGGCCCTCGATCCGCCGGGGCGTGCGGAAGGCATAGGGCCGGGGCGCCTTGATCCGCTCGTGGCGGGCGCGTTCGTCCTGGGTCTGGCTCACGGTGACAGTCCGATCCTCAATCGAATCCCTGGGACTCCCACCCACAGCCTCATCCTGAGAGCCTGACCGGAAAGTCCCTGCTTCCCGCCCTCGCCCTCATCCTGAGGTGCGGCGGACGCCGCCTCGAAGGAGGGCTCCAGCGATCGCGGCGGGTTCTGGAACCCTCCTACGAGGCCGCCGCTTCGCGACGGCGCCTCAGGATGAGGGTGAGGGTGGGAGGAAAGCAAAGACGCCATCATCCCCGCCCATACGCCTCGGCGACGAGCCGCATCGTGTGGAGATCGCGGGCGGCGCTGTAGGCGTCGCGCTCGGCCGGATGGCGCAGGGCGGAGCCGAAGGCGCGGACCTGCTCCGTGAAGGGCGAGGCGTGCCCATCGAAGGCTACCGGCTCGGTGCGGCCCGTGGCGCCGTCGTGGAAGGTCAGGGAGCCGCCCGGCGTCTGGCCCATGGTATTCTCGGCCACGAACAGGCCCTTCGTGCCCACCACCTCCAGGCGGCGGCGAGGGAGCGCGTCGGGACAGTTGTAGGCGACGTTCAGGCTCGCCAGCACGCCCGATCCCGTTCGCCCGATCAGCAGGGCACCGTCATCGACGGCGTAGTC
>JAKONI010000003.1 GCA_022702015.1 Beijerinckiaceae bacterium | reverse complement strand
AACCGCTAATGTCGGCACAATTAACGTGTACGCTGCTGGCGGAAATGACATCGTCACGTCAGATGGTACGTCCGGAGGTGCAGCGGCTACGTTCGCAAACAATTCGACTGTCAACATCTTTGGTGGTAGCGGCGATGATGTCGTCACCATTGGCGTAAGTGCTGGAAAGTCCACCTTCACGGTGACTGGCGGCGCAGGGGCTGATGCGATCACCGTTGCAAATGGCGCTACGGGTTCGACCACGATTTATGGCGGCACCGGTCCGGCTGATTCGCTCGACGGCAATGACACCATTAACATCTCTGGTGGTGGCAGCTTCGGTGTCTTCGGCAACAGCGGCGCTGATATCATCACTGCGTCGAACCTTACTGCGAGCGACGGTTCGAGCGTTACGGCAGTAACGATCTTTGGTGGCCGGGGCGAGGACAACATCACTGCCAACGTGACCGGTACGGTCAAGGCGAACCTCGCGATCTACGGTAGCGAGAATTCGGTCGACAACGCCGACAGCATCACCACGGCCAACGCGATCGATGGCTCGACGATCATCTACGGCGGTACCGCTGCAGCTGATGCGGCCGACGGAAAAGACAGCATCACGGTCACCGGAAATGGTGTGACCACGATCTACGCCGCTGGGGGCGACGATACCGTCAACATCGCGGGTGCAAACTCCTCCGCTTCGTCGACTAACGCCATCACCGTCTTCGGTGGCGCTGGCGCCGACTCGGTTGCTATCGGCAACAAGGTAGCTGCGAACGGTACCGTCACGATCGACGGTGGTGCGGGCGTCGACACCTTCTCCTTCACCTCGAAGGCTGGAACTGTCAGCATCGGAAGCGCGGTGACGATCAATAACTTCGGTGGTGGTGCAGCTGGCGACAAGCTGATCATCGACAACGGTACGGTCGGCAACACTATCCTTACTGCTGATGGTTCCGCCGCTCAGACCCTTCAGCAGGCCCTTGACCTCGCTGCTGCCAACGCGACGGCTTACCAGGTCTCCGCAGTCGTGTTTCAGGGCAATGCCTACGTTGTGGTAAACAACAACGGATCGACTGGATTCGATGCAACTGCCGATACGGCAATCAAGCTGACTGGCGTGAGCACCCTTGCGGACGTCACTGCAGCAGTGTCTGTCATCGGCTAAGTTAACAATATAGAATGGAAGAAGGGGTGGCTTTAGCCACCCCTTTTTTTTGGAAGAAATGCCTGATAATCAGATAGTTCTCATGATCGATCACAGTCACAATGCCCTGAACTAAGGGTACGAGGACGGCAGCATTCTACCTACCCAGCAATGGACAGCCGTAAATTTGACCTAAAGCGACGATCATACGGGAATTGAAACGATCCCTTAGATCATGGGACGGCCATCAACGTGCGTGGGCTCCGGCCTACCTAGGAGCTACTATGCAAGAGATTCGCCGGACCCTGCTTGATCAGGCTCTCCTCGCTGCCCGGCGGCCTTTCGCCTACGCGTTCCTGTTCAGTTTCGTCATCAATATCCTTTATCTCGCCCTACCTTTGTACATGGTGCAGCTGTATGGCCGCGTCTTCGCCAGCCAGAGCGTTGCCACATTGCTTATTATGGCGACTGGCGTCACCGCCGTCTTTGTGGTCTCGGCGGTAATCGACCATTATCGTAATGGCATTCTCATCCAATTCGGTGTGCTATTTGATCGGCTGTTGGCCCGTCACGTCTTCGCCGCTCTGTTCGCGGCCGAACTAAAGCAGGGCGGCAATCACGGCCAGTCCGTGCGTGACCTCGACGGCTTTCGCCAGACCATCACCGGCAATACCATGGGGGTATTCTTCGACCTGCCGTGGGCGCCAATCTTCATGGGCGCTCTGTTCATCATCGATTTTTGGGTCGGCTTGCTCTGCCTCATCGGCGGCCTGATCCTATTCGGCCTCGCTGTGCTGCAGGACCGCGTTTCGCGTACCGCCCTAAATCGGGTGAACGACGCGGCCCGGCGCGGCTATAACTTCACCGACATGGCCCTGCGCAATGCCGAGGTGGTGCGGGCCCTCGGCATGCTGCCGGCACTCACCACCCGGTGGCAGGTGGACCGCCACACCCTTATCGAGGGGCAGGCCCATGCCAGCGAACTTGCCGGCCTCATTGGCGAAGCCATCAAGTTCGTCCGTATGCTGATCCAGATCACTGTCCTGGCGCTCGGCGCCTTCCTCGTGCTCAAGCAGGTCATCGGGCCGGGCGTGCTGTTCGCCAACATGATCCTGTCCTCGAAGGCTTTGGCCCCCTTCGAGAAGGTCGCTGGCTCCTGGCAGGGTCTCGTCGAGGGCACACAGATGTACAAGCGCCTGAACAAGCTGCTGGACGGCTATGAGCCCAACCCGGCTTTCACGGCGATGCCGCGCCCCACAGGCCTGCTAGAAATCCAGAACGCGACCTTCCAACTGCCCAGCATGAAGGAGCCGCTGCTGAAGAACATCACGTTCGCGTTGCGCCCCGGCGAGGCGCTCGGCATCATCGGCCCCTCGGGCGCCGGCAAGTCGACCCTGACGCGGATGCTCATCGGCATCTGGAAGCCGACTGAGGGGCATGTCCGCCTCGACGGCATGGACGTCCACGCCTGGGACCGCGCCGCCTTCGGCCGCCACGTCGGCTACCTGCCCCAGGACACGGAGCTGTTCACCGGCACGGTGCGAGACAACATCGCCCGCTTCCGCACCGACGTCTCCGACGAGGCCGTGACCCGCGCGGCGCAGGACGCCGGCATCCACGATCTCATCGTCCGCCTGGAGAAGGGCTACGAGAGTGAACTCGGCGCCCAGGGCACCACGGTGTTCTCGGTCGGCCAGCGCCAGCGCCTCGGCCTCGCCCGCGCGCTGCTGGGCGACCCCAGCCTCGTGGTGCTGGACGAGCCCAACGCCAACCTCGACACCGAGGGCGAGGCCGCGCTCCTCGACGTGCTCGGCGCCCTGAAGGCGCGCGGCGTCACCGTGGTCATCGTCTCCCACCGGGCGAGCGTGTTCCGGCACGTGGACAAGATCCTGTTCGTGCGCGGCGGCGAGGTCCAGTCCTTCGGCGACCGCGACGTGATCCTGGGCCAGCTCATGGCCCCCGCCACGGTGCCGGGCACCGCCGAGACCCGCGCCGCCCCGCCGCCCGCCGTGGCGCAGGGCTGAGCGCATCCCCTCTCCCCGCCTGCGGGGAGAGGGCCGCGACGACCCTGTCGTCGGCGCGGCGAGGCGGCAGCCGAAGGTGAGGGGGCGTCTCCGTATGAGCCACCTCCGGAGGCGCCCCCTCACCCTCGCTCCGGCTACGCCTGCGCTCACCGAAGGCACGGCAGGGTGCCTTCGGTCCTCTCCCCGCAAGCGGGGAGAGGGGAGACCCCGCGCCCGCCCAACATCGGCCGCAGAGCGGCCGCACCACACGACTCAGACTTCGCCTGTCAGACTTGCGCCCGAAAAGGCACCGCGATGAAGCTTCCCGCCAACCTCGGCCAGACCGTCGGCACCGCCATCGGGCGGATCGTCCCCGTCAAGATGCCGGCCTTCGCCCTGGCGCCCGCCGCCCCCATCCCGCATTCGGCCGACGAGGCGGTGATCCTTCGCGAGCTGGAGGCCCGGGTGAAGAAGCCCATCGTCGCCGGCATGGCCGTGGTGGTGGTGTTCGTGCTCGGCACCTTCGTGTGGTCGGCGGTGGCGAGCCTGCACGGGGCCATCGTCACCCCCGGCTACCTCCGGGTGGAATCGAGCCGCAAGACCATCAAGCACCGCGACGGCGGCGTGGTCCGCGAGATCCTGGTGAAGGAAGGCGCCGTGGTGAAGCAGGGCGACGTGCTCATCCGCATGGACGACGCCACGCCCCGCGCCCAGGCCGAGGTGCTGTCCGCCGGCCTCGACGGCCTCCTCGTGCAGCGCGCCCGCCTCTACGCCGAGCGCGACGGGGCCGACACCATCACCCTGCCGAAGGACATCCAGGCCCGCGCCGCCGAGCCCGACATCGCCATGATGATCCGCGACCAGGAGAACCTGTTCAAGACCCGGAAGGCCTCGCTGGAGAGCCAGTTCGACGTGCTGCGCAAGCGCATGGACCAGTCGCAGACGCGCCTCGCGGGCTTGGATGCCACCCTCAAGTCCATCGACAGCCAGTCCGCCCTGATCCAGGACGAGCTGACGGGGGTTCAGTCGCTGTACGAGAAGGCCCTGGTGCCCAAGACCCGCGTGCGCCAGCTCGAACGCTCGGCCGCCGAACTCGTGGGCAACCGTGGCGCCCAGCTCTCCGAGGTCGCCCGCACCAAGGAGCTCATGAGCGAATCCGAGTTCCAGATCGCCAGCATGCGCCAGACCCGCTCCGCCGAGGTGGCGGAGGCGCTGCGCGACGTCCAGGCCAAGATCAACGACACGCTGCCCCGCCTCCACGCCGCCCGCGAGACCCTCGACCAGGTCGAGGTCCGCGCCCCCGACGACGGCTACGTGCTCAACCTCACCCAGTTCACCAAGAACGGCGTCGTCACCCCCGGCGAGCGCCTCATGGACATCGTGCCCACCGACGCGCCCCTGGTGGTGGAAGCCAAGCTCAAGCCCGACGAGGCCTACGAGGTCACGCAGGGCATGAAGGCCCACATTCAGCTCGCCACCTACGAGGCCCGCCAGCTGCCGCCGATCCCCGCCATCGTCACCAAGATCTCGGCCGACCGCCAGCAGGATCAGCGCACGGGCGAGCCCTACTTCACCGTGGAACTTTCCATCGAGCCCGAGGCGCTCAAGGACCTCGTCAAGCACATCCGCCTCTACCCCGGCATGTCGGCCACCGCCATGATCGGCACCGGCGAGCGCACGGTCCTCGACTACGTCACCGCCCCCGTCCGCGACTCCCTGCGCGGTGCCCTCAA
>JAKONI010000421.1 GCA_022702015.1 Beijerinckiaceae bacterium | reverse complement strand
CCTGCGCCGGGCACTCGACGGACACTGGTCGACCATCGCCCAGCGGCCCCTCACCGGCCAGGGACGGGTCCTGCGGGACGACAAGGGCAAGCTGCTCGCGATCCACGCGGACCAACTCGAGGTCTCCCCGGACGGCAAGACCTTCTACTATCAAGCGTGCACCGGCCCGCTCTACAGCATCGAGACGCGCTGGCTCGACGACGAGGGGGCGAGCGACGCGGAGCGGGCCAAGCACGTGAAGCTCCACGCCGCCACGGTGGCGACCGGCGGCACCGCCATCGATGCCGACGGCAACATCTACGCCAGCGACACCGACGCCCTCAGGGTCATCAAGATCACCCCGGACGGGACGATGAGCACCCTGGTGCAGGATCCGCGCCTCGTCTGGGTCGATGCCATGTGGATCGACGAGAGCGGCGGCCTCTGGATCCCGGCGGCGCAGATGAACCGCACGCCGGCGATGAACGGGGGCGAATCCTCGGCGGTGAAGTTCCCCACGACGATCTTCCGCATGGAGATCGGCGCCAAACCGGTGAAGAACTGACGGCGGGCGGGGCCGATCCGGTGGTGGATGGGTGAGACCGGGGGCCTCGTTCTCCCCCACCCGGATCGGGTAAGAGGAGCGACTCGCGGTGATGCGGTCGCCGCCCCACGTTGCGCGCGCCGATGCAGGGAAACGGAACTGGTGATTCGGCCGGGCGTCTCGCCCAGGTCCAGCGGCTCGCGACCGAGCTGGCCGCGAAGGTCCGTTATGCCCAGATCGTCGCGCGGGCGATCCCGCCGGAACAGATCGCGGCCCTCGTCGAGGCGGCCCGCCTCCTCCAGGAGCGCGGCGAGCCCTGGCCGCCCCTGGTCGGCGAGGTGCTCCAGCGCGTGGTGGACGACATGGAGCGCCCCGCCGAGCCCGAGCCGGTGGAGGGCGCGACCGATGCGGAGGCGGCGGTGGCGAACTTGACCCGTTTCGGCGAGGCCTTCCGTCGGGACGAGATGTCCGCCGGGGATCCGGATCGCACCTGACTCTCCCCCTCGGCACTGGTGGCGACGCGCCGCATGCCGACCGGGGGCACGGTTGACGAAGTGTCGCGTTGCCCGTGTTCATGATCGAAGGCACGCGCATGCTCCGCTCCGAGACCCCACCCCCGCCCGGCAACCTCGATGTCGCCGAACCGCCGGAAACCGACGCCCCCACGGTCGCCCAGCTCAAGGGGGACATCAACAGCGGCCGGACCGGGGACAAGGTGTCCCATGTCGATGTCGGCGCGGCGATGCTCGGCACCTGCGACGAGGCCGGCGGCACGCCTCCGACGCCGCAGCGGGTGAAGCTGGCCCGGGCCAACGAGGCGGCTTCGGAGCAGGTTCGCGATGCGGCCGACCCCCACGGCAAGCGAACCTGGACCATGTCGCTCTATATCGGCGTCGTGGCGGCGATCAGCGTCGTCCTCGTTGGCGGTATGTGGCTGATCTAGACCGGTCCCACCCGGCCCACGAAAAAAGCCCGGACGCCCTTCCTCCGGGGAGGAACGGCGGGTTGCGTACTCGAAGCACCGGCCCGACCATCGTGGGTTTCACCCACGGTGCGCGCTCGGCTGTCCGGCCTCGACGGCCCTCACAGGGCGCGACGGCGGGACTTTTTTCGAAGGCCGACGGGGCATCCACTTGGCCGGGGAGCGCATTACCAGGCGCAACCGCGGCCGCTCGAGGGTAACCCAAGCCAAGGGCAACCCAAGTCGAGGGCAATCCAAGGAATTCTTCTATGCTGATGATCGTCATCTGTTTCCTCGCGCCCTGGCTCGCCATGTTCCTCCGGGGCAAGGTCATCCAGGGTATCCTCTGCATCCTCCTCCACCTGACGCTGATCGGCTGGATTCCGGCGACGATCTGGGCGCTCTACGTGACGAAGCGCGAAGCCGCCTGAAGGCCGTACACCGCGCTCCACACGCTCGTCTCGGCGCCCAACGGGGGCGGAATTCCACACGAATCCCGCCCCCGTTCTTTGTTCAGCAAGTCTGCGGCATTCATGATGAACATCCGATCACGGGCTTTTCTTGCACCGCACTCGTCGACAACGACCGAATGTCGCTACGGTCAAGCTTAGCGTAAAGGTTAACTCGACGGTCCACAGGGATTACCTGCGTATCGGTATTTTTAAACGATCGTTTACTATTGCATACGCGGCCAATCGCGAGCTTCTTTCAGGACAGTAGCGTCGCGGTTCAGGCCCAACACTGATGTCCTACTTACGTATACAGATCTCACTGCTGGCCTGCCTGTGCCTGACCGGCCCTTCCTTCGCCGCCGTGGATGGCGATCTCGACCCGCGCGTCCTGCTGATGCAGACGGCCGACAAGTCGGGCCGTTGCCTCCAGGGCGGTGGGGCGCAGGGGGGCGACGGATGCTGCGGCACCTCGTTCCAGTCGATGACGGGCTCCATTGCCTCGAAGGGGGCGAAGAACCTGTGCTTCGGGTCGCAATCGATCTCCGCGGTCACGTCGGGCGCGGTGAGCCAGGCGTTGACGCAGCAGGCCACCTCGCCCGTCTACGGAGCGGGCGGCGGCGGGGGCGGGGGTGGCGGCTCGCGCCGGGCGGAACTCCCCGCCGACACGTCGTTCGGGGGCGGGTCCTCGGAGCCGAGCGCCCCGTCCTTCTTCGGCGGCGGCGGGGGCACGCCGAATGTCGGGGCACCCGGTCCGGCCGCCGGCGCGGGGCTGCCGTTCCTCCTCGTGGCCGGTGTCTATGCCCTGGTGCGCCGCCATCGCGCGGGTAAGGCCGACCGGCGCGGCACGGCCTGACAAGCCGCCCATGACCGTCCTTCGCACCCTTGGGCGGTACGATGCCCTGTCCTGGCTCGCCGGGATCGGCTTCCTCAACGCCATCGCCTTCCAGATCGAGAAGTCGGTGGGGGAGTACGGGCCGGCGGGGGCCGTCGCGAACACCTTCGGAATCAGCATCGTAGTCTGGGTCGCCGCCTTCGCGGCCATCGACCAGATCCGGCGGGAGCCACGGCGGCCGTTCGGAGCCGGGGAGGAAATCCGGCTCCTCGCCATCGCTGCGCTGTTTCTCGTGCCGGTCAAGTACGTGAGCTGGATCGGCCTCACCCTCCTCGCCGCGCACATCCTGAGGCGGTCCGACCGGGACTCGGCGGCGGCGCGGGGCGGCTGGATCCTCCTGGCGCTCACCTTCCCGATGTTCTGGAGCAAGCTGCTCTTCTCGGTCTTCAGCGATCTGCTGCTGCAGGGCGACGCGATCCTCGTGAGCCTCGTCCTCGGCCTGCCGCGCATGGGCAACGTCATCACCCTCTCGGACGGGCAGACGCATCTCTGGATCGCCGCCGGCTGCTCGTCGCTGGCCAACGTGTCCCTGGCGGTACTCGGCTGGACGCTGTTCGCGCAGCACGGCCGGGGCGGCTCCCCGGGCCTGCGCTGGGGCGTGCTGTGCTGCGCCCTGATCGTCGCGCTCAATGTGGGCCGGATCTGTCTCATCGGCACGTTCCCGGCCCATTACGACCTTCTGCACGGGGCGGTGGGCGCCGGAGTCGCGAGCTGGCTGATGGTCGCGGTGGTGTTCGGAACCCTGCACGCCGGAGTGCGCCATGTGGCGTAAGGGCGTCGCCCTGCCGGTCCTCGCGGCCGCCTTGCTGTTGTCCGTGCCGCTGAAGGCCTGGACGATCATCGCCGGGCGGACCGCCTCGGGCCCGGCGCCCGAGGCCGTGCTGGCCGAACGCCTCGGGGAAATGGGCCTCGCGACCCACCCCGAGACCCGGCTCATCGACCGCCCGGCCCTCGTCGGCGAGGCCGGGTCCTGCCGGGTCTGGATGGGCCTCGTGTCCGGCGACGGCTGGCACCGGAACATCGTCCTCACGAGCGCCCCGCCGACGATGGAGGTGGTGTTCTTCTTCAAGGGCCGGGCCTACGCCGACCAGCCGACCTGGGCGACCTGGTTCGACGAGAAAGCCTCGGTCCTGGCCCGCTCCTTCGCGATGCCGGTCTCGCCCTCGCCGGTGGTCGCCGCCTATCTCGGGCCGGGTTGCCCCCTCGACCGGACGGCGCTGGCCGAACGCCTCCGCGACCTATGAAGGACGTGGATTGCGGCGCGCCGCCCGCGCGATCCGTCGCTGCCGGGCACGGGCGTCCCGGGCCCTGATCCAGCCGAGGGCATCGAGCACCGCCACCGGCGCCACCGCCGCCAGGGCGAGCGCCGTGCGCCTTCGACCGGGATTCGACGCCCGGAGCCCCGCCAGCAGCAGGCCGCCATCCAGGACATCGCCGCCGACCCGCAGGCCGAGATGCCGCTCGGGATCGCTGCTGCCCAGCATCGCCACGCCCGAGGCGATCTCCCGCATCCCGAAGAGCTGGAGCGTCCGCTCGTGCCCTTCGCGGCCGATCATCCGGGCGAACCGGGCCGGGGCCAGCACCTCCACGAGGCCGAGGCCGATCCCGAACCACGCCAGCCCCTGGGCCAAGGCGCGATCGTTCCCCTCCGGCATCCGCCACGGGAGGGCACCGCCCGGCCGGAACCCCGGAGCATTCGCCGGTGCCGCCCCCCGCGAGCGGGGGTGGGTCCGGTCATACGCCGATCCGTCCACCGCCCGCGCGGGGGCGGCCCGGTAGCGGCTGCGCTCCGGCCTGGCGACCTCATCGAAGGCGCGGGCGAGTTGGTGAAGCCCCTCGCGGAGGGCCGCCCCGGCGAGGGGACGCCCATGGCCGGTGATCGCCCGCTCCGGTTCGAGGGCGGCCAGGATCTCCACCGACCGGCGGGCGGCATCCCAATCCCCCGTGAAATACATCGGCGGGCCGTGGATCTCAGGCTCCTGCACGGCCACGGCATAGGCCGATTCCTGCGCCGTGGTGACGAAGGCATCCCCGGCGATCAAGGTCCGGTCGGCCTCCCGCCACAGGGCCACCTGGCCGACGGAATGGCCGGGCACATGGATCCATCGCCAGCCGGGCATGGGCGGCACGGTCCTGTTCTCCGGCAGGGCCTGGAGCCGCCCCGAGACGTCCACGGGCCGGCGCGGAAACAGCGGGGACAGCCGGGCGAGCAGGCCGCCGCCCACCGCCGGTTCCGCCGGCGGGTAGGACGCCGAGCCGTCGAGATAGGGCCTCTCCAGCGCATGGGCGAAGACGGGCACGTCCCAGGCTTCGGCGAGGTCCTCCAGGGCTCCGACATGATCGAAATGGCCGTGGGTGAGGACGATGGCCGAGGGCCGGCTGTCCGGGCCGAAGCGCGACGCGGCCGCCGCCTCGATCACCGCGCGCGAACCCATCACCCCCGCATCGATCAACACCCATTCGCGGTCCCCCGCGCCGGGCCGGCCCCAGAAGATGACGTTGACGAGGGCATGGCGCTGATAGGCGAGGTCCCGCGTGATCTCATGGGTTCCGTCCGCCCCCGGGGGGGCGTCGGCCACGGCGGCGGAATCGACGGGGATCTGTTGGGCCATAATCCGCCTCATCGGCTGGTTGCGGGGTGTCGGGACCGAAGCGGCGGAGTATCCCGCCATC
>JAKONI010000295.1 GCA_022702015.1 Beijerinckiaceae bacterium | reverse complement strand
GAAGGCTTCGAGAAGTTCCTCGATCTCAAGTACACCGGCACCAAGCGCTTCGGCCTCGACGGCAGCGAAGCGATGATCCCGGCCCTGGAGCAGATCATCAAGCGCGGCGGTGCGCTGGGCGTGCGCGAGATCGTGTTCGGCATGGCCCACCGGGGCCGGCTCAACACCCTCACCACCGTGATGGCCAAGCCCTTCCGGGCGGTGTTCCACGAGTTCAAGGGCGGTTCGGCCTCCCCGGCGGAGGTCGAGGGCTCCGGTGACGTGAAGTACCACCTCGGTGCCTCGTCCGACCGCTCCTTCGACGGGAACAACGTCCACCTGTCGCTTACCGCCAACCCGTCGCACCTCGAGATCGTCGATCCGGTGGTGCTGGGGAAGGTCCGCGCCAAGCAGGACCAGTGGGCCAAGCCCAACGTCGAGCGCCGCACCGTCCTGCCGCTGCTGATCCACGGCGATGCCGCCTTCGCCGGCCAGGGCGTGGTGGCCGAGTGCTTCGGCCTTTCGGGGCTGAAAGGCCACCGCACCGGCGGCTCGATCCACTTCATCATCAACAACCAGATTGGCTTCACCACCGATCCGCGGTTCTCGCGCTCCTCGCCCTACCCGTCCGACGTGGCGAAGATGGTGGAGGCGCCGATCTTCCACTGCAACGGCGACGACCCCGAGGCCGTGACCTTCGCCGCCAAGATCGGGGTGGAGTACCGGCAGAAGTTCGGCAAGCCCGTCGTGATCGACATGCTGTGCTACCGCCGCTTCGGCCACAACGAAGGCGACGAGCCGGCCTTCACCCAGCCGAAGATGTACCAGCGGATCCGCAAGCACCCGACGGTGCTGGAGACCTACGGCCGCAAGCTGGTGGAGAACGACACCCTCTCCCAGGAGGCGCTGGACGCCCGCAAGGCGGAGTTCCGGGCGATCCTCGACAGCGAGTTCGAGATCGCCACCAACTACAAGGCCAACAAGGCCGATTGGCTGGACGGGCGCTGGTCGAACATGAAGGCGGTCCACGAGGACGTGGACGACCCCCGCCGGGGCCGGACGGCCGTGCCGACGGAGACGCTCCAGGAGATCGCCCGGAAGATCACCCAGGCGCCCCCCGGCTTCCATCTGCACCGGACCATCCAGCGCTTCATGGACAACCGCGCCAAGGCCGTGGAGACGGGCGCCGGGATCGATTGGGCGAGCGCCGAGGCCCTGGCCTTCGGCGCGACCCTGCTCGACGGCAACCGGGTCCGCCTGTCGGGGCAGGATGTGGAGCGCGGCACCTTCTCGCAGCGCCACGCGGTGGTGATCGACCAGGAGAACGAGCAGCGCTTCACGCCGCTCAACAACATCCGCGACGGCCAGGCCTCGATCGAGATCATCAACTCGATGCTCTCGGAGGAGGCGGTGCTGGGCTTCGAGTACGGCTACTCCCTGGCCGAGCCGAACGCCCTGGTGCTGTGGGAGGCGCAGTTCGGCGACTTCGCCAACGGCGCGCAGGTGGTGTTCGACCAGTTCATCGCGTCCGGCGAGCGCAAGTGGCTGCGCATGTCCGGCCTCGTCCTGCTGCTGCCGCACGGCTACGAGGGGCAGGGGCCGGAGCACTCCTCCGCCCGCCTGGAGCGCTATCTCCAGGCCTGCGCCGAGGACAACATCCAGGTCGCCAACTGCACCACCCCGGCGAACTACTTCCACATCCTGCGCCGGCAGCTGAAGCGCGACTTCCGCAAGCCGCTGATTTTGATGACGCCGAAGTCCTTGCTGCGGCACAAGCGGGCGGTCTCGACGCTCTCCGACCTCGCCGAGGGCTCGACCTTCCACCGGGTGCTGTGGGACGAGGCCGACGGCGAGGGCAGCGAGTACAAGCTCGTGCGGGACGACAAGATCCGGCGCGTCGTGCTCTGCTCGGGCAAGGTCTACTATGACCTTCTGGAGGAGCGCGAGAAGCGCGGCATCACCGACATCTACCTGATGCGCGTCGAGCAACTGTATCCGTTCCCGCTCAAGGCGCTCGCCACCGAGATGGCCCGATTCCGCAACGCGGACGTGGTGTGGTGCCAGGAGGAGCCCAAGAACATGGGCGCCTGGGCCTTCGTCGAGCCCTACCTCGAATGGGTCCTCGGACAGGCCAACGCCTCGGTGTCCCGCGCCCGCTACGTCGGCCGTCCGGCCTCGGCCTCGACCGCCGTGGGCCTGATGTCGAAGCACCAGGCGCAGCTCCAGGCCTTCCTCAACGAGGCCCTGGCGGTCTGATCCCCTCCTGAAATCCCGGTGGCCGTCCCACGGGGGGCCACCGCATCGTTCCTGGGTCCGTCGCGGACCCGCCGACCTGACAGAGCGAGACCATGGCAACCGACATCCTCGTCCCGACGCTCGGGGAATCCGTGAGCGAGGCCACCATCGGCCGCTGGTTCAAGAAGCCCGGCGACGCGGTGGCCGCCGACGAGCCGCTGGTGGAACTCGAGACCGACAAGGTCACGCTGGAGGTCAACGCCCCGGCGGCGGGCGAGCTCGGCGAGATCCTGGTGAAGGACGGCGAGACGGTGGAGCCCGGCGCGATCCTCGGCTCGATCGTCGAGGGGTCGGGCGCCGCCGCCAAGAAGCCCGAGAAGGCCGCCGCCAAGGAGGCCCCGAAGCAGGCGGCCGAGACCAAGGCCGAGAGCCGCAGTGAGGCCCCGAAGCCCGCCGCCGGCAAGGCCCCCGAGGGCAATGCGGGCTACGGCAACCACGGGGAGGCCGCCCCGGCCCAGAGCCGTCCGGTGGGTGACAACGGCCCGGCGGTGGCCAAGCTCTCCCGGGAGTCCGGCGTCGATCCGTCCGGGGTGAACGGCTCGGGCAAGGACGGCCGCGTCACCAAGGGCGACATGCTCGGCGCCATCGCGAAGGGCCCGTCCAGCGCCCCGGCGAAGGAGGCCCGCCCGAGCCTGCCGCGCGCCCCGTCCGCCCCGGACGACGCCTCCCGCGAGGAGCGCGTGCGGATGACCAAGCTCCGCCAGACCATCGCGCGCCGCCTCAAGGACGCGCAGGACACGGCGGCGATGCTGACGACGTTCAACGACGTCGACATGTCCGCCGTGATGGCGATGCGCAGCCAGTACAAGGACATCTTCGAGAAGAAGCACGGCACGAAGCTCGGCTTCATGGGCTTCTTCACCAAGGCGGTGATCGGCGCCCTCAAGGACGTGCCGGCGGTGAACGCCGAGATCGACGGGCAGGACCTCGTCTACAAGAACTACTACCACATCGGCATCGCCGTCGGGACCGAGAAGGGCCTCGTCGTGCCGGTGGTGCGCGACGCCGACGACCTGTCCATCGCCGGCATCGAGAAGAAGATCGCCGGTTTCGGCAAGAAGGCCCGCGACGGCAAGCTCTCCATCGAGGACATGCAGGGCGGGACCTTCACCATCACCAACGGCGGCATCTACGGCTCGCTGATGTCGACCCCGATCCTCAACGCGCCGCAATCCGGCATCCTCGGGATGCACCGGATCGAGGAGCGGCCGGTGGTCCGTGCCGGCAAGATCGAAGCGCGGCCGATGATGTACCTCGCCCTGTCCTACGATCACCGGATCGTGGACGGGAAGGAGGCCGTCACCTTCCTCGTGCGGGTGAAGGAGGCGCTGGAGGACCCGGCACGGCTCGTGCTGGATCTCTGACGATCACCCGATCGGTTCGACCGGCGACACGGGATACATGATCGATCTCGCGACGGGCTCGCTCCGCCGCGACGGTGAGCGGCAAGCTGAGATCCACAAGCTGATGGTCGGCTAAGGAGCGGATGACGTGAGCGGAACAACCACCCCCGTCGCCGTCGTCACCGGCGGCAGCCGCGGCATCGGCCGCGCGGTATCGCTCCTGGTGGCGGAGCGGGGCTACGCGGTCTGCCTGAGCTACGTCTCCGATGAGAAAGCGGCGCGGGCGGTGGTGGATGCCATCACCGCCAAGGGCGGACAAGCCGTGGCCGTGCGCGGCGATGTCGGCGTCGAGGCCGACGTCCTCGCCCTGTTCGAGGCGGCCGACCGGCTCGGGACCGTCACCGCGCTCATCAACAATGCCGGCGTGGTGGATGTCGCCTGCCGGGTGGCGGACGTCACCGTGGCGCGGCTTCAGCGGATGATGACCACGAACATCGTCGGCAGCTTCCTCTGCGCCCGCGAGGCCGTGCGGCGGATGTCCACCAAGCACGGCGGGAAGGGCGGGTCCATCGTCAACCTGTCGTCCGTGGCCGCGCGACTCGGCGGTCCCGGCCAGTATGTGGATTACGCCGCCTCCAAGGGGGCCATCGACACCTTCACCGCCGGCCTCGCCCGCGAGGTCGCGGGGGAGGGCATCCGTGTCAACGCCGTGTCACCGGGCATCATCGATACGGAGATCCACGCGAGCGGTGGCCAGCCCGATCGGGTCGCGCGCATGGGGCCGGACCAGCCGATGGGCCGGGCCGGCTCGGCCGAGGAGGTGGCGGCACCGGTGGTGTGGCTCCTCTCCGAAGAAGCCGCCTACGTGACGGGCGCCAATCTGGACATTGCCGGCGGTCGCTGACCGCCTCTTCCCCTCGCGGATACACCCGACCGGCCCTGCGGCCGGACCGAAGGAACGAACGACCATGTCCTACGATCTCGTCGTCATCGGCACCGGCCCCGGCGGCTATGTCTGCGCGATCCGCGCGGCGCAGCTCGGCCTGCGGACCGCCGTCGTCGAGAAACGGGCGACCCACGGGGGCACCTGCCTCAACGTCGGCTGCATCCCGTCGAAGGCCCTGTTGCACGCCTCGGAGGCGTTCGAGGAGGCGAACAAGCACTTCGCCGACCTCGGCATCGATGTCGGCACGCCAAGGCTCGACCTCAAGAAGATGATGAGCTTCAAGAGCGAGGGCGTCGCCGGCAACACCAAGGGCGTCGAGTTCCTCCTGAAGAAGAACAAGATCGAGACCTTCCACGGCACCGGGCGGATCGCCGGGGCGGGCCGGGTCGAGGTGCTGTCGGAGGATGGCGGCAACCGGATGCTGGAGACGAAGAACGTCGTCATCGCCACCGGCTCGGACGTGGCCAACCTGCCCGGCATCACGGTGGACGAGAAGGTCGTCGTCTCCTCCACCGGCGCCCTCGACCTCGACCGCGTGCCGAAGAAGCTCGTCGTCATCGGGGCGGGGGTGATCGGCCTCGAACTCGGCTCGGTCTGGCGGCGGCTGGGGTCCGAGGTCACCGTGGTCGAGTATCTCGACCGGATCCTGCCGGGCATGGACGGCGAGGTCGGGAAGCAGTTCCAGCGCATCCTCGGCAAGCAGGGGATGGAGTTCAAGCTCTCCACCAAGGTCACCGGCGTCGAGGTCGGCAAGAAGGGCGCGAGCGTTACCGTCGAGCCCGCCGCCGGCGGCGAGGCCCAGACTCTGCAGGCCGACGTCGTCCTCGTCTGCATCGGCCGGGTGCCCTACACCGAGGGCCTCGGGCTGGAGACGGCCGGCGTCCAGAAGGACGAGAAGGGCCGAATCCTGGTCGATTCGCACTTCGCCACGAACGTCACGGGCATTTACGCCATCGGCGACGTGATCGCCGGGCCGATGCTGGCCCACAAGGCCGAGGACGAGGGCGTGGCGGTGGCCGAGATCCTGGCCGGCCAGTCGGGCCACGTGAACTACGAGGTGATCCCGAACGTCGTCTACACCTTCCCCGAGGTGGCCTCGGTGGGGCGCACCGAGGAGGAGCTGACCAAGGCCGGGATCGCCTACAACGCCGGCAAGTTCCCCTTCACGGCGAACGGCCGCGCCAAGGCCAACGGCACCACGGACGGGTTCGTGAAGGTGCTGGCCGACGCGCAGAGCGACCGGGTGCTCGGCGTCCACATCGTAGGGGCGGATGCGGGCAACCTCATCGCCGAGGTGGCGGTGGCCATGGAGTTCGGCGCCTCCTCGGAGGACATCGCCCGCACCTGCCACGCCCACCCGACCCTCACCGAGGCGGTGAAGGAAGCGGCGCTGGCGGTGAACAAGCGCGCCATCCACGTGTGAGGAGGGCCTCCTCCCCTCGTGGGGAGGGGAGCGGCGCCCCGGTGATGGGGCGCCCACGCGGGGGGATCGGCCTCCGAGTCTGACCGAAAAGCCGGCGGCTCTCCCTATCTCTCCCTTCGTCCTGAGAGTTTGGTCGGAAAGCCAGCGGCTCTCCCATCCTCGCCCTCATCCTGAGGTGCCGCCGCGAAGCGGTGGCCTCGAAGGAGGCCTCCAGAACCCGCCGCGATCGCTGGAGCCCTCCTTCGAGGCGGCGATCGCCGCACCTCAGGATGAGGGCGAGGGCGGGAGGCAGGGATTTCCCGGTCAGGCCCTCAGGCGGCCCCCGCCCGCAGCCGTGCCCTCGGATGGGCGGCTTGGTAGGCGCTCATCAGCCGGGCGGCGTCGATCTGCGTATAAAGCTGCGTCGTGGAAAGCGAGGCGTGGCCGAGCAACTCCTGAATCGCCCGCAACTCGCCCTGGCGGGCGAGGAGGTGCGTCGCGAAGGAGTGTCGCAGGGCGTGCGGCGTGGCGGTGTCCGGGAGACCCAGGGCGCCCCGGAGCCGGGCCACGGTGTACTGGATGATCCGGGGCGAGAGCGGTCCGCCCCGGGCGCCCACGAAGAGAGGCCCCTCCGGGGGCAGGGGAATGGGGCAGGCGGCGAGGTAGGCGGCCACCGCTTCCGCCACGACGGGCAGGATGGGCACCATCCGCTCCTTGCCGCCCTTGCCGAGCACCGTCAGCTGATCGACCCCCGGCTCGGGGGCATCGATCCGCTTCAGGCCGAGGGCCTCGGAGATACGCAGGCCCGCCCCGTAGAGGAGGGCGAGCACCGCCGCGTCCCGGGCGAGGATCCAGGGCTCCCGCTCCTCCCCCGCCCGCGTGTCGACCTCGGTGAGGGCGACCGCCGCCGTCACCGGCAGGGGGCGCGGCAGGCGTCGCGGGACCTTCGGCGAGCGCACGGCGGACAGGGCCGAGACCGTCCCGTGCCCCTCCCGTTCCAGGTGGCGCCCGAAGGAGCGCAGCCCGGCGAGCATCCGCATCAGCGACCGACCGGAGATCTCCTCCGCCCGCCGGCTCGCCATGAAGGCGCGCAGGTCCCGCACGGAAAGCCCGTTGAGCATGGCGAGCGTCGGCGTGCCCCGTCGTCCCGCGAGGTGGACGAGGAACTGCCGCAGATCGCGGGCATAGGCCTCCACCGTGTTGGCGGCCATGCGGCGCTCCCGGGCGAGGGCGCACAGCCAGTCCTCGATCACCGCCCGGAGTTTCGTATCCCCCGGCGGGAGGAGGGCGTGGTGGGTGTCGTCGGGGACGGATGCGGCGCTCATGCCCCCATCAGCCCCCTGCGGGCTTAACACCCGGCTTCCGGATCGTCGGGCGGACCGCGCCGATATTGGACATCGCCGACGGGCTCCAGCCAGACCACCGGGGAGCCGTAGAAGGCCTCCTGCACGGAGATGTGGCTCATCGCGCTGGTCTCGTTGGCCCCGTGCCAGTGCTTCTCGTCGGGGGAGAACCAGATCACGTCTCCGGCCCGGATCTCCTCCACCGGTCCCCCGGCGGACTGGGCCCAGCCGCGCCCATCGGTGACGATCAACGCCTGCCCGAGGGGGTGGGTGTGCCAAGCCGTCCGCGCCCCCGGCGCGAAGGTGACGAGGACTCCCCCGGAGCGCGACGGCTCCGATGGCCCGAACAGCGGATCGATCCGCACGCTTCCCGTGAACCACTCCTCCGGTCCGTTCGTACACGACCGTGACCCGGCGCGTCTGATCTCCACGAGATCCCCCTGGCTGGACCGCGTGCATCTCAGCGGTCAGAGAGGACATGGATCAGCGCGTCCGGCCAGCGAGGGGCCAGACGCCGGGACGCCTCATTTTCGCCGCTCATCGGTACCGGAACGTGACACTCTTGATCTACGCTGCCGCCGCGCTGGCGGAGATCGGCGGGTGCTACGCCGTCTGGGGGTGGATGCGCCTCGGCTGGACGGCGTGGTGGCTGCTGCCGGGCCTTGCGTCGCTCGCCACCTTCGCGGGCCTGCTGACGCTGGTCGACAGCGCCGCCGCCGGCCGGGCCTACGCGGCCTATGGCGGCGTCTACATCTGTGCGTCGCTGCTGTGGCAATGGCTGGTGGAGGGCCAGCGTCCCGATTGGCGGGATGGCCTCGGCGGTGCAATCTGCCTCGCCGGCGCGGCGCTGATCCTGCTGGGACGCCCCCGGTGAGGGGTTCTCACCCGCGCCCCATGCCGTGGAATTCCGCGTTGGGCCGGAGGTCGGCGGCGCTGGCGATGCGGTTCGACAGGGCGAACAGCCCCGTGATGGAGGCGATGTCCCAGATCTCGTCGGGGGTGAAGCCATGCCCCTCCAGCGCCGCGTGGTCCGCCGGGCCGACGGAGCCGGGATCGGCGGCGAGCCGCGTGGCGAAGTCGAGCATCGCCTTCTGACGCGGCGTGATGCGGGCCTTGGCGTAGTTCACGGCGATCTCGTCGGCCAGCGCCGGATCCTTGGCCCGCACCCGCAGGATCGCCCCGTGGGCGACCACGCAGTAGAGGCACCGGTTCGCGGCGCTCGTGGCGACGACGATCATCTCGCGCTCGGCCTTGGTGAGGCCACCGGGCCGGTCCATCAGGGCATCATGATACGCGAAGAAAGCCCGGAACTCCTCCGGCCGGTGCGCCAGCGCCAGGAAGACGTTGGGCACGAAGCCGGCCTTCTCCTGCACCTGGGCGATGCGGTCGCGCAGGTCGGCCGGCAGGTCTTCCAGGGCGGGGAGGGGGAAGCGGCTGATCGGGGGTTCGTCGCGCATGGGGCTCCTCGTTTGGCGATGGCGGGCGTTCACGCTACGCAGGCCCACCGGCGGACGCCCCGCCCGATCCCGGCGCCCGGGCCGCGCAGGAGAACGCCGTGAACGCCCCCGTCCGCATCCTCGGCATCGATCCCGGCCTGCGCCGCACGGGCTGGGGGCTGATCACCGCGCGCGGCAGTAGCCTGACTTACCACGATTGCGGGGTCGTCACCTCCGAGGGCGACCATCCGCTGGCGTGGCGCCTGCGGGACTTGTTCGAGGGGCTGGGGCGCATCTGCGAGGCGCTGAAGCCCGATGAGGTCGCCGTGGAGGAGACCTTCGTCAACAAGGACGCGCAGGCGACGCTGAAGCTCGGCCATGCCCGCGCGGTGGCCCTGCTGGTGCCGGCCCTGGCCGGGCTGCCGGTCCACGAATACGCCGCCAACCTCATCAAGAAGACCGTGGCCGGCTCGGGCCACGCCGAGAAGTCGCAGATTCAGGCGATGGTCCGGTTCCTGTTGCCGAAGGCGGAATTCACGGTCGCCGACGCGGCGGACGCCCTCGCCATCGCGATCACCCATGCGAGCCATCGGGATGCCCACGCCCTGCGGGCCCGGCTCCAACCCGGGAAGGCGCGGCGCAACCTCGCCGGCGTGGCGCTGGCTGGCCAGAGCCTGGAAGGGAAGGGCTATTCCGCCGCCGCCGCCGCACGGATCGAGGCTGCCCTGGCGAAGCGGGAGTAGGGCTGCCCGCCGCGTGTGCGGGTCGCCCCGCCGCCGGATTGAGTCTGTGGAGATCGAAGAACCTGGTGGGGGAAGTAGGACTCGAACCTACGAAGCTTACGCAGCGGATTTACAGTCCGCCCCCTTTGCCGCTCGGGACATTCCCCCAAGGTCGTGAACGCCGCGCCGGACGTTCAGCGCCGCCCTTATGGTGGGGGGGTGCGCCCGTGTCAACGCTTCTCGGCACACCGAGGCGCTGAACTTCCCCGGACGATCCGGCTGGATCCCCGCGAGGAGGACGCACGGCCTCCGGGCCTCCTGCCAGCGTGTCCCACGACGGCTCACCCCTTGCGCGATACAGGGCGGCGACGGAGGAACCGGACAGGTC
>JAKONI010000292.1 GCA_022702015.1 Beijerinckiaceae bacterium | reverse complement strand
ACCGCCCTGTTCGGCTTCGAATACACCAACGGCTTCCGCCACCCGTTCTCATTGCAGGGCGTGCTGCCGTCGGTGAGCTTCCTGAACCCGGTGTTCGGGGCGCGGCCCGTCGCCCTCAGCCTGCAGCAGGACCTCAAGCAGAAGCTCGAATTGTTCGGCTTCTACCTCCAGGATCAGATTGCGCTGACGCCGCAACTGCAACTTGTTGTCGGGGCGCGGTTCGACACCGGGACGCAGCTCTACGCCAACCGGCAGCCCACCACCCGCGCCCTCGCCCCGGAGCAGGAACTGTTCGGGGCGTCCCCTCGGGTGGGGCTGATCTACCGGCCCGTCGAACCGCTGACGCTGTACGCGAGCTACGCCACCTCGTTCACGCCGCAAACGGCGAACGTCCTCAACGTCACCAACCCGCCGCCGGAGACCGGCGAGCAGGTCGAACTCGGCACCCGCCTCGATATCCTGCCGACCCTCACCCTGTCGGCGGCCGCCTTCCGCATCACCCGCAACAACGTGGCGGCCAGCGATCCCGTCAACACCGGCTTCTCGGTCATCACAGGCCAGCAGCGGTCGCAGGGGTTCGAGGCCGACCTCGCCGGGGAGATCCTGCCGGGCTGGTCGATCATCGGCGGGATCGGCTTCCTGGATGCCCGGATCACCCGGGACCGGATCTTCCCCGTGGGCAACCGCCTCGCCGGCGTGCCGGCCTTCAGCGCCAACGTCTGGACCACCTACGAGGTCCGGGAGGGCGGGCTGCGCGGCCTCGGCCTCGGGGCGGGCGTGACGTATGTCGGGGCCCGGTTCGGGGACCTCAACGCGAGCTACAGCGTCGGCGCCTATACGCGGGTCGATGCGGCGGTCTGGTACGATTTCGATGAGCGCTGGCGCCTGTCGGTCAACCTGCGCAACCTCACCAACGCCCGCTACATCGAGCAGCCGACCAATCAGTTCAACAACACCCCCGGCGCGCCGTTCTCCGTGCTCGCCGCCATCCGGGTGCGGCTCTAGAGGGTTTTCCGCCGAGGGGGATGCCGGTTCGGCGTGAGAAGACGCTCTGACGCCGGAGCCGTCGCCTCATTCGGCGGCGGCGGGTACCAGCGGGCGCTTGGCGTCCCGTCGCCCGGCGGCCCGGCGCCGCAGGATGTAGAGGGTCAGGCCCGTGGCGGCGAAGCCAGGCATCGCCAGGGCGGCGAGGCAGAACAGCAGCGCCACCCCGTCGCCGAAGAAGCGGCCGCGATGGACCTCCAGCATGTTCCCGGCCATCCGCCGGCCGAGGGGCTGGTCCGAGGCGCGCTCCGCCGCGAGCGGGGCGCCGGTGCCGGCCTCGTAGCGCGCCTCGTTGCGCATGGCGGGGCGGGGATCGGACCGGGCGAACCAGCGGATGCGAATCGGCTTGCGCCCCTCCTCCGGCACCAGGATCTGAGCCAGGACCGCCTCCCGCCCCTCCCCCTCGCGGAACGCGGCCCAGGCCGCGTCGAGGGCCGGGGGCTTCGCTCCCTCGGGGGCCTCCCGCCGGCCCATCGCCTTGGCCCTACCCACCGCCTCCGGCGCGCCGACGAGGATGCGGTTCGCCCCGTCCTTGAACCAGTCGTACGACCACGTCAGGCCCGAGAGGGCGATGATGGCGTAGACGGGGATCAGCCACGTCCCCGCCACCGCGTGCAGGGACCACCACCGCGCCCGCCCCGGCCGCGACAGGTTCGGGCGCAGCCAGATCCGCGCCCGGTGGACCTTCGGCCAGCGCAGGACGAGGCCGCTCGCGAGGAAGACGAGAAGCGACAGGGCGCTGAATCCCGTGATCTGCCGACCCAAGCCCCGCCCATCCCCCGGCAGCAGGAGCCAGCGGTGCAGGTCGAGGAGGGTGGCGAAGCCCTCCTCCCACCGGACGGGGCCGAGCACCGTGCCATCGTAGGGGTCGGCGTAGACGGAGCCCGGCCGCTTGGGGGCGGACGGATCCCGGGCGAAGCGGACGGCGACGCTGGCCGCCGGATCGTCCCGGAGGGTGAGGCGAGCCACCTTCGCACCCGCCATCCGCGCCTCGATCCGGGCGGCGAGAACGCCGGGCGTCAGGGGGGCCGTGTCCCGGGCGGTCACCACGATCCGGTCGCGGTTCGCCCAGCCGGTCAGCGCCTCCTCGTAGCTGAGGAGCGCGCCTGTGAGGCCCACCACCGCCAGGACGAACCCGGCGGTCAGGCCCAGGGCCCAATGGAGGCGGAACAGGATCGCGCGCGGACTCGGCATGGGACTGCGTGTAACCTCGACGGTGCCGCGGGAAACCCGCCCCGGCGCATCGCCGGCTGGGCCGCCAGGGAGTAGGTGATCCCGCTCATCCGATCAAGCAAACCGCGCGAACCGACAGTTCTGCGGGTTTAATTATAAGTATTCCAATCTGAGTTGTGCGGGATGAAGCCAGCCCTCGGAGCGGTCAATCCGCTGGAGGCGGGCCAATCCGCCCCATTCGATGGGCCCGGGCGCGACTCAGACGGCGGGAAAGCCCGACGAAGGCGTTCGGAGACCGCAAGAGTGCCGTGAAACGAAACGATACACAAAAAAGTACATCGATACAAAAGCGGGTTTAGCTTGCCGGACTTCACCCATTGTCATTCGAGGAGTTTCCGAATGCGTATGAAGCTGATCGGCGCCGCCGTCCTCACCCTGGCTACCCTCACCGCGACCGTGGGTACGGCGGAAGCGCAGGGCGGATGTGGGCCGGGCTTTCACCGGACGTATTACGGCTTCTGCCGGCCCAACCCGTATAGCCGGCCCTACTTCGTCCGCCCGGTCTACGGCTATGGCTGGCACCGCCCCTTTGGCTGGCACCGCCCCATCGGCTGGCACCGGCACTATGGCTGGCACCGGCATTGGGGCTGGCGCCGCCACTGGGGGTGAGATCTCCCCTGGCCGCCGTGACGGGGCTCCCGGGAAGCCCCGCCGCGGCGGGATCACGCGGCGATCAGGGCGCGCGGGCGTCCCGACCGGGCGAGGGCGATGACCAACCCGGTGAGGGTAAGGCAGTCGCAGGTCAGGGCGAAGGGCGATGCGACCAGGCTGTTGTGACCGGCCCAGGCCAGGGACGCCCCAAGGAAGTGCAACCGCATCGTCCTCTCATCCCGCTGCAACCGGGCCCGGAGGGCGAAGAGGGCGCCGATCCCGGCGCAGGCGGAGGGCCATCCCGCCCAGGTCGCGGCGGTGAGGCCGAGCACGAGGCTGGCGCTGGCCGCGAAGAAGGGCATGAACCACGTCGGCCGCCGCTCCTGCCCGCCGAACGCCGCCGCGGCGAGGCTCTGTGCGACGGACAGGGCGCTCATGGCGGCGCCGGTCAGGGCGCCGAGATGCAGGAAGTGCAGTCCGAAGCAGGCCGAGCATGCGGCCGACCCGAGCAAGATCGAGCGACGGTCCGGCATGGCGCCGGAAATAAATCCGAGGATCAACCCCGTCGCGGCAAACACATCGACGTGATCGATAAGGCTGTCGAACAGGCTGAAGAGTGACAGAAACGGGTTCATGGCCCTCGGGTCCCGGTGCACAACCAGTGCTGCACCATGAGCGGAGGCGCTAAGACCCGATGGTATATGCTCCGTTAATGCGCGAGTCGGCCCCCGTCGGGCGTGACGGGAAGGCCGCAGGGGCACGTTCCGCCCTCACCCCCTCCGTGCGGGAAGACGGTCCCGCTGACGCCGTTCAGGCGAGGTGGCGTCCCTCGCTGGCCCCGAATTGCAGGTAGTGCTGGAGCGGGTCGATATGCGCCGTTGCCACGTCGGTGTTGGCGGCGAGGTAGGCGTTGGTGTGGAACGCCGCCGAGGGGTCGCGGCCCTCCTTCCAGCCGAACTGGTCGTAATGAGTGAGCGGATTGATGCCGGCGGCGGCGACGTCGGGGTTGTGGGCCAGATAGTAGGCGCTGTCGAAATAGGCGTCGGCGGCGCGGCCCTCCTTCCAGCCGCTGCCCTGATAGTGCTGGAACGCGAAGGCATAGGTGTCGCCCCCCGCCGCCATGGCGGCCTTCGCCACGTCGGAATTGGCCAGCAAGTAGTACTCGGCGTCGAACGAACCGTGGGTGAAATCCGCCGCGCGTCCGATGGCGGCATAAGCCTGCCGTCCCTCCGCCTGCCCGTATTGCAGGAAGTGCATGAGCGGGTCGGCGCCGGAGGCTTTCACGTCGGCATTGTGCAACAAATACTGCTCGTTATCGAAATTCGCGGAGGGGTCGCGCCCCTGCTTCCACCCCGACGCATCGTAATGCGCCAGGGGATTCGTGTTGGCCTTGGCGATTTCGGGATTCGCGGCAAGGTAGCCGGTGGTGGAGAAGAAGGCGTCCGGGTTGCGCCCCTCGCGCCAACCGGAGGCGTTGTAATGCGTGGCGGCGTCGATGCCGGTGGAGGCCACGTCGGGGTTGCGCGCGTTATAGAAATTCTGGCTGACCAGACCCGTCCAAGGGCCCGTGACCTTGGAGGGGCCGTAGAGATACTGAATGCCGTCGATGTCGGAGGTGGTCAGGTCGGTGACGGCGCCGTTGCTGACGGCATTCATGATCGCCGGGCTGGCGTTGTAGTGATCGAGGCCGAGGACGTGCCCGATCTCGTGCACGGCGACGGTGAACAGGTCCGCCCCGCCATCCGAGACGACCTTGCTCCCTGAGACGTGCCAGTTCTCGCCGCTGTCGAAGGTCACGCCGCCGCTGGAGGCCTTGTTCAGGCCGCTCGACCCGACATAGTAGGAGGAGCCCCCGTAACCGAGGGTGCCGTTCACCCCGTCGATCGCGGCGAGACTGAACGTGATCGTCGGCGAGGCCGAGGCGCCGACCTGCTGGAACTGAATGTTGGCGTGGCTCGTCCAGTCGCCGAAGGCCGAGGCGATCACGGACGAGAAGAAGGCCGGGACGGTGCCGTCCATGGCCCAGCTCAACACCCCGCCCGCCGTTCCGGCCAAGGTGCTGCTTCCGTATTTATAGCCTATCAGCGTGTAGTCCAGCATCACGGGCTCCGCGACGAATTTTGCCCGAGTGAAGAAGCATCAATTGTTAAAGTTTTGTATAGTGAAGCAGGTTCAGCAATCCTGAATGGATTGTCAGCAATAATCGGCAAAATCCG
>JAKONI010000379.1 GCA_022702015.1 Beijerinckiaceae bacterium | reverse complement strand
GGACGCGAGGGGGAAGTCCCCCGCCGCCCCGGCGGGCGAAGTCGCGCAGGCCAGCATCGCTAGTGCAGTGACGTACTCACTCCGTTCATGCGCCTCTGCCCTAGCCTTTTGCTTTTGCATCAATTTTCCCAGACTCGGCTGACGCCTCCGTCTGGATCGATGCACTAGGCTTTTGTCTTTGCATCAAATTTTCCAGCTTCGGCTGATGCCTCCGTCCGGATCGATGCACTAGGGCCCTCCGGCGCCGGTGACACGCGCGGCGAGCGGACCCGGCGTCGGGTCGCGCGCCGGATCATTGTGGGCCGAACCGGCCTCCGGCTCCGCCCACAATGCTCCGGGGATTATACGCGGCGTTCATTCGTGGTCCCGCCGTAATGCTCCGGGGCTTGGATGCATTATGCAGGGGCGTTGACAAACTATACTTGTGCCCCTTTGGTGCAAATCAGAACGGTATTAGCGAAATACCGCATTGCACACATCGTTCGCCGCCCTGGTTGCGGCGCGGGAGGTTCACATGACGCCGACACGACGTAGCCTCGTTGCCGCGACCCTGGCTGCCCCCGCGCTCCTGCGCTTCGGCCTGCGCCCGGCCCAGGCGGCGACCACGCTGAAGCTGTCGCACCAATTCCCCGGCGGCACGATGGAGGAGGGCGACTTCCGCGACCGGATGTGCCGGATGTTCGCCAAGCAGGTCGGCGAGAAGACCAAGGGCGCCCTCGACGTGCAGGTCTACCCCGGCTCGTCGCTGATGAAGACGAACGCCCAGTTCGGCGCCATGCGCAAGGGCGCGCTGGACATGTCGCTCTACCCGGCGCCCTACGCCGGCGGCGAGGTGCCGGAGATGAACATCGGGCTGATGCCCGCCCTTGTGACCTCCTACCCGCAGGCCATCGCCTGGAAGACCGCCCCGGTGGGCCGCAAGCTCACGGAGATCCTGGCGGCCAAGGGCATCGTGCTGGTCTCCTGGGTCTGGCAGGCGGGCGGCATCGCGAGCCGGGAGCGCCCGCTGGTGGCCCCGTCCGATGCCAAGGGCATGAAGGTGCGCGGTGGCTCCCGCGAGATGGACATGATGATGAAGGAGGCCGGCGCAGCGACCCTCTCCATCCCGTCGAACGAGTCCTACGCCGCCATGCAGACCGGTGCCTGCGATGCCGTGCTGACCTCCTCCACCAGCCTGATCTCGTTCCGCCTGGAGGAGTTGTCGAAGGCCCTCACCTCGGGACGCCAGCACTCCTACTGGTTCATGCTGGAGCCGATCATGATGTCGAAGATCATCTTCGACGGCCTGCCCAAGGATCAGCAGGACGCCATCATGGCCACCGGCGCCGAACTCGAGAGCTTCGGGCAGGCCGGCGCCAAGGCGGACGACATCCGCGTCGAGGAACTCTTCGCCAAGGCCGGCGCCAAGGTCGATCAGCTCGACGAGGCCAACCTCGGCAAGTGGCGGGACATCGCCCGCGCCACCGCCTGGAAGGACTTCGCCGGCAAGAACGCCACCTGTGCCGAGCTTCTCAAGCTCGCGGAGCAGGTGGCCTGATGCATCGATCCAGGCGGAGGCGTCAGTCGATGCGGGGAAATCGACGCATGAACAATGACTTGGCGCTCCTTCGCGTGAACGGAGCGGGTGCTTCCGAGCATTAGGCGACTTCCCCCGGACAAACGCAATTAAGCGTTGCATTTGTCCGGGATGAAACGGGGCGGCGCCACCGTTTGCCAGTCTGCCGCGCTTGCGGCCGACGGGCCTGAAGGCGCCGCGATCTTGCAGGGGGAAACCGATGATCACACGACGCCATTGGCTCGGCGCGGCGACGGCCATGGGCGGCCTCCTGGCCGCCCCGGCGGTGCTGCGCGCCCAGGCGCCGAGGGTCCTGAAGCTGTCGCACCAGTTCCCCGGCGGGACGCTGGAGGAGGGCGACGCCCGCGATCGCATCGCCCGCCGCTTCGCCCTCGAAGTCGGCAAGCGCACCAACGGTTCGCTCCAGGTCCAGGTCTACCCCACCTCCTCGCTGATGAAGACGCTGGCCCAGTTCAGCGCCGTGCGGAAGGGCGCCCTGGACATGAGCCTCGTGCCCCTCTCCTACGCGGGGGGAGAGGTGCCCGAGACCAACCTCGCCCTGATGCCGGCCCTCGTCTCCAGCTACGATCAGGCCGCCAAGTGGCGCGGCGCGAGGATCGGCGAGGAATTCGCCGCGACGCTGGCCGAGAAGGGCATCGTCATCCTCACCTGGATCTGGCAGTCGGGGGCGGTAGCCTCGAAGGTGAAGCCCATCCTCGTCCCCGAGGACGTGAAGGGCGTGAAGATCCGCGGCGGCGGGCGCGAGATGGACATGATGTTCCAGTCCGCCGGGGGCATCGTCTCCACCATGCCGTCGAGCGAGATGTATATCGGCATGCAGACCGGGGCCCTGGAGGCGGCGGTGAGCGCCTCCACCAGCCTCATCTCCTTCCGCCTCGACGAGATGACCAAGAACCTCACCGCCGGGCGCGGGCGCTCGTTCTGGTTCATCCTCGAGCCGCTCATCATGTCGAAGATCGTGTTCGACGGCCTGACCCCGGAGCAGCAGAAGGCCGTCCGCGACGTCGGGCAGGAGATGGAGGCTTTCTCCTTCGCCGCCGCCAAGGGCGACGACGAGGAGATCGTGAAGATCTACGGCGCCCGGGGCGCCCAAATCCACGACCTCACGGACGCGCACCTCGACAAATGGCGCGAGCTGGCCCGGGCCACGGCCTGGAAGGACTTCGCCGGGAAGAACGCCCGCTGCGCCGAACTCCTCAAGCTGGCGGAGCAGACCGCATGAGCCACGGTTTCGATGCCGCGACGGCCCCCGCCGAGGTCCACGCCCCGCCCGAGCCCCGGCTGCCCGGGACCCTCGGCGCGCTGGAGCGCGTCTCCCTGGGAGTGAACCGGCTGATCATGGGGCTCGGCGGGCTGGCGCTCTTCGGGGCCTGCCTCGTGCTGAGCTACAGCGTGGTCATCCGCTACGTCTTCCACGAGCCGACGGAGTGGCAGGACGAGATGGCGGTGTTCCTCATCGTCGGCGCCACCTTCGGCTCGGCCGCCGCCGTGCAGGCCAAGCGGGGCCACGTGGCGATCGAGGCGCTCACCGGCCTCCTGCCCCCCGCCGTCAACCGGGTGCGGCTGGTGCTGGTGGATTGTGTCAGCCTCGTCTTCTGCCTGTTCTTCACCTGGAAGAGCTGGTCCCTCGATCACGAGGCCTGGGCGGACGGGCAGGTCTCGCAATCGACCTGGGGACCGCCCCTCTGGATTCCCTACACCCTGATGGCGGCGGGCATGAGCCTGCTCTGCCTGCAGATCGCCCTCCAGATCGCGGAGGCGATCCGGCTGGGGCCGGGCGGCGCGGGGTGGGCCAGGCCGAAGATCGGCCTCGGCGCCGACCTCAACCGTGACATGAAGGGCTTGCCGGACGCGACGCCGGCGGGGCCCGATCCGATGGGAACGACCGTGCGTCCGGCCAGCCAAGCCGGCGGGACGCGGTCCGGGACGGGGCTGGGCCGATGAGCACCGCGACGATCGGCTTCCTCTATGCGGGCGCGACGCTCGGGGCGATGCTCTCGGGCATCCCGATCGCCTTCGCCCTGGGCTTCGTGGCGCTGGCCTTCATGGTCGCGTTCATGCCCGCCGCCTCCCTCGATACGGTGGCGCAGAACGTCTACGAGGAGATGGCCTCCATCACCCTCCTGTCGATCCCGCTCTTCATCCTGAAGGGCGCGGCCATCGGCCGGTCCCGGGCGGGGCAGGACCTCTACTCGGCCATGCACGCCTGGATGCACCGCATCCCCGGCGGCCTCGGCATCGCCAACGTCTTCGCCTGCGCGCTGTTCGCCGCCATGGCGGGATCGAGCCCGGCGACCTGCTCGGCCATCGGCTCCGCCGGCATCCCGGAGATGCGCAAGCGCGGCTACTCCCCGGGCTTCGCCGCCGGCATCATCGCGGCCGGCGGCACGCTGGGCATCCTGCTGCCGCCCTCGATCACCATGATCCTCTACGCGGTGGCGGCGGAGCAGTCCCTCGGGCGGCTGTTCCTGGCGGGCATCGGGCCGGGGCTGCTCCTCGTCAGCCTGTTCGCCCTCTGGGCGATGGCGCGGTTCCGGCGGGAATACGCCACGGCCAAGGACGTCCTGGAGCGCGGCGGGCCGGCCTCGCCGATCCTCGCCGACGAGAACTACAGCATGGCGCAGCGCTTCTCGACGCTGCCCCGGGTGTTGCCCTTCGTGATCTTGCTCACCGGCGTGATGGTGGCGCTCTACGGGGGCTACGCCACGCCCTCCGAGACGGCCGGCCTCGGCGGCCTCCTCGCGCTCGCGCTGATCGCGGTGATCTACGGGGTGTGGCGGTTCAGGGACGTGAACCCGATCCTCACCGCGACCTTGCGGGAATCGACCATGCTGATGCTGATCATCGGCATGTCGCTCCTCTACGCCTACGTGATGAGCTACCTCCACATCTCGCAGTCTGCGGCGGCGGCGATCGTGGCGATGCAGCTGTCCCCGTGGCTGCTGCTGCTGACGATCCTGGGCCTCGTGATCATGCTCGGCTTCTTCCTGCCGCCGGTCTCGATCATCCTGATGACGGCGCCGATCATCCTGCCGCCCCTCAAGGCGGCGGGGTTCGATCTGGTGTGGTTCGGCGTGGTGATGACGATCACCATGGAGATGGGGCTGATCCACCCGCCGGTGGGCCTCAACATCTTCGTCATCAAGAACATCGCCCCGGATATCCCGCTCTCGGACATCATCTGGGGCACGCTGCCCTTCGTGATCCTGATGGCGGTGGCGATCCTGATCCTCTGCCTCGTGCCGGGCATCGCCATGTGGCTGCCGGACCTGTTGCT
>JAKONI010000375.1 GCA_022702015.1 Beijerinckiaceae bacterium | reverse complement strand
GTCGGCCGCGCCCGCGACGGAGGCGTCGGCGAAACCGGACAGGGCCCGCGTCACGGCATCGAGATCCCAGATGCCCCCGAGATCGGCCAGGGCCACGAGGAGGGCGTGCTCCCGCCGTTGGATCCGCAGCTGGCGACCCACCCGCGCGAGGTCGGCCTCGCTGCGGCAGGTCGCCCCCGCCGCCCGCTGGCGGGCGATGAGATCCGCGTCGGCCGCCTCCGGGCTTCGGTCCATCAGGTCCGCGAATCGTGCCGGGTCCCGCGCCACGAGCCCCCAGAGGAATGGCGAGTGCTCGGCCAGGGTGAGCAGCAGGGCGCGCAGGGGCGGCGTGAGGAAGCCGGCCGCGAAGGCGGGCGCGATCTCCTCGACGCGCTCGCGCGCCAGCGGCGACGCCTCGGACAGGGGAGGCGGGCGGAGCCGCTCGCGAAGGGTGCCGTCCATCCGCATGTGACCCTCAGACAGCGGGACGAGAGGCCTACTGCGCCCGGACCGGCAGGCCAAGCCCGGCAACGCCACGACAAGCCCGGCATCGCCACGACAAGACCGGCATGGCCCCGAAGCCCCCCGCCGTCCCCTCCAGGAAATCGATCGGCCGGATCGATTGAGGACAAGGCGCTTGCGCACTACCTTGTTCGCGCCGGCCCCGATCCGGGTGGTCGGCCCCGCACGCCATGCGGGTCACGACAGGAGGAGTGCGCATGAGTGACCATGCGACGGGGGATCCGGGGGGCGGACAGCCCTGGGGTCCCCACAACACGGTGACGGTGGTCGATCCGTCGCCGGTGAACTGGCTCTCCATCACCTGGAACACGATGGAAGAGGCCAACCGCGTTGATCACGACGGGATCGGGCAACCGAGCCTCGCCGAGAGCTGGCGCTGGCTCGACGGCGAGACCCTCGAATTGACGATGCGCGAGGCCGTCTACCAGGACGGCGAGCCCTTCGACGCCGGCATGTTCAAGCTCGGCTTCGACAAGGTCCAGGAGTGGACCAACCCGCACCCGCCGGGGGCCTTCCTCAACTTCGCCCGGGACGTGACCTGCGAGGCCGTGGACGACCGCACCATCCGCATGCGCTTCCCCGGCGGCGACTCGGCCGCCCTCATGAAGCTCCGGGGGATGCACCTGCCCTCGACGCGATTCTGGAACGAGTGGGGTTTCATCGACCCGAAGACGGGATCGGCCGAAGGCCATTGGTGAGTGATCGACGCGCCTGGTCCGTGGGGGACTGGCCCGTTCGTGCTCACCGAAGGCGTCTCGCTGATCGATTCCCGCTCCGACCGGGTGGTCATGGAGCCGAACGAGACCTACTGGAATCCCGACCGCAAGCCGACGGTCCGGATCGTCTACGACAACGTCATCGGCAAGGACGAGGGCATCAAGTCGGTGGCGGCCGGTGACGGCCGGGTCGACGTGGTGTTCGACCTAACCCCGGACGAGGCGAAGGCCTTCCCGGACAGCGCGCACGGCAAGATCCAGACGAAGACCGCGAAGACGATCCTCACGGGCGTCTTCAACGAGAACGCCCCGGATTCGCCCTGGCGCAACCCGGAGGCCCGCCGGGCCCTCAACCTCGCCATCGACCAGGGCTTCGTGCTCCGGCACGGGGCGCATGGCTACGGCACGGTGATCCCGGCCTTCATCCAGCCCGGCCGCTACGGCGCGGACCCGGAGATGAAGCCGATGCCGCACGATCCCGAGGGCGCCAAGCGCATCCTCGACGGTCTCGGACTCGGCGGGCGGGAGGTGGTCTTCGTCGCCTCGCCTGCCTGGAAGGGCGTGGTGGCGGCCATCGGCCAGTGCCTCGCCAAGGTGGGCCTCGGCTGCCGCTTCGTCAGCGCCAAGGACGAGCCGCCGGCGGAGTTCGACGTCAAGCTCGAATGGTACTTCGACTGGACGCCGCAATATCCGGTGGCCTGCGTGCACCGGGAGTTCTTCGGCCGTGACGCGACCCTGCGCCAGGGTCCGGAGGATCCGAGGTTCGACGCCCTCTACGAGAAGCTCCTGCACACGCCGGAGGCCGAGACGGAGGGGGTGGTGCGCGAGGTGGAGCGCTACCTGCGGGACGAGGCCAAGGCCCTGTTCCTGTACTCGCCCTTCACCCTGTTCGCGGTGTCGGACCGGGTGGACTTCACCCCCTACGACACCTGCATGTCCGAACTCGCCGAGACCCGGATCAAGGGTTGAGGCGGCAGGCGGCGCGGGGCGTTCCCGCGCCGCCACCTTTCGCGGACGAGAAGGCCGCATGATCGTCGCCACCGCCGGCCATATCGACCACGGCAAGACCGCCCTGGTGAAGGCGCTCACCGGCATCGACGCCGACCGGCTGCCGGAGGAGAAGGCCCGGGGCATCACCGTCGACCTCGGCTTCGCCTATACCCGGCTCGGCGCCCACGCCGTCGGCTTCGTGGACGTGCCCGGCCACGAGCGCCTCGTGCGCACGATGGTGGCCGGGGCCACGGGCGTCGGCTTCGCCCTCCTCGTCGTCGCCGCCGACGACGGAATCATGCCCCAGACCCGCGAGCACCTCGCGATCCTGGATCTCCTCGGCCTGAGCCGGGGCGCCGTCGCCCTCACCAAGAGCGACCGCGTGGATGCCGCGCGCCTCGCCGAGGTGGAGGGACAGATCCGCGACGCGCTGGCCGGCACCACGCTCGCGGGGGCTCCGGTCCTCCCCTGTTCGGCCCTCGGCGGCGTCGGCATCCCCGCCCTGGCCCGGCACCTGGAGGAAGCCGCCGCGACCCCGCCGGACTCGGCGGGAGCGGGGGATTTCCGCCTCGCGGTCGATCGCTGCTTCACCGTGCCGGGGGCGGGCCTCGTCGTCACCGGGGCCGTCCATTCCGGCACGGTGCGGGTGGGGGACCACCTTTTGCTGTCGCCGGGCGGCGTCGAGGTGCGGGTCCGGGGCCTGCGGGCCGAGAACGAGGCCGCCGAGGGCGCGGGGGCCGGGCAGCGCTGCGCCCTGAACCTCACCGGTGCCCGGCTGAACCGGGCCGGCATCCACCGGGGCGACTGGATCCTGGCGCCCCGGCTCCATGCGCCGACGAGCCGCCTCGACGTGGCGCTCCGCCTGCTGTCTGGGGAGGAGCGCCTGCGCCACCGCACCCCCGTCCACCTCCATCTCGGGGCGGCCTCGGCCACGGGACGGGTGCTGCTGCCGCCGGGCGCCACCCTCGTTCCCGGCGGGGAGGCGCGGGTGCGGATCGCCCTCGACGCCAGCCTCGGCGCCCTGCACGGCGACCGCTTCGTCCTGCGCGACATCTCCGCCTCGCGGACGCTGGGCGGGGGGCGGGTGATCGATACCGCGTCGCCCACGCGGGGAGGCTGGACCCCCGCCCGCCGGGCCGTGGTGGAGGCCCTCGACACCCCGGACCACGGGGCGGCCCTGGCGGGTCTCCTGTCCCTCGGCGAAGACGGGGCCGACCTCGACCACTTCGCCCGGTCGCGCAACCTGCCCCCCACGGCGATGCAGGCCCTGGGGGATACCCTCGGCCTTGTGGCGGTGGCGACGCCGAGGGGGCGCCTGGGCTTTCCCCGCGCCCGGATCGACGCGCTTGGAGACGCGATCCTGGCCCTCCTCGACAGGGTCCACGGGGCGGAGCCGGACAACCCGGGCCTGAGCGCGGAGGAGATCGGCGAGCGCCTGCCCGCCGGCGGGCGCCCGGCCCTGCGGGCGGCGCTCGCCCCCCTCCTCGCCCGGGGCGCGCTGGCCCAGAGGGGCCCGCTCCACCACCTTCCGGGCCACGAGGTCCGCCTCGCCCCGCCAGAGGCGGCGCTCTACGAGGCGGTCCGCGCCGTGCTGGAGGCGGCGGGCCTCGACCAGCCCCGCCTAGCGGACCTCGCCGCGCGGGTCGAGCGGGACCCGGAGGCCCTGCGGCCGTCCCTCGACAAGTTCGGACGCCTCGGCTGGCTGAGGCGCGTCTCCGGGCATTATTACGTCCTGCCCGCCGTGCTCGCCGAGTTGACGGAGCGGGCCCGCCGGGTCGCCGCCGCGCACCCTGAGGGGCTGCTGACCGTGGGACGGTTCCGGGAGGCCACGGGGATCGGCCGCAACATGACCATGCCGGTCTTGACCTATTTCGACGCAGAGGGCCTCACGACCCGCGTCGCCGACGGGCGGCTGATGCGGGGGGGCGATCCCGCCGCCGGGCCATGAGGGGGCATCCCATGCCGCAGATGCTGCTTCGCGGTGCCGCCGTCGCCGTGGCGCTGATGCCGGGCCTCGCCCGCGCCCAGCCGGCCATCGACTGCCGCGAGGCCATGGCCACCCCCGAGGTGGCGTGGTGCGCCCAGAAGGATGTCGAAGCCGCCATCGCCGGGACGGACGTACCGGAGGAGGCGCGGTCCGAGTGGCGCAAGGCCTTGATCGAGGCGCAGAGGCACTGGATCGCCTTCCGCGACGGCGAGTGCGTCCTCACGGGGTTCGAGTGGTACGGCGGCACCGGGCGCACCGCCGAACCGGAGCATTTTCCGCCGAAGTGGATGCCGGTTCGGTGAAAGAAAATGCGTCACAACCAATGAGTGAGAGCTACTTTCTTGATCTAGGGATCACAGAAGAAGCTCTCACCTGTCAGACGGCGCTTACCGAGACCCGGACGAAGCAACTGCGCGCCCACGCCGACCCGAGGGAGGCGGGGGTCTCAGGCCCCGTCCGACCGGGAGCGCGGCCGCTCCCGGGCGTGGGCCCGCCGTTGCAGGCCGAGCAGCCCCGCCGACCAGATGAGGGACACCGCGAGCGCCACGGCGAGGCCGAGCGCGCCTCCGAGGGCCTCGATCGTCAGGTGCAGGGTCAGCAGGGTCAGGCCGAAGCCGAAGACGCCCCGGATCGTCAGGCTCGCCAGCTGCGCCATCGTCGCCCCGCCCGCCCGGCGGTGCAGGATCGCGAAGGTGCAGGTGAGGGTGACGGGATAGGCCGCGATCACCCCCGTCCAGGCCGGTCCCAGGGCGAAGCTGACGCCGAGGACGAAGGTCACGAACAGGGCCACGGCCCCCGCGCGGATCGCGAGGTCCACAGGGCGCGGCCGGGCAACGGGCCGCCCCGGGGAGAGCGGCGCCTGCGGGGCGGGGCGGACCAGGAGGATGCCCACCCCGTAGACGGCCCCGTTGAGCAGCAGGGCTGTGAGCGGCGTCCAGGTCACGGAGGCGATGGCGGTGGCCGCGCCGATCCAGGCCAAAGCCGCCGGCCCCAGGGCCCGCGCCAGCGTCCGGCGGGAGGCCCGCATCGCGTAGACGATCAGGAACAAACCGGTGGCCGCGTTCGCCGCGAATCCGTTCAGGGCGGCCCCGGCGACGAAGCCGGTCTCGTGCGCCAGGACCATGAACACGTAGACCGGCCCGGACGCCACCGGCAGGCTGATGATGAGCGCCCCCCAGACCGGGCCGAGCACCTCCGCCAGCACCGAGGCGGAGACGACCACGAAAGCCGCCGTCACCGCCCGGACGAGCGAGACCATCACGAGGCCCCACATCCTCCATCCCCATCGGTCGCGCCGGGTCACGTCGCCGGCGGGTGGCCGCCCCGGTGTCCCCTGCGGGACCGGAACGGACCGATGGGGACTACGCCCGCCCGCCTCTCCGAACCAGCCCCGGAAGGCCGGGGGAAAGGATGTTCTTTTTGCAGAACGTCGCCGGGGGAGACCCTCGCGGTCTCACCAAGAAATGGATCGGTCCCGTTCTCAGGGTACGACCGTCGCGGGTTCCTTGGCCCTCCCCCCCGCCTCCCTTGCGGCGGGGGGCGGGGCTTGGTAGCAACCGTCCGGTAAATCGAACGAGCCGGTCCGCACGCGGGATCGCGCTCGCTGGAGCGGTGGAATTTCGACCTTGCCCCACGATCACGTCGTCCTCACCGAGAACATCGCCCCCACCGCCGTCGAGGCCTTCACCCAGGCGGGGATCGGCCCGGTGCGCCGCCTGTCCCATGCCCTGGGGCCGCGGGAGGCTGCGGAGCTCGCCCCGGTGGAGGTGCTCGGCATCCGCTCCCGTACCACGGTGACGGCGGCCCTCCTCGACGCCCTGCCGGACCTCGTGGCGGTGGGCTGCTTCAGCGTCGGCACCAACCAGGTCGACCTGGAGGCCGCGCGGGCGCGGGGGCTTCCCGTGTTCAACGCGCCGTTCTCGAACACCCGCAGCGTGGCCGAACTCACCGTCGGCGAGATCGTGATGCTGCTCCGGCGCATCCTGCCGCGCTCGGCCTCGGCCCATGCGGGGGGCTGGGACAAGTCGGCGACCGGCTCCTTCGAGGTGCGGGGCAAGACGCTCGGCATCGTCGGCTACGGCAATATCGGCGCGCAGCTCTCGAACCTCGCCGAGGCGATGGGGATGCGGGTCCTCTATCACGACCTCACCGACAAGCTCCGCCACGGCAACACCGAGCCCGCCGAGAGCTTCGAGGCGCTGCTGGCCGTGAGCGACGTGGTGAGCCTGCACGTCCCCGAGACGCCCCTCACCCACAACCTGCTGGACGCGGACCGCATCCGCGCGATGAAGCCCGGTGCGTGCCTCATCAACAACAGCCGGGGCACGGTGGTCGATCTCGACGCCCTGGCCGAAGCCCTGCGCGACGGCCACCTGAGCGGGGCGGCGATCGACGTGTTCCCCGTGGAGCCGACCTCCAACGCGGACCGGTTCGTCTCGCCCCTCCAGGGCATCCCGAACGTGATCCTCACCCCGCATATCGGCGGTTCCACGGAGGAGGCCCAGGACCGGATCGGCTCCGAGGTGGCGCGCAAGCTGGTGGACTTCCTACGGACCGGCTCCACGGTGGGGGCGGTGAACGTTCCGCAGGTGCAGTTGCCGCCGCGCCTTTCCGGGACGCGCTTCCTGCACATGCACCGCAACGTGCCGGGGGTCCTCGGGCGGATCAACACGGTCTTCTCCGGCCGGTCCCTGAACATCGACGCCCAGCACCTCCAGACGGACGGCGAGTACGGCTACGTGGTGGTGGACGCCACCGTCGGCGCCGGCGACGCGCAGGACATCCTGCGCGACCTCGCCGCCATCCCCGGCACCGTGCGCGCGCGCCGGCTCCAGCCCCCCGCGACGGGGGCCCGATCCGGGTCGGGCGGGGGTGTTCCTCCGCGAACCGCCCCGTGATTAAGATCGGTCCTCGCGTTGACGGGGGCCGGTCGCCGCCGCAAGCTCCGGCATCGTCCGGCCGGGCCCCCGTCGAACCGGCAAGCCTGATCGGGTCATGAGACAGGATACCCTGCGCCTCGGCGCCTTCTTCTACGCCACCGGCCACCACATCGCGGGCTGGCGCCACCCCGAGAGCGAGGCGGATGGCGGCCTCGTCCTGGAGCGCTACGTCGGCTGGGCGCGGCGCGCCGAGGCGGCGAAGTTCGACCTCGTGTTCCTGGAGGACGGCTCCGGCATCCGCGACGGGAACCTCCGCGCCAGCGAGCGCACCGCCCGCTCCACCCATTTCGAGCCCGTGACGCTCCTCTCGGCGCTGGCCGCCGTGACGGGCCGGATCGGCCTCGTGGCGACCACCTCCACGAGCTTCAACGAGCCCTACAACGTCGCCCGGCGCTTCGCCTCCCTCGACCACCTGAGCGGTGGCCGGGCGGGCTGGAACCTCGTGACCTCGACCACCGATGCCGAGGCGGCCAATTTCGGCGACGACGCCATCGCCCGCCACGCCGACCGCTACGAGCGGGCGGAGGAGTTCGTGGATGTCGTCCTCGGCCTGTGGAACACCTGGGACGACGGGGCGGTGGTCATCGACCGGGAGAGCGGCCAGTTCTCGAAGCCGGACGGGTTCCGCCCCCTGAACCACCGGGGCAAGCATTTCGAGGTGCGGGGGCCGCTGAACCTCTCGCGCACGCCCCAGGGGCAGCCCCTGGTGGTGCAGGCCGGCGCCTCGGGGCCGGGCAAGGATCTGGCGGCCCGCACCGCGGAGATCGTCTTCACCGCCAACCAGACGCTGGCCGAGGCGACGGAGTTCTACGGCGACCTGAAGGACCGCATGGCCCGCTTCGGCCGGGAACGGGACGACCTCAAGGTGATGCCGGGCCTGTTCCCCGTGGTGGGGCGCAGCGAGGCCGAGGCCCGGGCGAAGTTCGAGGAACTCCAGGACCTGATCGACCCCGTGGTCGGCCTCGCCCTGCTTGAGCGGATGATCGGCGGGTTCGACCTCTCGGGCCACGACCCGGACGGCCCCGTGCCCGCCCTCCCCGAGGCCAACGGCGCCAAGTCCCGCCAGCAACTGATGTTCGACCTCGCCCGGCGCGAGGGGCTGACCCTGCGCCAGCTCTACCTGCGGATCGCGGGCGCCCGGGGCCATTCGCAGATCGTGGGGACGCCGGCCCAGATCGCCGACGAGATGGAGGAGCGCTTCCGCGCCCACGGGGCGGACGGCTTCAACATCATGCCGGCGACCCTGCCCGGCGGCCTCGACGACTTCATCGCACTGGTGCTGCCGGAGTTGCGCCGACGGGGCCTGTTCCGGGACGAGTACGAGGCGCGGACCCTGCGCGGGAACCTCGGCTCGCGGCCGCCCCGGGCTCCGGGGCGATAGGAGCGGCCCGGCGCAGGGGAGGCTCGCTCCCCCTTACGGGATCAGGCCGCTCGCCCGGTAGGTCGCGACGACCTCGTCGTAGACGGCCACCTCGTGACGGCCGTGCGCCACCATCTGCGCCCCGGACACCGCCGCGAAGATGGCCCGCGCCCGCCCCCGGAGGTCCTCCGCCCCGGCGGCCCCGCCGAGCGCCAGGACCCGCGCGATCCAGCGCTCGTTCATCTCGCCCCACGCGACGACCTCCGCGCGGACCTCGGCGGGAAGTTCGTTGCGCTCGGCCGCGAGCATTCCGGCGAGGCACAGGCGGTTGCCGTTCAGGAGCGTCTCCCGGAAGACGTCGGTGTAGCGGCGCAGCGCGGTCGCGCGATCCGCGCCCCCCTCCAGGATCCCCTCCAGATAGCGCGCGTAGTGTTCGACGTAGCGGCGCATGATCGCTTCGCCCAACGCGCCCTTCGTCGGGAAATAGTAGTGGATGCTCGCGCTCTTGATGCCGACGGCCTTGGCCAGCTCGCGGAAGCTGAGACCGCCGTAGCCCAGATCCTGCACCGTCAGGCGCGCGGCCTCCATCACGCGGTCCCTCGTCGTCTCGCCACTCATTCCCGACCCCTGCTACCTGACGACAGATAGGCTTTGACAAGGACGGTGGGAAGCCCGTATCCCAGGGCACCTACCTGCCGCACGGTAGGTAACGATATGGAGGACGCCTCGATGACGGACACGCTCCGCCTCTACACCTCGCCCTCGGCCTTCCCGAACCCGCAGCGCCTGCGCCTCTTCCTCCATGAGAAGGGCATCGCCGGGCAGTTCGATGAGGTGGTCTACGACATGGCCCCGGGGGGCGAGCAGCGGGGCTGGCGCCACCTCAAGATGAATCCCTGGGGCGAGACGCCGACCCTCCAGCTCGCCGACGGCGGCATCCTGTCGGAGACGGCCGCCATCGCGCGCTATCTCGATCAAGCCTTCCCCGGTCGCCGGATCATGGGGGAGACCCCCCTGGAGCAGGGCCTCGACGCGATGTGGGACAACCGCATCTGGGTCCATGTCCTCTACCGCATCACCACGATGTTCCATGTGATGCATCAGGGCTTGGGGCCGAAGCTGGAACTGACCCACAACCCGGCCTGGGGCGAGCATTGCCGCAAGGAGGCCCTGGCCCATGCGGGGCTCGTGGACCGGCACCTGTCGGATGGTCGCCCCTGGATGCTCGGCGGCGATGCGCCGACCTTCTCGGACATCACCCTCGCCACGGCGATCGCGTTCTCGAAGTTCCCCGTGAACGCGACGCCCCTGGACGAGCGCTTCGAGCATCTCGATGCGTTCTGGCGGCGTTGGCAGGAGCGCCCCGCCTTCCAGGCCGCCTACGCGGACCGCAGCAGCGGCGTCGCGGAACTGGACGGGCGCGCGTAGCACCGGGGCGCCGGAAGGCGGGGGCCGGCCCGGGGCGGCGCGGACATGCGCCGTTCCCGCCCGGTGTCGGACTTCGCGCCGCAGGCGTCCCCTCGGCGGCCCGATCGCGGACGGCGAGGGACATCCTTGAGCCGAGACGCGCGGGGATGCGTCCAGGCCTTTCCCATCCGAGCGCGTCGGGGCGACGGCGCGGCCGGGGCGATCAGACGATCAGGCGCGCGGCCATCCCGAGGAGCACCGCGCCCCCCAAGCAGCGCCGCCATGGGTTGACCCCTCGGAGCACCTCGTCGCCCGCCCACACCGCGAGGGCGACCCAGGAGGCGATGTCTGCCCAGCGGCCGACCGTGGTCCCCTCCCCCGCGATCCAGGCCACGGCCTGCGTGACGCCGAACAGCCAGAGCGGCAGGTTCGGCCACTGGCCGATGACGATCCGCCCGCTGGCGCGGTCACGGAAGAACCAATCGAAGGCCGAGCGCAGCATCGCGGGGAACAGGAATGAGGACGGGGGAAACCGGGGGCGGACGGGCCGTCGATCCGGGCATGACGGCGCCGAAGAGACGCGCCGTCGGCGGAACACCCGGACTCGTGCAGTGGGATATGATGGACTTCGACGACCACCCGGACCGCGCCGGAGGCGCGAAGGTCCTTGGTGGTGCAGACAGTCAGGCGCGAAATGGTCTCGGCGCGTCTTTTCCCTGTTACTACGGAAAATACACCGAATATATCCGGAAATTTGCGGATCGAACGTATGCGGCCTTCGAACCTAGCAGCGACAAGAATGGCTTAGCAGGCTTTTCCCTAAGTCAGCGAACAGGGAAACAGAATGTAGCGTGCAGGGAAAAGACCAGGGGGAACAGGAGCGGTGTTCGCGGATTCGGTGCTCAATTGAGAGCAGTACGTCGAGAAGGAGACTTTCCGCTGTCGACCCAACCCAGACGTTCCAGATCACTATTGCACAACCTGGAAGCAGCCATTCGGCGACCGCTCAGCAAGATCGGAGATATTGTAGGTTGTGTGATATAAATTTGTAATATCTAATTGCGTACAACCTATTACCGATCGCATAAAAATGGTGCATATCAACTCGATTGGAACAGTGTGAGCAATCCGTGCTACAGATGGCCCATAGTCTTTGGGAGGATGCGATATGGCCAAGGCTGATGTCATCGATCGCAACTTGACGATTGCCCGCGAATTACGTTCCGCTGCCGAGGAAACACGACTAGCCCTGCAAATCTCACGCGACCTCGTCGAGCATTCGCGTCAGCAAACGCGAGCCTTGGCTCAGCCGCAATATGAGCACGCAACAGATGCAGATCGCGACGCTCCCTCAAAGATTTTGGTCGAATATCTCATTCGGGCTTATGAACTCGCCGAGGATGAAGGGGAACCGAAGACCCGCGCGCTTCTTAGTCATGTACTGCTGCATGTCGGCCGCCGCATCGCGTTGGGTTCCAGCCTACGCACGGAAAAGGTTGTCGTGCACTAAAACATTCCAAGCGTCGGCGGAGGCGTCAACATGGACGACGAAGCTGCAGACTCTACGAGTGATGCATCCCTCAAACTTATCGCGAGCGCTCTCGGTGTGCCAGTCGCCAGCTTCTTCGCGACCGAACCGCTACGGTTCGCTGGGCAGATGGGGGAGGCGGCATCCCGTGGGGAGATGGCAGGCTTTGGCGGTGATGCGATTGTTCCTGCGGTTGCCGGATCCCGAGGCACGCGCACGCTGCGTCTCGTTCAACACCCAGGAACTGCTGCAGAGTAGGTGACGGCGGCCCACGATAAGTAGATTATCCCTGCATCCGACGACTGAGATACCGGTCCCTCGCGGCACGGTAATCGTTCGGTTCAGGTCTGGGGCCGACGGGATGACAGCGCACAAACCCTTCCCGATCATCGGCGTCGGTTCCTCCGCGGGCGGGATCGAGGCCATGCGGGGCTTCTTCGCAGGACTGCCCCGGCCTTTCGGCGCCGCCGTCGTGGTGATTACCCACCTCAGCCCGGACCGTGAGAGCTTGCTGCCCGAGGTGCTGGCGCGGTTCACCGCCATGCCGATGGAGGTCGCTGCCGACGGTTCGGCCGTACAGCCCGATCACGTCTACGTCATGCCCCCCGGCGTGGTGTTCGGCATCCGCCAGGGTCGCCTGACCCTGACCCAGCTGGAGCCGGGCCTACGCGAGCCCAAACCCATCGATGTCTTCCTCACCGCACTGGCGCTCGACCAGGAGGAGCGTGCCGTCGCCGTGATCCTCTCGGGCGGTGACAGCGACGGCGCGATCGGGGTCAAGGCGATCAAGGAACACGGCGGTCTCACACTCGCGCAAGCTCCAGGCGAGAATGGGCCGGAGACGCCCGACATGCCGATCAGCGCGCTGCGAACCGGGTATGTAGACTATCACGCATCCGCCGAGGACATGGGTGCGCTGATCATGACCCACAGCGTCGGACGAGGGCAACCCGAGCCAAACTCGGACGATGACCCGAACGGCGTCGAGGTCGCCGCGGGCGTGCTGGCTGAGATCCATTCAATCCTGCGCCGTCAAGTCGGACACGATTTTTCGGGCTATAAGCCCACCACATTCCGGCGGCGGTTGGCCCGGCGGATCACGGTGGGCAACCATGGTGGGCCGGACGACTATCTCGAACGGCTGCGCACGGACGCGGCCGAGGCGGCGGCGCTGTTCCGCGATCTGCTGATCGGCGTGACCAAGTTCTTCCGCGATACCGAGGCTTTCGACGCGCTGTCCAGGCTGGTGATCCCGAAGCTGTTCGAGGGGCGTGCCACCGAGGAAACGGTCCGCGTCTGGGTCCCCGCCTGCTCGACCGGCGAGGAGGTATACTCGATCGCCATTCTACTGATGGAACACATGGTCACGCTGCCCGCACCGCCGCGGGTTCAGATCTTCGCCACCGACATCGACGAGCGTTCGCTCACCGTCGCCCGGATCGGCCGCTACCCCCGCGCGTACCTCGACACCATCTCGCCGGAGCGGGTCGCACGCCACTTCGTCGTCGAGGGCGAGAGCCTAGTGATCGCCAAAGCAGTGCGCGATCTCTGCACCTTCGCGCCGCACAGCGTCCTACGCGATCCGCCGTTCTCCCGGCTCGACCTCGTCTCCTGCCGCAACCTGCTGATCTACCTCGGGCTTGAGGCTCAGGAGCGTATGCTGCCGACGCTGCACTACGCGCTGCGGCCAAACGGATACCTGTTCATCGGGATGGCCGAGAACGTCACCCGGTTCGAGGATCTGTTCGCCACCGTGGACAAGTGGCACCGCATCTTCCAGGCGACGAACACGGTCCTCCCGGCGCGGCTGCCGGTGATGAACGGGGACGCTTGGTCCAATGTCCCCCCCGGCGCCCGCACGAAACCCCAGGGGGCACTGGCACACGCCAACCTTCGCCACATCGTCGATGCCGAGGTGTTGGCCAAGTTCGCCCCACCGCATGCCGTAGTGACGCGGGTCGGCGAGGCCGTGCACTACTCCGCCCGGATCGACACGGTCCTCGGGGTGGCGCCGGGCCAGCCGACGCACGAGTTGGCGGCGCTGGTAGCCAAGGGCCTGCGGTTGGAACTGCGGACGGCCCTGCGGGAGGCGATCGAGACGAATACGGTGGTCGCCCGCACGGGCCTGGAGATCGATCTGCCCAACGGGCTGCGTCAGCCCCTCGCGCTGACCGTCAGTCCGATGGCGCCACGTCCCGGCGTCGAGCCGCTGTTTCTGGTGGTGTTCACCGAGACCGCCCCTGCCGCGGACCGTGAGGCATCCGCGACGCAGGCGGAGATCGGGCGGGATGAGACAGTACGGCGGCTGGAACGTGAACTGACGCTGACGCGCGAGCGCCTACAAGCGATCGTCGAAGAGTACGAGACTGCCCTGGAGGAGGTGAAATCCTCGAACGAGGAATTGTACTCGGTCAACGAGGAGATGCAGTCCGGGAACGAGGAGTTGGAAGCCTCAAAGGAGGAGGTCCAATCGATCAATGAGGAACTGCATACGGTCAACGGTGAACTCTCTTCCAAGATCCAGGCGCTGGATCGTCTGACGGCTGAGCAAGCGGCGCTTTTTGCGAGCACTGAGATCACCAGCGTGTTTCTCGACACCGAATTGCGCATACGGACGATCACCGATGCGGCGGCGCGGATCTTCGGCATACAAATACGGGATCGGGGACGACTGCTGAGCAACTTCGCGGCGCCGTTCTCACTCTCGTGGTTGAGCGAGGACGCCCGCGCGGTCATGAGCGATGGCAGCATGATGGATCGCTTGCTCGACGGGACGGACGGTCACCGCTACCGCGCCCGTCTAACCCCCTCACGGATCGACGGTGAGATGTCCGGCGTCATCGTTAGTTTTGTCCGAGTCGCCGACAATGAAGGGTAGCAGCCGCGCGGTCAGCGTCTGCTCCGGTGTAAAAAACCTTCAAAGGCAGACGGTCTCAATCCCACACTGAGCGGCCATTCCGGAAGCGACCCAACCCAGCCATTCCATCCGACGTGGGAGTTTCCCGGTAGCAGACATTCACGAGCCGAGCAGTGGAACCGGTTCGTGGTGGAAAATGAATTGTAGCAGTATGATGTGAGCCGATGGCTTCCTGCCGCAGCGCACGTTGGATGATCGTCGGTAATAGCGGCTCGGGTAAGAGCACGCTGGCCGAGCGCGTTGGCGCTGCCTTGCACCTCTCCGTCTACGATCTCGATCTCGTCCACTGGCATACGGATGGACGCAAGCGCGACGAGGCTGATGCGATAGGCCGTGTAGCCGATCTCGCTGAAGGCGATGGCTGGGTGATTGAGGGGGTATATGGTTGGCTCGCGGAGGTCGCGCTACCGCGGGCGGACATGCTCATCTGGCTTGATATGGCGTGGGACGACTGTCGGGCGGGCTTGCTCGCTCGCTCGCGGTCTACGGCGTGGCATGAAGCCGAGTGACCAGGACGCCTTACTGGCGTGGGCGCAAGACTACTGGACCTGCACGACGCCGACTTCCTTTGTGGGCCATGAACGGCTCTACCGCATATTCGAAGGTAGCAAGCAGCGTCTGCACACCCGAGATCAGATTGCTGCCTTCGTGGCGAGCTTCCGCTAGCGACCCAACTGTGCCGTTCCCTCCCCATATCCGTATGTCCCTAAACCCGTCATTCGGGAACTCTAGGCTGTCCCGTGTTTTGAGGAATGTGCTAACCGAGCTTGGCGAGTTGCTTGAACATCGTCGTCGGCGCCAGCCGCCCGCCGAGCCATAGCACGCGGGACAAGCCCGGCCGGACATCCGGGCGCCCGGCCTCGATACCGCGGATCGCCTGCTCAACCAATTTGGCAACGGGCATCCCCTTTTGCTTTGCCATCTCGGCCTCGAACTCGCCTCTGAACAGCGGCGTCTCCGTCCCGGGAGGGGCGAGCTCGACGACGCGGACGCTCGTTCCGTCAAGCTGGGCGCGCAGGCACCGAGTGTAGGCGTGCAGGCCCGCCTTGGTCGCCGAGTAGACCGGCGCGATCTTGAACGGCACGAACGCCAAGCCGGAGGTGACGTTGACGACCATCGACTCGGGACGCCGCCGGAGGTCGGGCAGGAACCTCTGCACCATCCGCATCGGCCCCTCTAGGTTAATCCCGACCTCGCGGGTCAGATCCTCTAATGGCCGATCTTCGAGCAAGCTCATGTTCCGCATGATGCCCGCGTTGTTGATCAGCACGTCGAGCCGCGGGAACCGCTCGACCACCTCGGTATGCAGTGCCCGGATCGCTTCGGCATCGGCGGCGTCGGCCGTGATCGTGTGCAGGCCGGGCACCGCGGAGGCCGCCTGATCCAAGCGCGCCCGATCGCGCCCGGTCGCGATCACTACGTTGCCGCGGGCTAGGAGCTGCCTCGCCAGTTCGAGGCCGATCCCGCTGCTGCCACCAGTGATCAGAATGGTGCGATCGATGAGTTTCATGGGCCTGCCATCTCCTGAGACCAGGGACGTATAAACAGCGGTCTCTCGTGGAAAGTAGGCACGCGAGAGTGCTATACGCACCTTATGGAAACCAAGCCGACTAGATCCGCTCTGCCGTTCACGGATGACCAAATCGTTGCCGCCCGGCGATACGCGCCTGTGACGCCTCCGATCGACCTCGACCCGCGGATCGAGGTCTTGGTCAAGGAACTGATCGGCCGCTTGGCGGACCGATGGACGATGCTGGTGCTGGAAGTGCTGGTTGAGCGGGGCACGATGCGGTTCGGACGGCTACGCGAGGCGGTGGGCACCGTCAGCCAGAAGATGCTGACGCAGACCCTGCGGGCCATGGAACGTGACGGGCTGGTGAAGAGGACCGTCCACCCCGTCGTCCCGCCCCACGTCGATTACGAACTCACCGAGCTGGGTTTCACCCTCAGCGCGGCGTTCTGCGGGGTCTGGATCTGGGCGAGCGAGAACCACCGGTCGGTCGAAGAGGCCCGAGAGACATTCGACGCACGCGCCTGAAGGCCCGCCCCTCGAACGTGTTCGAGGCGGTCGGTGGTGCCGCACGAATGTCAGCTTTTCGTGTCGGTGGCTTCGGAAGCCGCCAGACCGGTCCCCACCCTTGGCGGCCCTCCCGCTTCCGACCCAACCCAGTCGCCCCGGTAAGCCTACGAGCTACCCGAAAGCAGCCATCCTACCGGCCTTCCCTCGCCTCACGACGAAGCGCGGTCATCGCTACTTCGGGATCAGCCGCGCATCCGGCAGGCATCGTCAGCTTCACGGCCAGCGTGTCCCGTCCTCCGACACCGTCCAGACTAAGGATCGATACACCCCGCCAGATGAGATGCCGGATGATCAGTTCCAACCCGG
>JAKONI010000344.1 GCA_022702015.1 Beijerinckiaceae bacterium | reverse complement strand
CGCTGCGCTCCACGTCGGCCACGACGCGGGAGAGCACCACGTCGGGCAGGGCCTCGTTCAGCACCCGCTGGAGTTGCCCCAGCGCGATCGGCGTCGCCAGTGCCTTGGCCGGGTTTTCCACCAGCACCACCGGCTTGTCGGCCGGGGCGGGAGCATCGCCCGAGGGCGCGGCGACGAGGTCGCCCTTGAGCACCAGGGCCACGTCGACCTCGCCGGAGCGCACGGCATGGGTCACGTCCGCGAGCGTCCGGGCGTCGAGCCGCGTGACCCGCAGGGACGGGTCGGCGCCGAGCGCGTCCATCAGCCGGTGGGTGGCGGGGGTACCCGCGAAATCCGCGAGCCCGAGATGGATGCGGATCCGGTCGCCGATGGCCCCGGAGAAGATCGCGGCGAAGATCGAGAAGATCACGGTGGGCAGCACGAAGGCCATCACCAGCGCCGCCCGGTCCCGCAGGAGGGACAGCAGCATCACCCGGAACGCGGCGCCGATCATCGCATCATCTCCGCCGCCCGGTGGTTTGTGAGGGGACGCCGCAGCACATCCTCTCCCCGCAAACGGGGATCGTCGCCAGAACTCTTCCCACCCACTCCCTCATCCTGAGGTGCCCGCGTGAGCGGGCCTCGAATGAGGCTTCCAGATACCGTGGCGATCCCTGGAGCCCTCCTTCGAGGCGGCTGACGCCGCACCTCAGGATGAGGTGGTGCGTGGGATCACACGCGCTGATGGATCTCGCGACGATTCCCCCACAGGGGGAGAGGGAGACGCCGCGCCCTGTCCGACAGGTCGCGCTCATTTCCGGTGGCCCGTCGCGATCAGCGGCCGGTCCTCCGTCCCGCCCACGTCCCGGGGGCGCAGGGCCTCGACGTAGAGGGTTTCGAGGCGCGGGGAGCGCACCCGCACCTCCCCCACCGGCACCCCCTGGGCGCGCAGCGTCCCGAGCAGGGCGGCCCCGTCGAGGCCCGCGCGCTCGGCCGTCCGCCAGCGCAGGCCCGAGGCCCCCGCCGGGGCGAAGCCCGTCCGCCGCAGCACGGCCTCGGCGGCGGCGTCGGGGGGGGCGTCCAGGATCAGCTCCCGCTCCGGCGGGCCGGTGCGCAGGCGGGCGAGGAGATCGCAGAGCCGGCCCTCACGGACGATCCGCCCCTGGGCGAGGAAGGCGACCCGGTCGGCCAGCCGCTCGGCCTCGGGGAAATCGTGGGTGGCGATGAGGATCGCCGTGCCCTGGTCCCGCAGGCGCTGGAGCACGCCGTGGATCGCCGCCCGCGCCGTCAGGTCGACGCCGTTCGTCGGCTCGTCGAGGAGCACGAGGTCCGGTTGCCCGATCAGCCCGGCGGCGATGTTGACCCGGCGCTGGAAGCCCCCGGACAGGGTGGTGACCACCCGTCCGGCGACGGGCTCGACGTCGGCCAGCGCCAGGGCCCGCGCCACGGCGGCCGGCCGGTCCCGGCGGGGCAGGCCGGCGAGCTGGGCGAAGACGGAGAGGTTCTCGGCCACGGTGAGCCGGGGATAGAGGGCGATCTCCTGCGGCACCCAGCCCACCGCCCGGCGGGCGGCCCCCGTCCGGTGCGGGTCGGCGCCGCCCACGCGCACGCTGCCCGCCTCGGGGGCGAGGCGGCCGGCGACGAGGCGCATCAGCGAGGTCTTGCCAGCGCCGTTGGGCCCGAGCAGGGCCAGGGTCTCGCCGGCATCGAGGGTGAGGTCGATCCCGTCGAGGACCCGCCGCCCGCGGATGCTGAGGGCGACCCCGTGGAGGACGGCGACCGGCGCCATCGGCCTCAGCGCCGGGGCAGGGCGCGGGCGAGGCGCACCCGGATGAGGGCCCCGGGCTCGCGCAGGGCGAAGGCGGCCTCGCGGAAGTCCGGCCGGGCCCGGCGCCCGACCTCCCCGGAGAAGCCGTAGGGTTCCAGCGGCAGGCCCAGCGCCGTGCGGTCGAGCTGGCCGCTGCGGTTCGTGTCCTGGAAGGCGGCCACGGCGTAGAGGCCGGGGGTCACGCCCTCGAAGGTCACGACGGCCCCGCCCCGGACGGTCTCCGCCCGGTCCCCCTGGGCGCAGGCGGCCCCGGACAGGCCCCCCTGGCACAGGGCGACGAGGACCGGCCCGCCGCCGGGCTCCACGCCGTCCACCTCGACCTCCACCGTCGCCGCCCGCGCCGCCGCCGGCAGGGCGAGGCCAAGGGAAAGGCCAAGGGCGACGGCCCAGAGATGCGCCCCGGCGGGACGGCGCCTCAAGATGCCTCGCCGGGGGCAGCGAAGGGGGCCGTCTCGGGCAGGCCCGCGTTCTCGGCGGCTCGCGCGCCGGCCAGTTCCTCGATGAGCAGGCGGGCGGAGATGCGCGCGCCCTCGTAGATCACCGGCAGGCCGGAGCCCGGATGGGTGCCGCCGCCGACGATGTAGAGCCCCGGTCCGAAGCGGTTGTGCGGCCGGAACCACAGCATCTGCCGGAGTTCGTGGGAGAGGTTGAAGGTCGCCCCCTCGTGGACGGCGAAGTCGCTCTCCCACTGCGTCGGGTCGATGATCCGCTCGTAGCGGATGCGGCTCTCGATATCGTGCAGGCCGAGCAGCTTCAGCCGCTCCAACGCCAGCGCCCGGTAGGAGGCGCGGATGGAGGGCCAGTCGATCCCGGCCTTCAGGTTCGGCACCGGCACCAGCACGTAGAGGGCGGTGTGGCCCGGCGGCGCCATGCCGCCATCGGTGTAGCCCGCGTGCTGGACGTAGAGGGAGGGCTGCATCGGCAGTGTCCCCTCGGTGATCTCGCGGATGTTGCGCTCGTAGTGCTCGGAGAGAAGGATCGTGTGGTGCCCGAGCTCCGGGGGCATTTTGCCCTCGATTCCGAGGTAGAGCATGAAGGTCGAGCAGGAGAGCCGGGCGTCGGCGATCTTGGCGTCGCGCCAGCGCGGGCGGCGCTCCTCCGGCACCAGGGCCTTCATTACCTTGGCGAAGTCGCCGTTGACCACGACGGCGTCGGCCTTGAACGTCTCGCCCCCGACCACGAGGCCGTTGGCCCGCTTGCCGTCGAAGGTCACGCGCTCCACGTCGGCGTTCAGCCGCACGTCCACGCCCATCCGCCGGGCAAGCCCGGCCATCGCCTCGGAGATTGCGCCGCAGCCGCCGACCGGATGGTAGACCCCGTGCTCGTATTCGAGGAACGAGAGGATCGTGAACAGGCTCGGGCAGCGGAAGGGGCTCATCCCGAGGTATTTGGTCTGGAACGAGAAGGCGAGCCGCACCCGCGGGTCGGCGAAGTGGCGCCTCAACTCGCGGTCCACACTGCGGCCGGGGTGCAGGTAGGGCAGGGCGGCGAGCATGGCCGGGCTCGCCATGCTGAGGAACCGGTGGAACGGCTGCTCCAGCACGGGCTTGAAGTATTGGAGCTTTTTGCGGTTCTCGGTGAAGAACGTCTTCACGTTCTTCGCATCGTCCGGCGCGAGGCGGCCGATCTCCGCCTCCAGCCGGTCGAGGTCGCCGGTGGCGCGGATCTCGCCGGAGACGCCGTCCTTGCCCTCGAAGACCAGGTGATATTGCGGATCGAGCCGCTCCAGCTTCACGTGGTCTTCCAGGCGCTCGCCGCAGCTGGTGAAGATGTCGGCCAGGATCTGCGGGTAGAGGAAGAAGGTCGGCCCGATGTCGAACTTGTAGCCGCCCGGTGCCTCGACGGTCTTGGTGCGCCCCCCGACCTGCCCGTCCTTCTCGAAGAGGGTGACGTGGATACCCGCCCGCGCCAACAGCAAGGCGGTGGCCAAGCCGCCCGGGCCGGCGCCGACCACGGCGACCCTACGCCCGGAGAGCGCCCTCAACCCATCCCGCGCCTGAAGCAACGCCACTTACTCCCGTTCCAACCCCGAAACCGTCAGGCCAAGCTAGACTTGCACGCGGGAACCGCAATTGCAGCCCATTGTCGCGCGCAGAAATGCGGACGGATCGCCGGCCCCGCCTTCAGAGCCTGACCGAAAAGCCCCCCCTCTTTCAACCGCCCTCATCCTGAGGCGCGGCGAAGCCGCCTCGAAGGAGACCTCCAGGGCTCGCACGGCTGGCTGGAAGTCTCCTTCGAGGCCACCGCTCGCGGCGGCGCCTCATGATGTAGGCGAGGCAGGATGAGGGCGAGGCAGGATCAAGGCGAGGGTGGGACCGAAGCGAGCTTTCCGGCCGGACTCTCAGGAACCGAGCCGCCCCTGCGCCCGCGCGACGGCGTGCAGGGCGATGCCCGCTGCGGTGGCGACGTTGAGCGAGTCGAAGTCGCCGGCCATCGGGATGCGAAGGCGCCGCGCCCGGGCGAGGAGGCCGGGGGGCAGGCCGGGGCCCTCCGTCCCGAGGATCAGGAGCGCGCGGGCGGGCATCGGCCCTTCGCCCAAGGCCTCCCCGGCGCCGGGGCTCAAGGCCAGAGCCTCGAGGCCAAGGCCCTCGGCGAGACCCAGCCAGTCCGTCCCCTCGGGCAGGCGGGCGAAGGGGGCGATCAGCGCCGCCCCCGCCGAGACGCGGATCGCCTTGCGGTAGAGGGGATCGCAGGTCGTGGAATCGAGGAACACCGCGTCTGCCCCGAAGGCCGCCGCGTTGCGGAAGGCGGCGCCGACGTTGTCGTGGTTCGTCAGCCCGGACAGGGCCAGCACCAGGGCCGGGGCCGGGGCGGGTGGCACGAGGGCCTCCGGCGCCGCCTCGTCCCCCCGCAGGCCGATCGCCAGCACACCCCGGTGGATCGGGAAGCCCGCCACCGCGCTCATCACCGGCTTGTCGGCGAGGTAGACCGGGGCCGGAACGTCCCGGAGCACCCCGGCGAGCCCCGCCCAGCGCTCGGGCGCGAGGAGAATCGATTCGGCCCGGAAGCGCGAACGCCCCCCGAGGAGTTGGTGCAGGGTGACCTCCCCCTCCACGACGAACCGCCCGGCGCGACCCACGAGGTCGCGCTCCCGCATCCGGGCATAGGGGTCGAGGCGGGGATCCTCCGGGTCGGTCAGGATCTGCGGCGTCACCGGGGCTCAGGCTTCGGTGGGGGCGATGCGGCTGCGCTCCATCCGCGCGGCCAGCGGGTCGGCCTCGGCGCGGTTGGGCACCTTCACCCAGGCCTCGCCGTCGAGCACCGCCTCGCCCGCCACCGCGCAGAGGCAGGTGAGCCGGGCCCGGCGCCGCTCGGGGATCAGTTCCGCCACCGTCACCGTCACGTCCACCGTGTCGCCGATCCGCACGGGCGCGCGGAAGTTCAGGGTCTGCGAGATGTAGACGGCACCCGGACCCGGCAGGCGGGTGCCCAACACCGCCGAGATCAGCCCGGCGGTGTAGAGGCCGTGGGCGATCCGCGTGCCGAAGGGCGTCCGCGCGGCGAAGTGCTCGGACAGGTGGATCGGGTTCCGGTCGCCGGTGATCTCGGCGAAGCCCACCACGTCGGAGGAGGCGATGGTCTTCGACAGGGTTTCGGACAGACCGACTTCGAGGTCCTCGAAAAACAGGACGCGCAGTTCCGGCAGCATGGCTCGACGGGACCTCCGGTTGCGGCCGTTCCAACGTATCGGCCTTGTGGGATAGGGGGTCGCACAGCCGCGCGCCCGAATCCACCCGGACGAAAGCGCAACTTTCTTGAGGGCGCCGAAGACTTTTCTCACGGGCGGCGCCTCGACAGCGACCCCGCGCCGGGACAAGAGGCGGGAGGCCTCCCTCTCGCCCGGACACCGGATGAGCCGCGAACCCGCCGCTATCGCCCCTTCCCCGGCCCTGCGCCCCGTGGTCGCCCGCGTGGCGGCGCTCAACTTCGGGTGCTTCTTCCTCGAGATCGCCGTCGCCCTGGCGATCGGGTCGGTGGCCCTCGTCATGGACAGCCTCGACTTCCTGGAGGACGCGGCGATCAACCTGCTGATCGTCACCGGGCTGGGCTGGAGCGCGCGCAACCGGGCGAGGCTCGGCACCGGGCTCGCCATTCTCCTCATCCTGCCGGCCGTCGCCGGGGCCTACGCGGCCTACGAGAAGTTCTCGGATTTCGTGCCGCCGAGCCCGGTGCCGCTGGCGCTGACCGGGCTCGCGGCCTTCGCGGTCAACCTCGCCTGCGCCCTGATGCTCGCCCGGCACCGAACCGGGGCGGGGAGCCTCACGCGGGCGGCCTATCTCTCCGCCCGCAACGACACGGTGGCCAACCTCGCGGTGGTCGCGGCGGGGCTCACGACGGTGTTCGTGCCCTCGCCCTGGCCGGACCTCGCGGCCGCCGCGCTGATCGCGGTCCTCAATGCCGATTCGGCGGTGGATATCCTGCGCGCCGCCGCCGCCGAACGCCGCGCCGCCGCCTGAGGGGACGCATGCGCATCTTCCCGCTCTCCGACCTGCACCTCGAACGCCGCCGCCTCGACCTGATCGCGCCGCCGGAGGGGGCCTTCGACATCCTGGCCTGCGCCGGCGACCTCTACGAGGGCCACCCGGAGCGGGGGCTCGCCGCGCTCCTGCACCTCGCGCAGGGGCGGCCGGTGGTGCTGGTGCCGGGCAACCACGAGCGCTACGCCCCCACCGGCGATCCGCGCACCGCCCCGCAACTCCTGCGCGCTTTGGAGGCCGAGACCGAGCGCCTCAACGGCCTCGGCGCCGGGATCCACCTGTTGCAGCGGGGCGCGGCGCGGGTGATCGACGGGGTGCGCTTCGTGGGCGCCACCCTGTGGAGCGACTGGTCCCTGGCGGACCGCTGGCTGCGGCCCGACACCCCCGACCGCCCCTCCGACCCGGTGGCCTACGCGGCCGCCCGCATGACCGATCCGGTGACGGGCTCGCGGGAATATCTCGGGGCGATCCGCCGGGAGGACGGCGCCCCCTGGCAACCCGCCGACGCCATGGCGGCCCACGCCGCCGAGCGCGAGGCCCTGCTCGCCGGCCTGGCCGCGCCGCATCGAGGACCGAGCGTGGTCGTGACCCACCACCCGGCGAGCCCGCTCGCCGCCGACCGGTTCCGCGATGCCCCCGGCGTACCCTGGTGGGTGCCGGCCTTCTACGCCACCACCGTCCTCGATGACCTGCCGGACGAGGGCCGGCCGGAGGTGTGGATCTCGGGCCATTTCCACGCCGGCCACGACATGACGCTCGGCCGCTGCCGCTGGGTCTCCAACCCGGTGGAGGGGGCGACCTACCGGGCGGATTTCATCGTGGAGGTGTGAGAGGTCCGGGCGGGGGCTCTGCCGCGGCTTGGCTCCTCCCACCCTCGGCCCCATCCTGAGGTGCGGCGATCGCCGCCTCGAAGGAGGGCTCCAGGGATCGCGGCGGGTTCCGGAAGTCTCCTTCGAGGCCCCCGCTTTGCGGCGGCACCTCAGGATGAGGACGAGGATGGGAGAGCCGCTGGCTTTCCGGTCAAACTCTCAAGATGAGGGGGATTGGCAGGACAGACCCGTTTTCCAGTCAGGCTCTCAGAACCGGAAGGCCGGGCCCGTTCCGGTGGGGACGGCGGAGGTGAGCGGGGCGATCTCCCGCGCCAGCCGGTCGCGCAGGTGGGCCTGCTTCGCCCGCACCATGCCGGGGATCAGGAACAGGTCGATGAACAGCCAGATCAGGCCGACCACCATGACGTTCAGCACGAGCTGAAAGATCGCGCTGCCGATTCGGCCAAGGTAGAACCGATGGGCGGCGAAGAACCCGAGGAAGAACCACAGCAGATAGGCCGCCACGACGCTCGGCCCGTCGTTGGTGACACGTTGCTCGATCAGGATCTTCTGTTCAACCGTCGCACCCATCGCAACCCTTCCCCGCCCTTACGGCCAAGCTTGGAACGTCGCCTCGGCCGTTGGCAAGGGGTGTGCGCAAGAAGGCCGGCGCGGTGGGAGCGCCGGCCCGGGTCGCCTCAGCGATGCACCAGCACGTTGCGGAACTGCCAGGGGTCGCTGGCGTCGATGTCCTCCGGGAACAGGCCCGGACGGTCGGTGAGGGGGGTCCAGTCGGTGTAGACGCCGACGACCGGGCCCAGATACGGCGTCTGCACCTCGAGGCAGCGGCGGAAGTCGATCTCGTCGGCTTCCACGATGCCGGCCTCGGGGTTCTCGATCGCCCAGACCATGCCCGCGAGCACGGCGCTCGTCACCTGGAGGCCGGTGGCGTTCTGGTAGGGGGCGATCGCCCGGGTCTCCTCGATGGAGAGCTGCGAGCCGTACCAGTAGGCGTTCCTGGCGTGGCCGTAGACCAGCACGCCGAGTTCATCGATGCCGTCGACGATCTCGTTCTCGTCCAGGATGTGGTGCTTCTCCTGCACCTTGCCGGCATTGCCCCACATCTCGTGGAGCGAGAGCACGGCGTCGTCGGCCGGGTGGTAGGCGTAGTGGCAGGTCGGGCGGAACACCGCCTTCTCGCCCTCGCGGACCGTGTAGTAGTCGGCGATGGAGATCGCCTCGTTGTGGGTCACGAGGAAGCCGAACTGCGCCCCGGCGGTGGGCACCCAGGTGCGGACGCGGGTGTCGGCGCCGGGCTGGAGGAGGTAGATGGCGCAGCGCGACCCCTTCTCCTGTTCGCGGGCGTTCTCCGGCTTCCAGGTCTCGTTCGTGCCCCAGCCGAGTTCGGCCGGCTGGTTGCCCTCGGAGACGAAGCCCTCCACCGACCAGGTGTTGACGAAGACGCCGCGCGGCTTCGGGGTCTTGGCCCGCTGGGTGTCGCGCTCGGCGATGTGGACGCCCTTCACCCCGAGCGTGTGCATCAGGGCCGCCCAGTCCTCGCGGCCCTTGGGCTCGGGGCCGGTGACGCCCGTGTCCCTGGCGATATCGAGGAGCGCCTGCTTCACGAACCACGAGACCATGCCCGGGTTGGCGCCGCAGCAGGAGACGGCGGTGGGACCGCCGGGCTTCTGGGCGCGGGCATCGAGGATGTCCTGCCGGAGGGCGTAGTTGGTGCGGTCGCCCTGGCTGCGGGTCTTGTCGAAGTAGAAGCCCGGCCACGGCTCGGCGACGGTATCGATGTAGAGGGCGCCGAGTTCCCGGCACAATTCCAGGATCGCCCGCGAGGAGGTGTCCACCGAGAGGTTCACGCAGAAACCCTGGCCACCGCCCTCGGTGAGCAGCGGGGTGAGGACCTCGCGGTAGTTCTCGGGCGTCAGCGCCACGGTCTCGAAGCGCAGGCCGTGTTGCTCGGCGAGCGCCTTGTGGGTGTCGACGGGGTCGATCACCGTGAAGCGGGCCTTGTCGTATTCGAAGTGCCGTTCGATCAGCGGGAGCGTCCCGCGCCCGATCGACCCGAAGCCGATCATCACGATGGGGCCGCTGATGCGGCCGTGGATCGGCCAGCGCGTGGGCGCGTCGGTCATGCTGCTTTCCTCGTTTGACGGGCGGCGCGCGGGCCGCGAAGGGGCACAGGGCGGCGGTAGGCCGCTCGCGTGACAGTTCGGCGACGGATGGCCCGTTCGGGCCGCCACCACGGAAGTTCGCTCCATGGCGCCTCGCTCCCCCAGGGTCAACAGCCCCGGCGGCCCGGGCGATTCTTACCGGAGCGTTAAGCGATCCGGTGTGAGGTATGTGCGTTGTGCATGGAAAGGCCGCATTCCAATCGGTTGGAAGCAAAAACGCCCGGGCCCATATTGCAGTGCAGCAAGGCGGGTGAACCCGCCATGGAAACGTCCGAGCCATTCGACATCGAGGTCGTCATGCTCGCTCTCATCGCCTCCCGTGTTCCCCACCCCGCCGAAGAGACCGCCGACCGCGATCCCGGCTTCCTGACGCTCGCCTTCATCGTGGTCCGCCTCGCCCGCCGGGAACTGAAGCAGGCCTTCGCCCGCCACTGCGATCTGCTCGCCCGCGCCGGCGGCGTCACCCCGCTCTGACGGGATACCGCGTGGTCCCGACGCCGGGTTTTCACCCGGCGGCGATTGCGTCCGGTCCGGCCAGGGGGTAGGCGGCAGCGCGTCCGTGACTGCGCTTCCAAGGGACCGAACCCATGCCGCCGACCCGCGTTTCCGCCCCCACCGCCCGCGGCGTGGCGCTCCTCCTCACGGCCCTGCTCGCCGCCTCTCCGGCCTGGGCGCAGGAGGATGGCGGCGGCGCGGAGACGCCCCCTCCGGCCGCTGCGGCCAAGCCGAAACCGAAGCCCAAGCCGGTGGCCAAGCCCGCCCAAGCCCCCGCCCAAGGCCCTGCCCAAGCCCCCGCCCCGGCCGCGCCGGGCGCTGCCCCCACCGCCGCGAAGGGGCCCGCCTGGCCCCCGGGGGCGACCAGCGTGAGCGAGAGCTACGGCGACTGGACGGTGTCCTGCTCCCGGCCGAACGACCGGAGCCTCTGCATCGTGATGCAGTCGCAGGGTGATTCGAAGACCGGCCAGCGCAAGTTCGGCCTCGAGCTCGGCACCCCGAGGGAGGGGCGCTCCGAGGGGATGATCCTCATGCCCTTCGGCCTCGCCCTCGAGGCCGGCGTCACCTTCAAGCTCGACGAGCAGACGCTCGGCAAGGGCGCGCCCTATTCGAGCTGCACCGCCGAGGGGTGCATCGTGCCGATCAGCTTCCCCACCCTGGCCACCGACGGGATGCGCACCGCCAAGGTGCTGACCGTCACCGGGCAGAAGCCCGGCGCCGCCGAGCCCGCCACCATCACCGTGCCCCTCGCGGGCTTCCCGGCGGCCTTCGACCGGGCCGTCGCCCTCGGCGGCTGAGCCCCGTCCGGCCGGTACGGTTAAGCCGCCATTAGCCCCAATGGGGCAGGATGCCCCTCGATGTGGCGTCGGGGCGTCGCGGCTCACCCCCGCGCGCCGGGATCGGGTCGGCTCGAACGATGGGAGCTTTGCGCGGGCATTGCCGGACGGACCGCCGCCTGTGGTCCGTCCCCCGCCTCGTGCTGGCGACCCTGCTCGTGGGGGCGGGGATCGACCCGGCCCTGGCGGCCCGCCTCGTGGCGGCCAAGGGCGCCGAGGCCGAGGGCTACGGGCGCCTGATCCTCACCTTCGACAAGCCCATCACCGTGAGGGCGACGGTCACGGGCGGCGTGCTGATCCTGGGCTACGGCGAGGGGGTCAAGGCCGGGCCGGAGCGCCTGGCCGAGGAGATGCCCGGCTACCTCGCCGCCGTCCGCCGCGACCCGGACGGGACCGGCCTGCGCCTCGCCCTCCAGCGCCCCCTGCGGGCCAACGTGCAGAGCGCGGGCGAGCGCGTCTTCGTCGATCTCCTGCCCGAGGCCTGGAAGGGCCTGCCGCCACCCCTGCCGCAGGAGGTGGTGGCCGACCTCGCCCGCCGGGCGCGGGTCGCCGAGGAGGCGCTCCAGGCCCGGGCCCCCGTGCCGCCGCCCACGGCGCTGGCCCTCGACATCGCCCGCCTGCCGACCCTGACGCGCTTCACCCTGCGCCTGCCCGGGGAGGCCGCCGCCACCCTGGAGACCGAGGGCCCCGCGACCCGCCTGCGGATCGCGGGGCGCTACACCGTCGATGCGTCGGCGATCCGCGCCCGGCCCCGCCCCGGCGTCGCCCGGATCTCCACCGATTCGGACGAGGGTTCGGCCAGCGTCATCCTCACCCCCGCCGAGGGCTTCACCGTGACCGGCGAGCGCGAGGACGGGCTCTACCTGCTCGACGTGGTGCGCAAGACCTCCGCCGCCGCGAAGCCGGCGGGGATCGAGGTGCCGGACGAGGCCCCGCCTGAGCCGGCCAAGTCCGTTCCAGTTCCCGGCCCAGTTCCCGCCCCCGTCACCGCCCCCGTTCCCGCCCCCGCCCCGGTGCCCCGCCCGGCCGCCGAGGCTCCCCCGCGTCCCGCCCTCGCCCCGCCGTTGCGGGCGGCGGGCTCGGGGCTCGTCTTCCCCTTCGCCCGGCTGCCGGCGGCGGCCCTGTTCGAGCGGGGCGGTCTCGCCGTCCTCGCCTTCGAGACCGCCGATCCCCTGGCCGTGCCGCCCCTGGGCGAGACCGGCCTGCGCCCCGTGGGCGAGCCCCTGCGCGCCGGGCCGCTCACCCTCCTGCGGTTCGCGGTGCCGGCGGGGCGGCTCATCGATCTCGCCGCCGTCTCGGTGCCGGGGGGGACCGCCTGGGAACTCTCGGCGGGCGGGGGCATCGCCCCCAGCACCACCCTGGAGCCCGTGCGGCGGCCGGGCGCCTCGGGGCAGGTCGCCGTCGCGGTGGCGCTGTCCCAGCCCGGCGCCGCGACCTGGCTCGACCTCGACGGCGAGCGCATCGCCGTGGTGCCCACGGCGGCCCCCGAGCCGGCGGGCAATCCCAAGAGCCGGCGCTTCGTGGAATTCGAGATCCTGCCGAGCCGCCACGGCCTCGCGGTGCTGGCGACCGCCGACGACCTCGCCGTCCGGCCCGAGATCGACGGCGTCGTCATCGGCCGCGAGGGCGGGCTTTCGGCCTCCACCGCGCCGAAGCGGCCGGAGGCGGCGCTGGAGGCCCCCGGCGCCCTGGCGATCGACCGGGCGGCCTGGGAGAAGGCCCGCCTCGGCAACGTGCGGCAGACCCTGCGCGACCTCCTGGCCGCCGCCACCCTGGCGCCGCCGCTGGAGCGCGGCCCGGCGCGGATGGCCCTGGCGCGGGCGAGCCTCGCCAACGGTTTCACCCTCGAAGGCCTCGCCGTCCTGGAGACGGCCGCCGCCGACGATCCCCTGGTGGCCGACGCGAAGGAGACGATGATCCTGCGGGGGGCGGGGCTGGTGCGGGCCGGCCGGATGGCCGAGGCACTGAAGGCCCTGTCCCCCCCGGTCCTCGCCGCCGATCCCGAGGCGGCCCTGTGGCGGGCCGCCGCCTCGGCCGGGGCCGGCGATTGGAAGGCCGCCGAGACCGGCTTCCTCAAGGTGCTGCCGCTGGCCGAGCGCTACCCCCCGGAACTCGCGGACCCGCTGCGGGCAAGCGCCGCCGAATCGGCCATCGAGACCGGCGACACCGAGACGGCGGCCTTGCGCGCCGTCCCAGGCCCCGAGCAGCACCCCCTGGTCCGCGACCGGCTGGCCCTGGTCCGCGCCCGGATCGCGGAGGCCACGGGCCAGAACGGGGCGGCCCTGGAGACCTATGCCCGTCTCGAGGAGACGGGGGAGCGGCCGGTGGCCGCCGCCGCCGCCCTGCGGGGGGCCCTCCTCGCCCACGCGGCGGGCAAAATCGATTCGGCCACCGCCATCGACCGGCTGGAGCGGCTGGCGCTCACTTGGCACGGGGGTGCCCTGGAGGAGGCGATCACCGCCGGCCTCGCCCGGCTCTACCTCGCGGATGGGCGCTGGCGGGCGGCCTTCACCGCCGTGCGCCGGGCCAACGCGATGGCGCCGGATGCGACCCTGTCCCGGGCGTTGACCACCGACGCCCAGGCCGCGTTCGAGGATCTCTACCTCGGGGGGAAGGGCGACGGGCTGTCGGGCATCGCGGCGGTGGCGCTCTACTTCGACTTCAAGGAACTCGCCCCCATCGGGCGGCGGGGCGACGCGGTGGTGCGGCGGCTCGCGGACCGGCTCGTCGGCCTCGATCTGCTGGAGCCCGCCGCCGAGCTTCTGAACTATCAGGTGGAGAACCGGCTCACCGGCCCGGCCCGGTCCGCCGTGGCGGCCCGCCTCGCCACGGTACTGCTCATGGACGGCAAGCCGATGAAGGCGCTCACCGCCCTCGAAGCCACCGACCTGCCGGAACTGCCGGGCGAGTTGCGGCGGGCCCGCTCCCTGGTGCGGGCCCGCGCCCTCTCGGACCTCACCCGCACCGACCTCGCCCTGGAGGCGATCCAGGACGAGGACGGGCCGGACGCCGCGCGCCTGCGGGCCGATATCCTGTGGAGCGCCCGCCGCTGGCGGGAGGCGGGCGAGGCGCACGAGGCGCTGCTCGGCGAGGCGTGGAAGGGGGGCGAGCCCCTGGACGACGCCGCCCGTGGCGACGTGGTCCGCGCCGCCATCGCCTACGACCTCGCGGGCGAGAGGCTCGGCCTCGAACGTCTCAAGGCGAAGTTCTCCGGCGCCATGGCGCAGGGGCCGGACGCGCGCACCTTCGCCCTCCTGACGGCGGACGGGGCGGTGCGGACGGCCGGGTTCCGCACCATCGCCGCCCGGGCCACCAAGGCGGAGACGCTCTCGGCCTTCCTCGCGGAGTACCGCAAGCGCTACCCCGAGGCCGCCGTGGCCGACCGAGGCACCGCCGTGAAGGCCGAGACCCCGGAGGGCACGCCGCCGGGGTGACGGAGGGCGGCGCACGGCCTCTCCGCTCTGCGGAGATCGTTGCAGAACCCGTCCCACCCTGGGCCCTCGTGAGGTGCCCGCGCCAGCGGGTATCGAAGGAGGCCTCCTTCGCGGCGGCTGTCGCCGCACTTCAGGATGAAGCGCGATGAGGGGAAGCGGGGGACTGCCACTCCGTCAGGGACTTCCCGTCACGCCGCCGGCAGGACGAGGCGGAAGCGGGTGCCGAGCGGGGACTCGTCGAGGGTGAGCGCTCCGCCGTTCATCTGTACCAGTTCCGCCGCGATCGGCAGGCCGAGGCCGGTGCCGCCGGCCTTGGCCGAGCCCTGGAACGGCGAGAACAGGTTCTCCCGTGCCCGGGGCGGCAGGCCGGGTCCGTTGTCGGTGACGAGGATGGTGATCTGCCCCGGAGGCCCGGCTTCCGCGCTCACCCGCACCACAGCCTCGGCGGTGCTGGCCCCGTCCAGCGCCTGGACCGCGTTGCGCACGAGGTTGGCCAGCGCCCGGGCCAGTTGCTCCCGGTCGGCCACCACCGCGCAGCCCCCCGCCGAGGCGACCACCCGCACGGGATGGCCCGCCAGGGCGGCGAGGTCGGCGAGGTCGTCGAAGACCGGCTCCAGGGGGACCGGGGCGAGGTCCGGCTCCGGCTCGGTGGCCCGGCCGTAAGCGAGGGTCCCCTCGCAGAAGCGGATCGCCCGGGCGAGCGCCCGCACCAGCAGCGGCGCGATCCGCTGCACCGAAGGGTCGGCGGTGGCCTCCAGGCGGTCCCCGAGGAGCTGGGCCCCGGTGAGCAGGTTGCGCAACTCGTGGCTGATCTTGCTCACCGCGAGGCCGAGTTCGGCCAGCCGCCGCTTCTGCCGGAGCTGGTCGGCCAGCTCCCGCTGCATCTTCGCCAGCGCCCGCTCCGCCTGGCCGATCTCGTCGGTCCGGCCGGAGGGCGCGATGACCCGCCCGGCATCCTCGGGGGCGTCGGCGAAGGCGGTGACGTTGGTGGCCAGCCGCCGCACCGGCCGCACGATGAGCACCTGAAGCACCACGAAGACCAGCCCCGCCGCCGCCGCCGCGATGATGAGCGAGGAGACCAGGAGGCGCAGGGCGTAATCGATCATCGCCGTGCGCAGGGGCGCCTCGTCGAGGAGGATCTCCACCTGCGGGAAGCCGGCCTTGCCCTTGCCGAGCACCCGGATCGGCTCGCTCACCGGCGCCACCAGGGTGCGCCACGCCCCGCGCAGGGAATCCCACGTGGTGACCTCGGCGAGGTTGACCGTGTCGGCCACGGTCTCGGGGATCGGCTCCACGGCCAGGAGCCGCTGCACCCCGCCCCCGCGCACGGCGATGGCCCGGGCGTTGACCCCCGCGAGAAGCCTCCCCTCCAGTCCCTCCGAGACAGGCTCGGCGGTGCGGCCGTCGAGGACGAGGGCGGCCACCTGCGCGGCGGCGAGCCGGTCGTCCATCCACTCGATCCGGTAGTTCGCCACCGCCGGAACGTAGGTGAGCACCTCGGCCACCACCACGAAGGCGACGGTGACGAGGAACAGGCGTCCCGACAGGCCGAGGCGGCGCGGGCGCGATTCCACGCTGTCCCTTGCCGGACCCGTGACGCCCCGAACCAATCCGACAAGGCTGTCGGTTTCCGCACTCACCCGGCACGTCCCCCCGTTGCCGAACCCGGCGCGCCCTCTCGGCCGGGCGGGTTGGAACTCCCGTCCGGGCGCCACGTGGGCTCGGCGACGAGACGGAGTCCCTTGTCGATAGCCCAGGGGCCGGGCCACCGTCGAGGGAGGAGAAGGACGGGGACCGTGCGAATCGAGATCCGGCGGTGCCGGGGGACCGCCGCCGTCACGGCCGGCGGCGCAGGCGCCGGGTCAGGACGAGGCTCAGGAGACCGAACGCCCCGAGGAGGCCGAGGGCGACCATTGTCGTCGGCGTGACGAAGGCGGAGGGCGACAACGCCTGGTCGCAATTCTGCCCATCGCCGGCAAGGCAGGCGGCGCGGGTGGCCTCGTGGGCGGCGGCCACGTCCTCGATGCCCGCGCCGGTGGTGGCGTAGACCAGGGCACCGGGCAGGAGCCCGAGGAAGGTCGCGGCGGCGAAGGTGCGCAGCCTCACGCCGCAGGCGGCGGGGGCGAGGTTCGTCACCCAGAAGGGGAACAGCGGCAGCACCCGGAAGGTGGCGATGTAGCCGAAGGCGTCCCGCCGGAAGGCGGCGGCGAACCGCTCCAGCCGGGGCCCGCCGAAGCGCCGGATCATCTCCCGCCCCGGCCCGCGCCCGACGAGGAACACCAGGGATCCCCCCGTGGTGGCGGCGCAGACCGCCAGCAGCGCCCCCGGCACGATGCCGAACAGGAAGCCGCAGATCATGGTGAGGATCAGCGTCGCCGGCACCGAGACGATGACCGCCCCGAGATAGACGAGGAAGGCGGCGGCCATGGCGCGGACGGTGCCCTCGTCCACGAAGGCCCGCAGCCATGCCCGCGAGGCCAGCAGCCTGTCGAGGCTGAACAGGTGCGCGGCGCCGGAGGCGAAGACGCCCACCGAGGCCGCGACGAGGAGGAGAAGCGGCAGCCAGCGCCCGAGGCGCCGCCACCGGCTCCCGGAGGCCGGCGCCCCGCTCACCCGGCCTTGCGCATCCGCAGGATCTTGAAGAAGCCGCCGGGGAAGGTCGGCTTCAGACCCTGCACCTCGACGCCGTTGCGCCGGGCCCAGGCCTCAATCCGCGACGCCTTGAAGTCGGACGACCAGCCGATCTTGGTGCAGAGCGGCGCGACGATCTCCTCGACCCGCGCCAGCGGCCCGTCATCCTGGCCGAAATGGTTGGCGAGCACGATCCCGCCCCCCGGCCGCACCACCCGCAGGAACTCGGACAAAGCCGCCTCCGGGTCGGGTACGAGGGTGATGAGGAACTGCGCCACCACCGCGTCGAAGCTCTCGTCGGCGTAGCCGAGGTGGCAAACATCCATCACCTGGAGGCCGCGCACGTGGGAGAAGCCCCGCCGCCGCACCTTGCCCCGGGCGCGCTTCAGCATGTCCTCGGAGAGGTCCACCCCGCAGACGAAGCTGCCCGGCGGGTAGTAGCCCAGCGCCAGCCCGGTGCCGACGCCGGCCTCCAGGATGCGGGAGCCGTGCAGGGAGGCCGCCTCCACCGCCGCCCGTGCGGCGGGCTCGGTGAGCTTGTCGTACACCACGTCGTAGACCGGGGCCCAGCGGGCGTAGGCCTTGCGCATCAGGACCGTGCTCGGCCCGGCCACCTGCGGCTCACTCAACATGGCGTCTGACAAGTTCCTGAGGGGGATGGAGATCAGGCCGCGTCCCGCGGGGCTCGATGAGGCCGCTTCCCGTGGCAAGGGACACATGCCAATCAGGCCGCTTTCGGCGGCTTGGCCGACAACGCATCGATCCGCCGGATCGTGCCGCCGCCGAGAACCCGGGCACGGGGGTCGTCGTCCTCGTAGATGACGCAGGCTTGGCCCGGCGAGACGCCGTCCTCCGATTCGGCCAGGACGACCTCCGCCCCGTCGCCGTCGAGGGTGAGGAGGGCCGGGCGCGGCGGGCGCGTCGAGCGCACCCGCACCGCCACCGGGCGGTCGCGCACGTCGCGGCCGCCGTCGCCGAGCCAGTTCAGCCCGTCGAGGCGGATGCGCCGGGTGGCGAGCGCCGAGCGGGGGCCGACGACCACCCGGGCCGTCTCCGGCTCCAGGCGCACGACGTAGAGTGGTTCGCGCCCCGAGAGGCCGAGCCCCCGGCGCTGGCCCACCGTGTAGTGCAGGATGCCCTCGTGCTGCCCGAGGGGCTGGCCGGTGAGGTCGACGATCTCGCCGGGCCGGGCGGCGTCGGGGCGAAGCCTTGCGATCACGTCGCTGTAGCGGCCCTGCGGGACGAAGCAGATGTCCTGGCTGTCGGGCTTCTCGGAGAGGGCGAGGCCGAGGTCGCGGGCGAGCGCCCGGGTCTCGTCCTTGCCCATCTCCCCGAGGGGAAAGCGCAGGAAGGCCAGCTGCTCCGGCGTCGTCGCGTAGAGGAAGTAGCTCTGGTCCCGGGCCGGATCCATCGCCCGGTGGAGCGCACGGCCCCCGCCGGGCAGGGGCCGGCTCGCCACGTAATGGCCGGTGGCCAGCGCGTCGGCCCCGAGCTCCCGGGCGAGCCCGAGGAGATCGCGGAATTTCACGGTGCGGTTGCACTCGACGCAGGGGATCGGCGTCTCCCCGGCGAGGTAGCTCTCGGCGAACTTGTCGATCACCGCGTCGCGGAACCGGTCCTCGTAGTCGAGGACGTAATGGGGGATGCCGAGGTGGTCGGCCGCCGCGCGGGCATCGTTGATGTCCTGCCCCGCGCAGCAGGCGCCCCGGCGGTGGGTCGCCGCGCCGTGGTCGTAGAGCTGGAGGGTCACGCCCACCACGTCGTACCCCTGCCGCTTCAGCAGCCCGGCGACCACGCTGGAATCGACGCCGCCGGACATGGCGACGACGACGCGCGTCTCGTGAGGGGGGTTCGGAAGGTCGAGGGTGTTCATCGCGGACAGCGCCAGACGACCGTGCGCCCGAGGACGCCGGTCCGTCGGGGCCGTCTATAGCGGTTGCAGGCCCCGGAGGAAACCGTCACCCGGCAGTTCCTGCCGGTGGCCGGGCAGGTTCCGCCCCCCGGACGGGGGCGGCGAGGGAGGGCAATCGGTCAATTCGCAACAATGCCAAGGGTTTGGGTGGCGCCGATCCCTGGCCCGCCCCTTGCTGGATGCCACCCCAGGAGCGGATGCATGGCTTTCGGCAGGACAGACCGGGTGGAGACGGCCGCGCATCGCCCGCAGGCGTGGCGGGCGTCCGAGATGCCGCGCGCCGCCGATCCGGCCCGGTCGCGCTTCGATGCCATGCTGCCCAAGGCCGAAAGCCCCAAGCCGGTCGATAAGGCCGCCGACAGGACGACGGACAAGACCTCCGATCCGCCCGCCGCCTCCGACCGGCGGGAGACCGCCCCCGGCGCGGGCGCGGATCAGGGGCGGACGCAGGGGGCTCGTGCCACCACTCCCCCCGCCCGGGGACGGGCCGATGCGGCCGATGCCCCGGGGAAGGGCAAGGATAAGACCGTGGCCGGTGACGCCGCGCCGTCCCCCGGGGACGAGGCGAAAACCGATCCGGTGGGGCAGCCCGGGGCCGCCGAGGTCCCGGTGGCGCAGGTGGCTGTGACCGGGGCGGTGGCGCCGACGCCGACGCCGGTGGCGCCTTTGGTTCCGCCTCAGGCCGCGACGCCGGCTCCCGCCGCCGCCGTCCCGGCCGGGACCGGCACGCCGCAGGCGGGGGCGATCCCCGCCGGGGCGGCCCCCGGCGGCACGGCGATCGCCGGCCCCACAGGCCCCACGGGCCCCGCCGGCGACGGCGACGCGGAGACGGGGGATGTCGGCGAGCCCGGCCGCGCCGGCACCGCCTCGAAGGACTTCCTCGCCGCCCTCTCGGACAGCGGCGCCGCCGCCGGGCCGGTGGCCGATGCCGCCGCCGCCCCGGCCTCCGGCTCCCCGGCGGATGCGGGGGGCGCCGCTCCCCCCATTTCCGGCCAGGGCCTCCTGTCGCCTGCGGTGGGGGGCACCACCGGGGCCGCCCACGCCGCCGCGGCGGCGAACCCGGCGGCGCCCGCCCCGCCCGCCGTCCCGATCGGGCAGGTGCCGATGACCATCGGCCTGCGCTCCCTGGCCGGCTCCAGCGAGTTCCAGATCCGCCTCGACCCCGCCGAGCTGGGGCGGATCGAGGTGAAGCTCGAAATCGACAGGGCCAAGGGCACGGTCTCGACCCACCTCACCGTGGACCGGCCCGATACCCTGGCGCTGCTCCAGCGCGACGCGGGCCAACTCCAGCAGGCCCTCACCCAGGCGGGCCTCGACCCCGGCGCGGGGGGCGTGAACCTGTCCCTGCGTCAGGAGGGCGGCCAAACGGCCGGGGGCCAGGGGGGACAGACAGGTGGCGACGGGCGCCCGAACACCCCGTGGTCCGCCGACCGCGCCGACACCCTTTCCGAGGCCGTCCCCGTGCAGAGGCTGCGCGGTTACGGCGGCCTCGACATCCGCATCTGAGGCGCGGCCATGCCCCGCCATCCCAGCCCCGCATCGCGGGCCGTCCCGGGTGGGTTTTCCCCCGCCCGCCGCCCGCAGGAGATCAGCCCATGACCAGCGGCCTCTCGAGCCTCGCCAGCAGCGCCTCGTCCTCGTCGTCGTCGTCGTCGTCATCGACCGGCGCGACCGGTCTCGCGAGCAACTTCACGCAATTCCTGACGCTGCTCACCACGCAGCTCAAGAACCAGAACCCGCTGGACCCGATGGACACCAACCAGTTCACCCAGCAACTGGTGCAGTTCGCCGGCGTGGAGCAGCAGCTCAAGACCAACGACCGGCTCGACAACATCCTCACCGCCTCGCAGTCGGCGAGCTCGGCCTCGGCCACGAGCTATATCGGCAAGACCGTCACCACCGACGGCACCAAGGCCCAGCTCGCCGACGGCGAGGCGAGCTGGACCCTCGAACCGGCGCGGGCCGCCGCCAAGGCGGTGGTCACCATCAGCGATGCCAAGGGCAACGTCGTCGCCACCCAGACCACCGCCCTCTCCGCCGGGAGCCAGTCCTTTACTTGGAACGGCAAGACTTCGGCGGGGATCACTTCGCCGGACGGGACCTATTCCATCAAGGTCGCGGCTCTGGACGCCACCGGGGCCAGCGTCTCCGTCGATACGAGCGTCACCGGCACGGTGAGCGAGGTCGACCTCAGCGGAAGTACGCCGATCCTCCTAGTCGGATCGCAGAAAGTTCCCTTGTCGAGCGTCCAGCAGATCGGGTTGTCCACAAGCGGTTCATGACGAATCACATTCGAATGAGCTGCTTCACCATCTTTTAGGCGGGCGCAAGTAGCTTCCTCCCTCGACGGGTTAGTCGAGTGTAGAGCGTATCATGACCGAACCCCACCGCCCGAGAGTGAAGTACGTGATCGGGCCCGACGGCAGTCCCTTGACCATCGCGGACCTGCCGCCGCCGACGACCCGGCGCTGGGTGATCCGGCGCAAGGCCGAAGTGGTCGCGGCGGTGCGCGGCGGCCTCCTCAGCCTGGAGGAGGCGTGCAAGCGCTACACGCTGACCACAGAGGAATTCCTCAGCTGGCAGTTCTCCATCGACCAGCACGGCCTCGCCGGCCTGCGGACGACCCGGATCCAGCACTACCGTCACTGATCCGCGGCGCCTGTGCCGGGCGCCCCTATCCCGGGACGCCGCCGGCGCTTCCGGGTCTCATCGAGGCCGCGGGTGCCGGACCCGGCGCGTCGGCGACTCTGGTCGAGGGACCCGCTTCGCGGCCCCGGACCGACGCGAAGGCCACCCGCCCGCAGCGACGACCTCAGACGGCGCCGAGGGGCTGGCCCGGTCGAATCCGAGGACTCACGAAGCCGCGTCCGGACCCCGGGCGCGGCTTCGGTCGTTCCGGCGCCCGCATCCGAGCCCGCGGGACGCCCCCGCATTAACGACCCGCTAACCACGACCTGGGCAATTTCTGCCGAGCGGGCCGCCGGGGTCCGCCAGCGTTAGAGTGCAGCGAATCCTCCCGTGAAGCCGGTTCTCGATCTCGTCACGAAGTTCGGACCGGCCCGAATCGCCGCCATGGCGGCGGTGACGCTGACGCTCATCGGCTTCTTCGCCTTCATCATCCTGCGGGTCTCGCGCCCCGACATGGGCGTGCTGTTCTCCGACCTGTCGATGCAGGACTCGGCCTCCGTGGTCCGGGAGCTGGACAGCCGCGGCATCCGCTACGAGACGCGGGGCGATGCCGGGCAGACGATCCTGGCCCCCCGCCCGGACCTCGCCAAGCTGCGCATGGACCTCGCCGGCAAGGGCCTGCCGACCCAGGGCGGCGTCGGCTACGAGATCTTCGACAAGGGCGACGCGTTCTCGTCCACCAACTTCGTTCAGAACGTGAACCACCTGCGTGCCTTGGAGGGCGAACTGGCGCGCTCGATCCGGGCGATCGGGCGGGTCCAGGCGGCCCGCGTCCATCTCGTGCTGCCGGAGCGCCGCCTGTTCGAGCGGGACCGGGAGAGCCCGAGCGCGGCGATCGTGCTGAAGCTGATGGGCGATCTCGATTCCGGGCAGGTCCGGGCGATCCGCCATCTCGTGGCCTCCGCGGTGGAGGGCCTCAAGCCCGAACGGATCTCGATCGTCGATGAGCGCGGCCGGCTTCTGGCCGACGGCGCCCGGGACGCCGCGGCCGACGTCGCCGGCGGGTTCGAGGACCGGCAGGTCGGCCTCGAACGGCGCCTGCGCGGCCAGATCGAGGACGTCGTCGCCGGCATCGTCGGCCCGGGCCGGGCCCGCGTCCAGGTCAACGCGGAACTCGACCTCAACCGGGTCGAGAGCCGCTCCGAGACCTTCGATCCCGAGAGCCGGGTCGTGCGCTCCGCCCAGACCCGCACCGAATCGGCGGTCACCGGCAATGCCGAGGGACAGGTCAGCGTCGGCAACGAGTTGCCCGGCGCCAATGGCGGCGACAAGACGCCGACGCCCAAGGACGCGACCAACAAGAACGAGGAAACCACCAACTACGAGATCTCGCGGGTCACCAAGACCGAGATCGCCGAGAGCGGCCGGATCAAGCGCCTGTCGGTCGCCGTGGTGCTCGACGGCGTCTACGCCACCGCCCCCGACGGCAAGCAGACCTACGCGCCCCGCCCGCCGGCCGAGAT
>JAKONI010000342.1 GCA_022702015.1 Beijerinckiaceae bacterium | reverse complement strand
CGATCCACGATGCAACCCGGGCGGCCGCGCCCGAGGATGAAGAGCCCGAGCCGTCGTGGGCCGCCGAGGCCCGGGCGAAGGCGGCCCGCGAGAAGGCGGATCGGGAGCGTGCCGCAGGGCCGAGCCTAGTCGTCTTGGCGTCCGTCGAGCACCTGCCCGGCAGCGCCGAGAACGGCGCGCGCGCCGGTAGGAGCACGGGCAGCACTGCCAGGACGGAGTGGGCACCCCTCGCCGGCAAGGCGCTCCCCCTGGCCGTCGTCCCCGACCTGGCCGAGGCGCGTGCCGTGCTCGTGTCCGAGTTCCCGGACGACGCCAGCGTGATCGACGCGATCCTGCTCCCGCTGGCCGGGCGGAGCTTCGTGCACGTCCCGCCGACGCTCCTGCTCGGTCCCCCGGGCACGGGCAAGTCGCGCCTGACGCGGCGGCTGGGCGAGATCCTGGGGCTGGCCGTGACGGTCTACTCGTGCGGGGGCGTCGCGGATTCCAGCCTGATCGGGACGTCCCGCCAGTGGAGCACCGGCCGGGCGACGGTGCCCCTGCAGGCGATCAAGCAGGCCGGCGCGGCGAGCGTGCTCGTCGTCCTCGATGAGCTCTCCCGCGCGGGGACCAGGGCGGACAACGGCAGGCTCGTCGACGGCGTCCTGGCCCTCACGGAGGCGGAGACGTCGAGGCGGTACCAGGATCCCTTCCTGGAGTGCCCGACCGACCTCTCGGCGGTGAGCTGGCTCGCCACGGCGAACAGCGTCGCCGGCCTCGATCCGGCCCTGCTGTCCCGGTTCCGCGTCCTGACGCTGGGCCCCCGGACGGCGGCGTCGCTGCCTTCGCTGACGAAGGGCATCCTTGCCGACGTTCGCCGCGAGCGCGGCCTCGATGCGACGTGGCTCCCGGACCTCGACGAGGAGGAAGCCGGCGTCCTGGCGGAGAACTGGCCCGGCGGGTCCGTCCGCGTCCTGCGCCGGCTGATCGAAACCGTACTCGCCTCGCGCGAGCACCTGGCGACGCGGAACTGAGGGAGGGGTGATCATGACGACGTTTGATTTCGCCGCCTCCCGCAGGCGCATCAAGTCCGGCTGGCAGGCCGGCCGGACTTGCCGCCTCGTGTCCCGCGGTCTCGCCGCCCGGGTCTCCGAGGCCGAGCGGGCGTGGCAGGCGGGGCAGCTTCCCCTCGACCGGGCAGCGGCTCTCGCGGCCGAGGCCGAGGCGGTGAGCTTCTCGTTTGCCCCCGTTCCCGGCCGGCGCCCCGGGCCCGTGCAGGGGCTCCTCGTCGACCTAGCCCTCAGAGCCGTCCTCGCGGCGCCCGGGCGGCTGATGCCCTGCCAGGCAATCCGCGACGCCGTCCAGAGGAGGCAGCAGTGACAGACGTCTACCGCAACAGAGTTCGCCGGGTCTGGAGTGTGCGGGAATCCGGGATCGTCGTCGCGCACGTGCACGCAGTCGCCCTCTACGACGTGACGTTCGTCGTCAGCGAGGCCGCCCGGCAGCGGGCGCTACGCAAGGGACAGCGCGCCGTGATGGCGTGGGCCCGCGGCCGCTTGATCGACGCGCCCCTGCAGGCGTCCTCGATGAGGGTCTCGTTCGACCCCTTCGCCGGGCCGTCCTTCATGATCGATGACTGGCCGATCCGCGAGGCGTCGCTCGACCTTGCCGATGGACGGCAGGGCATCCTGGAGCGGGGTCAGCGCCGAGACGGTCTGGTCGACGACCGTGCCGACGATTCCACCACCGGTGAGCGCGTCGGCGATGGCCGGGGACGGCGCGCCCTTGGCGTCGGACAGGAGGCCGCGGCGCTCCATGCCGGCGAAGTAGGTCGGCTGGGGCCCGACCGAACCGGAGGCCCACGCCTGCCCGATCTGGCGGACCTCGACGACGCGGCGGCCCCAGCCCTTGCCGAACGCCTTCCAGGTCCGGAGCGACTTGAGGAACGCGAGGCGCCGCTCCAGGATCGCGGCGACCAGGGCGTCGTGGTCGGGGTAGGCTTCCGCGGCTTGGACGGTCGCCTCGCCGATCACACCGTCGACGCGGACGCCGAGGGCGCGCTGCAGCCACTTGATGGACTGGCCCGGGCCCGAGTTCACGGCGCCGTCGAACAGGACGTAGTCGATCCCCTCGGGGAGCTCGTCGCCCTTCACGGCATCCCAATACTGGCGGCGGTAGACGGCCCCGAGCTCGGCCTGGGTGATCGAGCGGACCGGGCGGGACGGCTTGCCGTTCCGCTTGAGGTAGCCGTCGAACGTGCGCTGGGTGACACCCTTCATGGTGGCGCCGCCCGGATCGCGCGGGTCGTTGACGTAGCCCCCCTCGTGGACGAGCACGCGGGTGATCGCGTCCTGATAGCGGTCGGCGCTCACTGGTCTCTCCTTGCGGGTGCGTCGATGAAGTTGCCCGGCCACGCCGTCGCGATCCGCGCGGCGTCCTCGACGGACAGGCCGGGGTAGGTCCCGATCAGGCCCTCGATGACGACCTCGCGGGGGATGCGCTTCGACCGGCGCTTCCGGGGGGGCGGTGGTGGTGCCGGCGGCGACGAGGGCTGAGCCTCGCGGATGACGAGGGCCATGGCGGCGGCGACCGCGGCGAGGCCGGCGGCCATGGCGATGGGGTTGCGCCTGCGGGACATGGTCAGCCCTCTTCCCGGCGGGCGGCGAGGGCGAGCTCGGCGACGCGGGCAGCCAGGGCCCGGTGGAGCTTCAGGTTGGCGCGCTGGTAGTCCTGGGGGTCCCAGCCGGCGAAGGTCTCGGTGACCCGGGCGACCGCGGCGTGCTCGACGAGACGGTCGCCGTCGACCTGGGCCACGTAGGCGGTCAGCGCGAGCTCGTGCCCGCCGTCGACGGCCCGGCAATCCTCGCCGAGGATGCGGACCATGGAGAAGTCGAGCCGGGTGCCCATCAGTGGACCCTCGGGCCGGCGGTGCGGGCGAGGTAGACTGAGGCGATGAGCTCGCCGGCCTCGACCTTCATGGCGTCGCAGAACACCAGCAGGCGCTTCCAGGTGATGCGGTCGCCGTCGTGGGACCGGATCGCCGCGAGCTCGTCGCGGAGGTCGCTGTCCCGGCTCTCGAGCTGCCCGAGCAACACCCGAAGCTGGGGGGCCGTCAGCCGGCGGTCCTTGATGACCGCGGCGAGGCCCTTCATCAGGGAGGAGTTGAGCGCCGCCCCTTGGGGCGAGACCCGGTAGGAGCCGCGGCACTGCCGGCTGGCTCCGGACGCATGGACCAGCGTCGAGTTGGGGGCGTCCGAAACGCGCGGGGCGAGGTTTGGTTCCATCGAAAAGGATGGAATGCCTCGCACCTGGATTCGACAAGGGTAATCAGGGGGCTAAGCGATTTTGACGTCGCTTAGCCGGTCATTTTCCCGGCGCTGACAAGGATGGGCCAAGCCGTTCTTGCAGGTGTCAGACTTTTCTGACGGGCGGGTCTTCGCGCAGGCCCATGAGGCCCGACAGGTCGACGCGCCAGACGCCCTTGGGCAGGGCCGCCAACCGCTCGATGCGCCCGTCAGGATTTTCTGACTGGGAGCGGATCGCCGAGATGGCCACCCGGACGAGGAGGTCGGCGCGCTCGACCCCATCCTCGTCCGGGTCCTGCAGGGCGAGGCCGGCGGCCTTGAGGAGTCGTCGGATCGGCCCACGGCGCGAGTCGTCCCAGACGGAGATGTCCGACCATGCCGGCGTCCGCCACGCCTGAAGCACCTCGCGAAGCAGGGCTTGGCCGACGTCGTGGCGCGGGGGCACGGGGATCGGGGCCGCTCCCGAAATGCTGTGCCAGATCCCGCCACCCACGTACCGACGTCGGCCCACCGGCTCGCGCTCGGCCCGGCGGGCCGCTTCCTTGTCGCCGACCGGGTAGCGGTACCAGACGGCGTGCAGCCTCGCCGCGGCGGCCCGCAAGGTGTCCTGAAGTTGCTGCTCTTCGGGTGTGAGGCGCCACTTCATGTCACGCCACCTCCATCTCGGAGGCCGGACACGTCGACGCCCGCCGGGCCGTGGGGCGCGCAGCGGGCGTCTGTCCTAGAAGAGTGCTGCCCTTCGTCGTGACCCGAGGAACATACTGCGTACGGCGGCCTGCGACAACAGCCTCGCGCGCGGTCTCTCTGATATCCCGTAACACTTCGTGCGCGATCACGGCGGGGGTGCCGACGGGCAGGTCGAGGGTGTCGCCGACGTCGTCGACGGTGACCACGGGAGCCACCACCGGCTCGGCCTTGGCGGTGGTGATGCCGGCGACGGCGCGGGCGTCCCGGAGGGCGTTGTCCAGCCACCGCGGCGAGACACCGTAGAGCTCGGCCACCGCCTTCACGGTCAGGCCCTCGGCGAGGAACTCGACGGCCTGCTGCCCGACTTCGAGGCGGTGCTGCTGTTGGACCGAGCGGTCCCTGACGCCCGCGGCCCGGCGAGAGGCGACGACGCGCGAGACGGCGTTCTCGGACCGGCGCGCCTGGTCGATCAGGATGCGCAGGTCGGCCCGGCGCATCTCCCTCGGGGTGATGACCAGCAGGTCCCGGAGGTGGGCGGGGGACGGCTTGTAGCGGGGGTCGACCGTGAATCCGCGGTACGTCCGGCGGACGCCCCGGGCGGATTCCTTCGCCCTGCCGACGATGGAGCAAGCCTTCGACTTGGCGGAGGCGTGGTCGAGCCCGAGGCGGTCGGCGGTCTCGATGACGTACGCGTCGAGGTCGGAGGCCGGGAGGCGCCACGAGGCCACGTAGACGAAGGCGACAAGCCAGGAGTTGCGGCCGGCTCCCGTGTCCTCGCGGGCCGCGGTGTCCTTGATGCCGGCCTTGCCGTGCCGGAGGGCATACAGCCGGTCGAGGTCCGCGGCGATGGTGTCCCAGTACGACGAGCCGGTCAGCTTGGCGCCGTGGTGGCCTTCCCGCGGGGTCCGGTTGGCGAGTTGGGCGGCGGTCCGCTTGGCCTTCGCCTCGGCCTTGGCGGCCTCCCGCTGGGCCTTGGTCTGGCGCTGGAACGGCAGGACCACGCGGCAGAGCTCGTCGAAGTCGATCCGGGCGATCTCGGCGGTCAGGTCGGGAAAGATCACCACCACCGGGAGGCCGCTCTTTTCGTTGTAGGTGCCCGGCATCCGAAACTGCTTCGTCGCAGCCTTGGCCGTGTAGTCGGACCCGAACGGCAGGAACTCCTCGTGGAGGATCTGCTGCAAGGCACGGTGGCGGGCCATGACACGCTGGGCCGGCTGGGAGGCGGTGTAGAGCCAGACCACCAAAATCCCGCGCCCCGAGAACGTGGCGTAGGACGGCGACGGCCAGCCGCGGTCCTCGCAGATGTTGCGGACGGCTTCCAGGACCTTGCGCGGGGGGACGTCCTTCCAGTCCGGCTTGTTGTAGTAGTCGAGGTCGAGCCACGAGGCGCCGAGGGACACGATGTTGATCGCGTCCTTGGCGACGCGGGGCTCGCCCGGCTTGGAGTACGGGTACGATGCGAACGACATGAAGCGCCGGCCCTGCAGATCGACGTCGCGGCTCGCGAGGGCGTGGGAGGAGTACCGCAGGTCGGACCATCGCGGCTCGGTGCTGCCGTCCTTCCTGGGCTTCCTGGGAGGGACGCGGTCGCCGAACATCGCGGACCCGACACCGCCTTTGGGGTGGACGAGACGGGCGTAGTCGAGGGGGCGGAGCTCGGAGCAGTAGGCGGGGGCTGGACGGACCAGGGAAGCAGCCTGGGGCCAACGCGTGGCGGTCGGGGAGATGAGGGAGGTTGTCACGACGGTCCTCTACTGGGGCCTGTCGCGGGGCAGCACGTCCGCAACTCAGGCCGGGATCAACATGACGAGGATACGTACGCCGAGGATAAGGTCAATCGGGGGCCTGACCTTCCGTTACGCGGGGCAATACTTGCGGAAGGGGATCGGAAAATCGCGGGGACGAGGGGGTATCGGCCGCCGGTGAGGCACAGGGAGGTAGGCTGTGGCGGTCAGTCGGGGGTGGCGTGGGTAAGGACACATCCTGCCAGGCACGATGCCCTGGTGGCCTTCCCTGGCGGTGGTGGCCGTCCGACGAGGAGAACTGACGCGGGAACGGTCCAGATCTTTTTTCCGCTTCCCGACATTGGCGTAGCCAAGGCCCCATACCCCGTAACGGAACGTGCGTGATCGGAACGCCACCGGAAGGACCGGATCGACCGTCCTTCACACCGTGCGCGATCCCCCATGGTGGCTTTCTGGACGGCCTGGCACTCTACCGTCATGAGCACCGCAACCGCCTCCGCGCTCCCCGAGGAGCACCCCGCCGCCCGGTCCGCCCGCGTCCGTCGCGATGCCGCCGACCGCGCCCGACGCTGGCGCGAGACCCAGCGCGAGACCGCCGAGACCGATGCGGCAATCGTGAAGGCCATGCTCGCGGACGTCGACGCCTACATCACCCCCGAGCACCGTCTCATGGCCAGGAACGAGCGGGTGGACATCGCCTTCGTCGTAGGCCGGGCCGCCTACGAGCTCGGTGGCAGGGAGCGCTTCAAGGAGGCCAAGAAGAGGGTCTTCGACAGGCTGCAGGAGCTCTCACCTGCCCCCAAGCACCACGCCTGACTGAACGAATCGACGGCGTCTGTTAGGCTGGTGTGATCGGGCGCCACCACAAACGGCGAAGGGCCCGACCACCCAGGAGCGCCCCCGTGTCCGGACTGAGCTTCGACTTTAACGTCCGGGATGTGGATCCTAGGTGGATGCCCCGGGGAC
>JAKONI010000320.1 GCA_022702015.1 Beijerinckiaceae bacterium | reverse complement strand
CATCGACCAGCTGACCGTCGGACGGGGCCGAGCCATTGGGGTGCATCGCCTGGAGCGGATTGACCAGCACGCAGGCGATGTCCTTGCGCGTCGCCAGCACCTTCAGCGTCCGCTCGGACATGTCGGCGAGCGTCAGCGTGTGGTCGGCGGGGACGGGGTTGCCGATCCCGGGCTGCACCTCGCCCCACCAGCCGTGATAGGCGCCCGCGAACCGCACCAGCCGCCGCTTGCCCGTATGATAGCGCGCGAGCCGCACCGCCTGCATCACCGCCTCGGTGCCCGACATGTGGAACGACACCTCGTCGAGCCCCGAGAGCGCCCGGAGCCGGGCGACGTTGTCGGCCACCACCGGGTGCAGGGAGCCGAGCACCGGCCCGAGATCGGCGACGCGGGCCGCGCCCTCCGCCATGCAGGCCCGGTAGAAATCCACCCCGAACAGGTTCACGCCGTAGGAGCCGGCGAGATCGTAGAAGGCGTTGCCGTCGAGGTCGGTGACCGTGACCCCCATGGAGGAGGCTATGAACGCCCCCGATCCGAGATGCTCCCGCACCGGCCCGGCGAACTGGAACGGCACCCGGTAGAGGCCGGTGAACTGCAGGTCCGAGAGGCCGGCGCGGGCCGCCTCCGTCGCCTCGCGGCCCCTGGCGAAGCGGGCCCGGAACAGGTCCGACAGCCGGGAGAAGGCCGCCTCGCGGGTCCGGGCCACCGCCTCGTCCGGGTCGTCGGCACGGAAGAACTGTCGCGAATCGTAGGCATAAGCCGGAATCTGGCGGGCGATTCGCCGGGCCATCCGCGCATGGCCGGTCAGCGACGGGTGCTTCGCCCGGGAGAGCTGAAGGCGCCTCACCGTCGGGGGCAGGGCCAGGGCGACCGCGGCGGCGGCCGAGAGAGATGTGAGCAGCGCGTCCATGACGGTCGCGGCTAACGGGATCGGTTCACGGGATGATGACGCTTCGCACCATGCTCGGCCGCATCGGCGCCCAGGAGGATCTGAACTTCCTTCTCACCAACCGGCTCCCCCGGCGCCTCGCCACCCGGGCGATGGGCCGGATCAGCCGGATCGAGCAGCCCCTGGTGCGCGAGGCCAGCATCGGCCTCTGGCGGCTGTTCTGCGACGTGGACCTCTCCGACGCGAAGGCCGCGCGGTTTCCCAGCCTGCACGCCGCCTTCGTGCGCGAGTTGCGCCCCGGGGCGCGGCCGCTCGACCCGGACCCGTCCGTCCTCGTGAGCCCGTCGGACGCCATCCTCGGGGCGCACGGGACCGTGGCGGCGGGGCAGGTCCTCCAGGTGAAGGGCAGCCCGTACCGGCTGGCCGACCTCGTGGCGGACGAGGGGCTGGCCCGGTCCCACGAGGGCTGCGCCTACGCCACCCTGCGGCTCACGGCGGGGATGTACCACCGCTTCCACGCCCCCGCCGACCTCCGGGTCGAATCGGTGCGGCACCTCTGGGGCGACACCTGGAACGTGAACCCCATCGCGCTGAAGCGCGTGGAGGCCCTGTTCTGCCGCAACGAGCGGGGGGTGATCCGGGCGCGCCTGTCCGATGGGGCGGCGATGACCCTCGTGCCCGTGGCGGCGATCCTGGTGGCGGGGCTGCGGCTCGGCTTCCTGCCCGAGGGGGGCGACCTGCGCGCCACCGGCGGCCGGGTGCTGCCCTGCGATGCCCGCCTCGCCCGGGGGGCGGAGATGGGCTGGTTCGAGCACGGCTCGACCATCGTCGTCCTCGCCCCGCCGGGCTACACCCTGGCGCCCGGTCTCCGGGAGGGCGCGCGGCTGCGCATGGGCCAGGGGCTGCTGCGGGCGCCGGGCCGGTGAACCCGGGCGGCCACGTCGGAAAGGATCTTGACCATGTCACGGAAACCTGGATGAGCGAACCCCGCTACGCCCTCTACGCCCTGCCGGCCGCCGGCTCCCCCCTCGAGGCCTTCGGCCGGTCGGTCTTCGGGGACGACACCATGACGGGGGAGGCGGCCCCGCCGGCGTCGGACCTCGCCGACCTCGCCCCCATGAACGCCGGAGCCCGGGTCTACGGGTTCCACGCCACCCTGAAGGCGCCGATGCGCCTCGCCCCCGGTCTCGGAGAGGCCGACCTCCTGGCGGCGGCGCGCGGCCTCGCCGCCGGCCATCCCCCCGTCGTCGTCGGCCCGTTGACCGTGGCGGCTCTGGGCCGGTTCCTCGCCCTGGTGCCCGTCGCCCCGCCCCCCGCCCTCACGCTCCTGGCGGCCGAATGCGTCGCCGCCCTCGATCCCCTCAGGGCGCCCCTCACCGGGGCGGAGCGGGCCAAGCGCCGACCCGAGCGCCTCACCCCGAGGGGGCGCGCGCTCCTCGAACGCTGGGGCTATCCCCACGTCTTCGAGGAGTTCCGCTTCCACATGACCCTCACCGACGCCCTGCCGGAGGAGGTTCTGGAGGGCTGGCGGGCCCGGCTCGCCGGGGCCTTCGCGCGGAGCGGCGCCGGGCCGCTGACGATCGATTCCCTCGGGATCCTGCGCCAGGACGGGACCGCCCCGTTCCGCCTGCTGACCCGCATCCCCTTCGGAGACTGAACATGGCCGGGCGCCTGAGCGAGAACCCCACCCTCGATCCCACGGCGAATGTCACCGCCTGCCGGCTCGGGCGCTACACGGAGGTCGGCGCGCGCACCCGCCTGAGCGAGACCGAACTCGGCGACTATTCCTACATCTCCGAGGACGGGGAGGTGATCCACACCCGGGTGGGCAAGTTCACGTCCATCGCCGCCAGCGTGCGGATCAACCCCGGCAACCACCCGATGGAGCGCGCGAGTCAGGCGCACTTCACCTACCGCGCCCGCGCCTACTGGCCGGAGGAGGCGGACGAGGCGGCCTTCTTCGACCGGCGCCGGGCGAGCCCCGTGACCATCGGGCACGACGTCTGGATCGGCCACGGGGTCGTCGTCCTGCCGGGGCGGACGGTCGGAGACGGCGCCGTCCTCGGCGCCGGCGCCATCGTCACCCGGGACGTGTCGCCCTACACGATCGTGGTCGGCAACCCGGCCCGGCCGGTGCGCGAACGGTTCCCCGCGCGGATCGCCGAACGGCTCCAGCGACTCGCGTGGTGGGATTGGGACCACGAGCGGCTGCGGCAGGCGCTGCCGGATTTCCGGACCCTCGCCATCGAGGATTTCCTGGGGCGGCACGGCGGCTGAGACCCCCGTCACGGTCATCGCAAGCAGAGCGAAGCATTGATGGGCCGACTTTCGTCCCCATCGGCGAAACTACTGCGCCGGCAAACGTCATCCAACCGTCGCGCAAGCTGTGTCTACCGGGGCGAGTCATCGCGGAACCCCTGAATGCTCGTCGTCGAGAACCTGACGCGCCAATACGGTGATCGCCGCGCCCTCGACGGCGTGTCGCTGCGCATCGAGCCGGGCAGCTTCGTCGGGGTGATCGGCCGGTCCGGCGCGGGCAAATCCACGCTGCTGCGCCTCATGAACCGCCTCGCGGAACCAACCTGCGGGCGCATCCTGCACGGCGGCACGGATGTCACCGCCCTGGAGGGTCGCCGCCTGCGGGACTGGCGGGCGCGCTGCGCCATGATCTTCCAGCAGTTCAACCTCGTGGGTCGCCTCGACGTGATGACCAACGTGCTGATGGGCCGCCTGAGCCACGTGCCAAGCCACCGCTCGCTCCTGCGCCTCTGGCCGGAAGCCGACCGGGCCATGGCGCTCGCCGCCCTCGACGGGTTCGGAATGGGGGAGTTCGCCGGCGTCCGGGCCGACCAGCTCTCCGGCGGCCAGCAGCAGCGGGTCGCCATCGCCCGCGCCCTGGTGCAGGAGCCGGAGATCATCCTGGCCGACGAGCCCGTGGCCTCCCTCGACCCGCGCAACACCCGCCTCGTGATGGATGCCCTGGCCGACGTGAACAGGCGCTACGGCATCACCGTGGTGTGCAACCTCCATTCGCTGGATCTCGCCCGCGCCTATTGCGACCGCCTCGTCGGCCTCGTCGCGGGGCGGGTGGTGTTCGACGGGCGCGGCTTCGACCTCACCGAGGATGTCGCCCGGCGCCTCTACGGCCTGGAGGCCGGCGAGGTCCTCGACGACGAGCCCGCCTACCCGGTGCCGCCGATGCCGATGCCCGCTCCCGCGCCCATCCGCGAGGCGGCGCTCGGCGCCTGAGGTTTCGAAGCCGGCCGCCAGATGCCGGCATCGCCCGCGAGGAAACGCCCCGTCATGCCGCCCGGCCTGGGTCGGCGCGCCGCTGTTGCGAACGGAGACTGACATGATCACGAGACGGATTCTGGCCGGCGCCGCCCTGGCGTTCGGGCTCTGCGCGGGCGCCGCCCAGGCGGCGGACGACTGGAGGAAGCAGTATCCCGAGCTGACGCTGGGCGTGATCCCGGCGGAGAACGCCTCCGGCACCTCCGACCGCTACGCGCCGCTGACCGACTATCTCACCAAGTCCCTCGGCGTGCCGGTGAAGCTGCGGATCGCCAACGACTACGCGGCGGTGATCGAGGGTCAGCGCGCCGGCAACATCCAGATCGCCTTCTACGGCCCGGCCTCCTTCGCCCGCGCCGTGATGACCGGCGTGAAGATCGACCCGATCGTCAACCAGAAGCACGAGACCGGTGTCTCCGGCTACTACTCCGTGATCTACGTGAAGGCCGACAGTCCGTACAAGACGATAGAAGACCTGAAGGGCAAGAACCTCGCCCTGGTCGACCCGAACTCCACGTCCGGCAACCAGGCGCCGCGCTTCTTCCTGAAGCGGGCGGGCTACGACGTGGATAAGTACTTCGGCAAGACCGTGTACGCCGGCAGCCATGAGAATGCGGTGCTGGCGCTCAGCCAGGGCACCGCCGACGCGGCGGCGAACCTGTGGAATTCCGAGACCGACACGATGGTCACCCGCATGGCCGCCAAGGGTCTTTTGAAGGGCGCGGACGGCTCGCCGGCCAAGCAGTCGGACTTCCGGGTGGTGTTCAAGTCGGACTTCCTCCCCGAGGGGCCGTTCGCCATGCTCGACAGCCTGCCCGACGACCTGAAGAAGGAGTTGCGGACCGCCTTCGAGCAGCTTCCCGCCAAGGACAAGGCCGCCTTCGACAGACTCTCCGACGGCAAGGACCAGGGCCTCACCCCGGTGACGCTGAAGGACTATCAGCCGATCATCGATATGCTGAAGTTCAACGACGAGCAGCGCCGGAAGTCCTGAACCCCATACCCCTCCCCCTCGCGGAGAGGGACCCCATCACCGGATGACGACCGTCCCTTGCGCCGCCTGATCCCCCTTCCGCCGCAGCGGGCCGCCGAACTCGTGGGGCGCTACGCCGCCGTGCGGGCCGGCGCTCGCCGCCGGCTCCTCCTCGGCTTGGCCGTGCTGGCGGTGTTGCTGGGGCTCGCCGCCACCGCCGCCGAGGTCCGGCCCCTCGTCCTCGCCGCGAATCTCGGCAGGTTCACCGCCTACATCGCCGCCATCGTGCCAGTGCTGCGGCCCGACCATCTCGGGGCGGATTGGGCCGAATGGTATTGGGGCCTGCCGAAATGGCTCTCCCTCCTGGGGGAGACTCTGCTGATGGCCTATCTCGGCACCCTGCTGGGGGCGGTCGGCGGGTTCATCCTGTGCTTCGTCGCGGCGGGCAACCTCGTGCGGAGCGCCGCGCTCCGCTTCGCCGCGAAGCGCTACCTGGAGATCTGCCGCACGGTCCCCGAGATCGTCTTCGCGCTGATCTTCGTCATCGCCTTCGGGCTCGGGCCGATGGTGGGCGTGCTGGCGCTGGCGATCCACACCACCGGGGCGCTGGGCAAGCTGTTCTCCGAGGTGGTGGAGAACATCGACATGAAGCCCGTCGAGGGGCTCACCGGCACCGGCGCGGGCTGGGTCGAGACCGTGCGCTTCGCGGTGCTGCCGCAGGTCCTGGCGAACTTCGCCTCCTATGCCTTGCTGCGCTTCGAGATCAACGTGCGCGGCGCCGGGGTGATGGGGTTCGTGGGGGCCGGCGGCATCGGCCAGGAGCTGCTCGTGGCCATCCGCAACTTCTACTATTCGGACGTGAGTGCGATCCTGCTGATGATCGTCCTCACCGTCTTCGCCATCGACCTCGGAACCGAGAAGCTGCGCCACCACCTGATCGGCGGGGAGGGCGCGCGATGAGACCGCGCACCGCGAGCCTGCGCGAGACGGCGCTTGCCGACCTCGCCTCCCTCCGCGTCCGCTATCCCGACCGGTTCCGCACCGATTGGGCCGGTCGGCTGCGCAACCTGGCTTTCCTGGGGGCCATCCTCGGCCTCGCCGCTTACGGGATGTGGGCGCTCGATTTCTCCCTGGCGCGCATCGTCCACGGCCTCGGGCGGCTCGCCGGCTTCACCCTGGAGATGATGCCGCCGAGTGCGGGGGGGCGCTTCGGCCTCTTCCTCCACGCCCTCGCCGAGACCCTCGGAATCGCGCTCCTCGGTACCCTGACGGCGGCAATCCTCGCCTTCCCCGTCGCCTTCCTCGCCGCGCGCAACGTGGTCGGCAACCCCTTCGCCCGCTTCGCCGTCCGCCGGGGGCTCGATGTCGTCCGCTCGGTGGACGTGCTGATCTGGGCGCTGATCTGGATCAACGTCGTCGGGCTCGGCCCCTTCGCCGGGGCGCTGGCCATCGCGTGCTCGGATTTCGGGGCCTTCGGCAAGCTGTTCTCGGAGGCGGTCGAAACCTGCGACCGCCGGCCCGCCGAGGGCGTCGTCGCCTCGGGGGGATCCTCGCTCCACCGCATCCGGTTCGGGTTGATCCCCGGTGTCTTGCCCGTGCTGGCGAGCCAGGTGCTGTATTTCTTCGAGTCGAACACCCGCTCGGCCACCATCATCGGCATCGTCGGCGCGGGCGGTATCGGCCAGTACCTCACCGAACTGATCCGCGTGCTCGAACTCCAGCAGGTCGCCTTCCTGATCCTGATGATTCTCGTCACCGTCGCGGCGATCGACTGGGTTTCGGGACGCCTGCGCCGGGCGATCATCGGCGGTGCCGCGCGGTAGCGGGCGCCCCCACCCGCGCAGGTCTCCACCCGGCACCCGCAAGAGGTCTCGACCTTTCGAAACCAGGATTCCACGTAGCGGACCGGGGGGCTTTACACGCCCACCACCAGTTCCACCCGGTCGGCGGCGAACAGGGTGCGGTTGGCCTGAACGGGGAGGCCCGCGCCATCGACGTTGACGCTCGACACCACGATGACCACCCGCCCCGGCGTGAGGTCGAGCCGGGCGGCCTCGGCGGGGTCGGCCAAGCGGGCACGGATGCGCGTCGAGAGGCGGGTGTAATCCGGCACGCCACAGGCCGCGAGCGCCCGGGTGATCGAGCCGGAGGTCGCGTAGGCATCCGCGAAGCCGGAGAAGCGCGGCAGGGGCAGCCATGTCCGTGCCGTGGAAAGGGGGGCGCCGTCCGCCCGGTGGACCGTGAGGAGTTCGAGGAGCGGGGAGCCCTCCGGCACCCCCAGCATCGCCGCGCCCTCGGCATTCGCGGCGACCTCCCCGTGGGCGATCAAATCACCCCAGGGTTCCCGCCCGGCGCCGGTGACGATCTCCGAGAAGCGGGTGCGGCGGCCGATCGGGTAGGCGAGGGGGGCGGCCTCCACGAAGGTGCCCCGGCCCTGGCTTGCCCGCACCAATCCCTGTTCCCCCAGGGACCCCAGGGCCCGGCGGACGGTGTGCCGGTTCACCCCGAAGCGCGCCGCAAGCGCCGCCTCCGTGGGAAGCTGCGCCCCCGGGGCCAGGGAGCCGGCGGCGATCTCCGCCTCCAGGGCGTCGGCGATCTGCCGCCACGCGGACAACCCCGCCCCCCGGCTCAACGCCGCCACCGTCTCCCCCACCCGCCGCTCCCTGCCACCCGTCACCGTCATACAAACTTCATTTGCCGCGCCCGCGCCAGTTGTCTATACAAATAGACAAATACGGAGACGGTGATGAGTGGCACGGACCAGGGCCGGGAGGTGGAGGGGCGGCGGGCCGTCATGGCCCTCTGCGCCGAAGCCACGGAAGGGGAACTGGCCCGGGCGCTCGATGCCTGCGGCACCCCCGAGGCCGAGGACATCCGCGTCCCGGAGATCGGTCTGGTGATGGCCACCGGGCGGATCGGCGGGGACGGCAAGCCCTTCAACCTGGGCGAGGTCAGCGTCACCCGGGCGGCGGTGCGGCTCGGGGACGGGCGCACCGGCTTCGCCTACCACCTCGGCCGCGACCGGCGGCGCGCCCGCCACGCGGCGATCCTCGACGCCCTGTGGCAGGGTGTGGCCGACCGGGGCGGGGTGGAGGCGGCCCTGGCCCCCGTCGCCCATCGCCGGACGGAGGTGGCGGCGCGCGAGGCCCGGCGGACCGCCGCCACCCGCGTCGACTTCCTGACGCTGGCCCGTGGGGAGGATTGAGATGCTGCGCCCCGGCTTCCGCGACCCCGTCCACGACGCCCAGGGCGTCTTCCGCGCGGTGCTCGATGCCCTGGCCCGCCCGGGGACGGTCCAGCCCCTGGCCACCCGGCTCGATCCCCCCGCGCCGCTCACCCCGGAACTCGCCGCCATCGCCCTCGCCCTCACGGACCGCGACACGCCGGTCTGGCTCGATTCGGCGCTGGCGGCGCGGGCCGAGGTGGCGGCGTATCTGCGCTTCCACACCGGCGCGCCGCTGACCGGCGACCCCGCCCGCGCCGCCTTCGCCCTGGTCCGCGAGGCGGGGCGCTGCCCGCCGCTGTCGGCCTTCGCGCCGGGGACGCCGGCCTACCCGGATACCGCGACCACCCTGGTCCTCGCCCTCGACACGCTGGAGGCCGGCGGCGGGCTGCGCCTGACCGGGCCGGGGATCCGGGGCGCGGCGGACCTCGCCCTGGCTCCGATGCCCCCCGGCTGGCCGGGGGCCCTGGGGGACAACCGGGCCGGCTTCCCCCTCGGGGTCGACAGCCTGCTCACCGCCCCCGGCCGCGTCGCCGGGCTCCCGCGCTCGACCGCCGTGGAGGGGTGAGACCATGTACGTGGCCGTGAAGGGCGGCGAGGCCGCCATCGACAACGCCCACCGGCTCCTCGCGGAGGTCCGCCGGGGCGACCCTGCCGTGCCGGATCTGTCCGTCGCGCAGATCCGCGAGCAGATGGCCCTCCTGGTCGACCGGGTGATGGCCGAGGGGTCGCTGAACGACCCCGATCTGGCGGCGCTCGCCCTCAAGCAGGCGCGGGGCGACGTGGTGGAGGCGGTGTTCCTGGTGCGGGCCTTCCGCACGACGCTGCCGCGCTTCGGCGCCTCGGAGCCCCTCGACACCGGCCGGATGACCCTCCGGCGGCGCATTTCGGCGACCTTCAAGGACTTGCCCGGCGGGCAGGTGCTGGGCCCCACCTTCGACTACACCCACCGCCTCGTGGATTTCGCCCTCGCGGCGGATGGGGAGACGGAGCCGGCGGCGGAAGCCGCGCCCCGGGAGGATGCGGCGCTCACGCCCCGCGTCACCGACCTCCTCGGCCGGGACGGGCTGATCGAGCCCTCGCCGCCGGACGACGGCGCGCCGCCGGGGGACATCACCCGGGAGCCGGTGGACTTCCCCTGCGACCGGGCGACGAGGCTGCAGGCCCTCGCCCGGGGGGACGAGGGCTTCATCCTGGCCTTGGGCTACTCGACGCAGCGCGGCTACGGACGCACCCATCCCTTCGTCGGGGAGGTCCGGGTCGGCACCGTGGCGGTGGAGTTCGTGCCGGAGGAACTGGGCTTCCCGGTGCCCCTCGGGACCGTGCAGGTCACCGAGTGCCAGATGGTCAACCAGTTCCACGGCTCCCGCAGCGTGCCGCCGCAATTCACCCGGGGCTACGGGCTGGTCTTCGGCCAGGGCGAGCGCAAGGCCATGGCGATGGCCCTGGTGGACCGGGCGCTGCGGGCCGCCGAACTCGGCGAGCCCCTGGCGAGCCCGGCGCAGGACCAGGAATTCGTCCTGGCCCATTGCGACAGCCTCCAGGCGACGGGGTTCGTGGAGCACCTGAAGCTGCCCCACTACGTGGACTTCCAGGCGGAGCTGGAACTGGTCCGGCGGATGCGCGCCGGGTTCGAGGACAGGCGGGAGGCCGCGGAATGAGCGAGATGCGCGGGCCCGAATCCCCCTACAACTTCGCCTATCTCGACGAGGGGACGAAGCGGATGATCCGCCGGGCGCTCCTGAAGGCGGTGGCGGTGCCGGGTTATCAGGTGCCCTTCGCCTCCCGCGAGATGCCGATGCCCTATGGCTGGGGCACCGGCGGCGTGCAGGTGACGGCGGCGATCCTCGGCCGCTCCGACGTGCTCAAGGTCATCGACCAGGGGGCCGACGACACCACCAACGCGGTCTCGATCCGCCGCTTCTTCGCCAAGACCGCCGGCGTCGCGACCACCACACGCACCGCCGACGCGACCGTCATCCAGACCCGCCACCGCATCCCCGAGACGGCGCTGACCGAGGCGCAGACCCTGGTCTATCAGGTGCCGATCCCGGAGCCGCTGCGCTTCCTCGAACCGCGCGAGACCGAGACCCGCCAGCTTCACGCGCTCGGCGAATACGGCCTGATGCATGTGAAGCTCTACGAGGACATCAGCCGCCACGGGCACATCGCCACCACCTACGCCTACCCGGTGGAGGTGGCGGGCCGCTACGTGATGGACCCGTCCCCGACGCCCAAATTCGACAATCCGAAGATGGACGATTGCCCCGCCCTCCAACTCTTCGGGGCGGGGCGCGAGCGGCGGATCTACGCTGTGCCGCCCTACACGAGGGTGCGCAGCCTCGATTTCGAGGATCACCCGTTCCGGGTGCAGCGCTTCGATTGCCCCTGTGGCCTGTGCGGCGCCGAGGGCGTCTACCTCGACGAGATGCTTCTCGACGACACCGGCCGGCGGATGTTCATCTGCTCGGACACCGACCATTGCGAGGAGCGCCGGGCGGCGGGCCATGTCGGGACGGAGGGGGCATGAGCGCCCTCAACGTCCGCCGGGCCGCGAAGTCGGACCTGCCCGCCATCCTCGGCCTCTACGCCGAACTGAACGCCGGCCGGGTGGCGAGCCTCGCCCGGGCCGAGGCCCTGCTCGACCGCTTCAGCGCCTATCCCGATTACGGGCTCTACGTGGCCGAGATCGGGGGTGAGGTCGTCGGCACCTTCACCCTCGTCGTCCTCGACAACATCGCCCATTGGGGCACGCCGTCGGCGCTGGTGGAAAGCGTGGTGGTCTCGGCCCTCCATCGCGGAGGTGGGATCGGCCGGGGGATGATGCACGAGGCGGCCCGGCTCGCCGGGGAGCGCGGCTGCTACAAGCTCGCCCTGTCCTCGAACGTCGACGCCAAGCCGGCCCATGCCTTCTACGAGGGGCTCGGCTTCGAGCGCTACGGCTACAGCTTCCGCCTGGACCCCCCCTTCGCGCCGGACGCCGAGGTGCAACCATGAGCGAGCCCCTGCTACAGGCCCGCGGCCTGTCCAAGCGCTACGGCGCCCGGATCGCGTGCGCCGACATCTCATTCGACCTCGACCCCGGCGAGGTGCTGGCCATCGTCGGCGAATCCGGGTCGGGCAAGTCGACGCTGCTCTCGCTGCTCTCGACGGAGCTGGCGCCGGAGACCGGCTCCGTCTCCTACCGGATGCGCGACGGCGTCTTGCGCGACCTCGCCTCCTTGAGCGAGGCTGAGCGGCGGGCGCTGATGCGCACCGACTGGGGCTTCGTGCGCCAGGACGCGACGCAGGGGTTGCGGATGGCGGTCTCGGCCGGCGGCAATGTCGGCGAGCGTCTTATGGGGCTGGGGGACCGCCACTACGGGCGGATCCGCGCCCGCGCCCTCGATTGGCTGGACCGGGTGGAGATCGCCGCCGACCGGATCGACGATCCGCCGACGCGCTTCTCGGGGGGCATGAGGCAACGCCTCCAGATCGCCCGCAACCTCGTCACCACCCCGCGCCTTGTGCTGATGGACGAGCCGACCTCCGGTCTCGACGTGTCGGTCCAGGCCCGGCTGCTCGATCTCATCCGCCGGCTGGTGGCCGAACTCGGCCTGGCGGTGGTCATCGTCACCCACGACCTCGCCGTGGCCCGGCTGCTGTCGCACCGGGTGATGGTGATGCGGGGGGGACGGGTGGTCGAGACCGGCCTCACCGATCAGGTGCTCGACGACCCCGCCGACGCCTACACCCAGCTCCTCGTCTCCTCGGTGCTCGCCGCATGACAGCCGCCCTCGAATTCCGGGACGTCGCCAAGAGCTTCACCCTGCACCTGCGGGGCGGCACCGTCCTGCCGGTGGTGGCCGGGGCGAGCTTCGCCGTGGCGCCGGGGGAATGCGCCGTGCTCTGGGGGCCGTCGGGCACCGGCAAGTCGTCGCTCCTGCGCATGGCCTACGGCAATTATCGCTGCGATGCCGGGGCGATCCTGATCCGGGACGGCGAGCGGGTGGTGGATGTCGCCACGGCCGCCCCCCGGGAGATCCTGGCCCTGCGGGCGCGGACCATGTCCTACGTCTCGCAGTTCCTGCGGGTGATCCCCCGGGTCTCGGCCCGGGACGTGGTGGAGGCGGCGGGCCGCGAGGGCGGGTTGCCGGAGGCGGTGGCGCGGGAGCGGGCGGGCGACCTGCTCACCCGGCTCAACCTGCCGGAGCGGCTGTGGAACCTGCCGCCCGCCACCTTCTCCGGGGGCGAGCAGCAGCGGGTGAACATCGCGAGGGGGCTGATCGCCCCCCGGCCGGTCCTGCTGCTGGACGAGCCCACCGCCTCCCTCGACGCACAGAACCGCGCCGTGGTCGCGGATCTGGTGGAGGAGCGCCGGGCGGCCGGCGCGGCGATCCTCGGGATCGTCCACGACGCGGCGATGCGCGAGGCGATCGGCGGGCGGACCATCGACGTAACCCGGTTCGGCACCGCGCGGGCGGCGTAGCGCGACGACCGCTCCTCCCCCGCGCGGGGATGAGACAGAACGGAGTGAGGACACACCTTCGATGACGGATGTGCTGATCGAGAACGCCACCCTCGTCCTGCCCGATCGGGTGCAGCACGGCTGGCTCGCGGTGGCGGATGGGCGGATCGCCGAGATCGGCGAGGGGCGGGCGCCGGAGCGCGGCCTCGACATCGGTGGCGACCACCTGATTCCCGGCCTGATCGAGCTGCACACCGACCATCTGGAGACCCACTACGCCCCCCGGCCGAAGGTGCGCTGGCATCCCCTCGGCGCGGTGCTGGCCTACGATGCGCAGATCGCGGCCTCGGGCATCACGACGGTGTTCGATTCGCTGCGGGCCGGCAGCGACCCGGACGGGAGCGGCCTCGGCCCCGAACTCGACGCCCTGGCCGATGCCCTCGCCACCGCCAAGCGGGGGGACCTCCTCCGGGCCGACCACCGCACGCACCTGCGCTGCGAACTGCCCTCGGAGGACGTGATCGCGACCGTCGAGGCGTTCCTCGGGCGCCATGACCTCGACCTGATCTCGCTCATGGACCACACGCCGGGCCAGCGGCAGTTCCGGGACATCGCCAAGTACGAGACCTACGCCACCCGGGGCGGCCGGTCCCTCGACGAGATCCGCAGGGCCACCGCCTGGAAGATCGAGCGGGGCACGGCGCTCAACGCCGCCAACCGCCCGGCCCTGGTCGCCCTGGCCCGAGCCCGGAACATCCCGCTCGCCAGCCACGACGACACGACCCTTGCGGATGTCGACCTCGCGGCGGGCGAGGGCGTGGCGCTCGCCGAATTCCCCACCACGCGGGAGGCGGCGGAGGCCGCCCACGGGCGGGGCATCACGGTGATGATGGGGGCGCCGAACTTGCTGCGCGGGGGCTCGCACTCGGGCAACGTGGCGGCGGAGGATCTCGCGCGGGCGGGCCTCCTCGACATCCTGTCCTCGGATTACGTGCCGGCGAGCCTCGCCATGGCCGCCTTCCTCATCCCCGAGCGGGTGCCGGGCATCGGGCTGCCCGCCGCCATCGCCACGGTGACGGCCAACCCCGCCCGCGCCACCGGCCTCACCGACCGGGGGGAGCTGCGCCGGGGCCTGCGGGCCGACCTCGCCCGCGTCCGGCTGGCCGACGGCTTGCCCGTGATGCGCGAGGTGTGGCGGGCCGGGATCCGGGTGGTCTGATGGCCTTCGCCCTCGTCGTCGGCCCGAGCGGGGCGGGCAAGGACACCCTGATCCGCCTCGCGCGGGAGGAGCTGGCCGGCGATCCGCGCTTCGCCTTCCCCCGCCGCCTCGTCACAAGGCCCCCCTCGGCCGACGAGGACAACGCCCCGATCGAGGCCGCCGCCTTCGACCGGTGCGAGGCCGAGGGGCGCTTCAGCCTGTGCTGGCGGGCGCACGGCCTGGGCTACGCCCTGCCGGAGGAGGCGGGCCGGATGGCCCTCGCGGGGCGCGTGGTGGTGAGCAACGTCTCCCGCAGGGTCGTCACGGAGGCGCGGGCAAGGTTTCCCGGCACCCGGGTGGTGGGGATCACCGCCCCGCCGGAGGTGCTGGCCCAACGGCTCGCGGCGCGGGCGCGGGCGGAGGACGGAGACCTCGCCAAGCGCCTCGCCCGGAGGGAGCCGGTGTTGCCGGATCTCACCATCGACAATTCCGGGACGCCCGGCGACGGCGCGGCCCGGCTGATCGCGTTCCTCCGGGGCCTCGCGGTCACTTGACGGCGGCGATGAGCAATACCGGAGCGCGGAACCCTATCCCTTGACTTGCCGTTCCTGGGCGCAATTCAATCCGGAGTGTTCCATGCGCCTTCTCGTCCCCGCCGCCGCGCTCCTGCTGGCCGGCCTGACCCCGCAGATCGCCACCGCCCAGACCACCATCATCGAGCGCGACCGCCCGGACACCGTGGTGGTGGATCGCCCGTCCACGGAGCGCAAGACCGTCGAGACCCACGAGTCGAGCGACGGCTGCTCGTCGAAGACGGTGACGAAGACCAACGACATGGGCGACCGCAAGACGGTCCATAAGGAAAGCTGCGATTGATCGGGATTCCAAAGGACTAAGTCCTTTGGGGGGTCCAGGGGCGAAGCCCCTGGGTCTCCGCAGGGCGGTGCCCCGCGCCCGCCAAAGGGCGTGCCCTTTGCGAACCCGTCGCGAGACCTTCTTTCCACGCCGAACCGGCATCCGCTTCGGCGCAGGATGCTCTCACGCTAGTACCCCAGGGCGCTCCCGTCCTTGCGGGGGTCGGAGCCGGCGGCCAGGGTGCCGGCTTGGCGGTCGATCCAGATGACTTGCCCACCGCCCAGCGGCAGGGGCGCCCGCAGCACCGGATGGCCGCGCTCCCGCAGCCCCGCCATCACCGCATCGGGGATGCCGTTCTCCAGTTCGAGGCCGCCGCCATAGGCGAAGCTTCGGGGGGCATCCAGGGCCTCCTGCACGTCGAGCCCCCGGTCGATGAGGCCGGTGAGCAGTTCCACATGCCCCATCGCCTGGTAATGCCCGCCCATCACCCCGAACGGCGCGACAGCCCGGCCCTCCTTCATCACCATGCCGGGGATAATCGTGTGCATCGGCCGCTTGCCGGATCCGATGCTGTTGGGGTGCCCGGCCTCGGTGCGGAATGACAGGCCGCGATTGTGCAGGAGCACGCCGCTCTCCGGCGCCAGGATCCCCGAGCCGAAGCCCTGGAACACCGAGTTGATGAGCGAGAGTGCGTTGCCGTCGCGGTCCACCACGCAGAGATAGACCGTGTCCTTGTGCGCGACGGCCTCCGCCGCCTCGGGGTAGAGCACCGGCTCCCGGGCTCGGGCCATGTCGATGTCGCCCCGCGCCGCCGCGTGCCACGCCTCGGACAGAAGGTGCGAGATCGGGACCCGGGCGAGGTCCGCATCCCCGAACAGCGCGTCGCGGTGGTGGTAGGCCTGCTTGCACGCCTCGGCGAAGAGGTGGATCCGGTCCAGGTCGGACAGGGCGCCGACCTCGTAGGGCGCCAGCACGTTGAGCATCATCAGCGCCGCGAGACCCTGGCCGGCGGGCGGGCACTCGTAGACATCGTAGCCGCGATAGCGCGTCGAGACCGGCGTCACCGCGTCGGCGCGGGCGGCGGCGAAATCCTCCAGGGTGTGCAGCCCCCCGAGGCGCTGGAGCTTGCCCACCATGTCCCGGGCGACGGGGCCCTCGTAGAAGCCCTTCGGCCCCTCCTGGGCGATTTTCCGGAGGGTCGCGGCGAGGTGCGGAAGCCGGATGATGGATCCCACGGGGGGCGCCTTCCCGTCCCTGAGGTAGACGGCGGCGGCATCCGGGTCGCCGGCCACGCGCGGCACGCAACGCGCCCAATCCCACGCCACCCGGGATTGCACGACGAAGCCGTCCTCCGCGTAGCCGATGGCCGGGGCCAGGACCTCGCCCAGCGACTTCGTGCCGTGCTCGCGCAGCAGCCGGTCCCAGGCGGCGACGGCCCCCGGCACCGTGACGGCGTGGGGGGAGGTGGGGGCGATGGAGACGCCGCGCTCCGCGTACCACTCCGGCGTCGCGGCGGCGGGCGCCCGGCCGGACCCGTCGATCGCCACCGGCACGGCGGCGCCGGCCGGGGCGTAGAGGGCGAAGCAGTCGCCGCCGATCCCGGTCATCAGCGGATCGACCACGCATTGCACCGCCACCGCCGCGATCCCGGCATCGACGGCGTTGCCCCCCGCCCGCAGCATCGCGATGGCGGTGAGCGTCGAGAGGGGATGGGACGTCGCCACGGCGGCTTGCGCCGCATGGACGGGGGAGCGGCCGGGGCTGGAGAAATCTCTCACGGGAACTCGTCGGATGGAGGTGAGGCGGGGCGATCGCCGGAAAACCCCCATCCGGCATCACCGCTGACGATGGTGAGCCGACCGGCACCAAGGGGCAAGACACGGATGACGGCGCACGCGGGGACTTGAACGCGATCCTCGTCTTTGGCAAACTTTGCCATCGGAGCGGAGGAAGAGAGCATGGCGACCATGAACGTCTCGCTGCCCGATCCAATGAAGGATTGGGTGGAGACGCAAGCGCGAAATGGCCGCTACAGCAATGCGAGCGATTACGTGCGCGATCTGATCCGCCGGGATCAGGAGCGTCTCGGCGCCATCGCCGAACTTCAGGCCCTCATCGATCAGGGGCTGAACAGTGGGATCAGTACCCGGACGGAGGACGAGATCCGCCAGCTTTCGCGGAAGCGGGCGGCTGCGCGACGGGCGTGAAATACCGGACGACCGAACAAGCCGACGAGGATATCGTCGGCATCTATCTCTACGGTGAGCGAATCTTCGGGGCGGCGCAGGCTGAGCGGTATCAGGACGGGCTTTTCCGAGCGTTCGCGCTTCTCGGCACGAATCCAGAGCTGGCGCGACTGCGTGAGGATTTCGTGCCGCCGGTTCGCCTTCACCCGTACGGGGCGCACGTCATCGTCTACACGGCGGACGACGATGTTTTGATCGTCCGCGTCCTGCATGGACGGCAGGACTGGATCGCCCGCTTGTCGCAATGACGGTGTCCGCCGTCGCGGGCCAAGCGACGCGCCTGCCACGCGCGGGCGAAGGCGCCATGCCCCCGCCCGCCTCGCCTCACACGAAGTGCTGGCCGCCGTTGATCGTCAGGGTCGAGCCGTTGACGAAGCCGGCCTCGTCGCTGGCGAGGTACTCGACCGCGTGGGCGATCTCGTCCGCCTGGCCGAGGCGGCCGGTGGGAATCGTGGAGATGATCTTGTTGCGGATCTCCTCCGGCACGGCCATCACCATCTCGGTGGCGATGTAGCCCGGCGCCACCACGTTCACCGTGATGCCCTTGGAGGCGCTCTCCTGGGCCAGCGCCTTGGCGAAGCCGACCACGCCCGCCTTGGCGGCGGAATAGTTGGTCTGTCCGGCCTGCCCCTTCTGGCCGTTGATCGACGAAATGATGATGATGCGCCCGAAGCCCCGGGTGCGCATGCCGTCGATCAGCGGACGGGTGCAGGTGAACATCGAGTCGAGGTTGGTCTTGATGACCTGCTGCCACTTCTCGAAGGTCATCTTATGGAAGGCGCCGTCGCGGGTGATGCCGGCGTTGTTCACCAGCACGTCGATCGGGCCGACCTCGGATTCGATCGACTTGATCCCAGCTTCACAGCTCGCCATGTCACCGACATCGAACTTGAACACGGGAATACCGGTCTCGTCCTTGAATTTCTGCGCGGCCTCGTCGTTGCCGCCGTAGTTGGCGGCTACCCTGTAGCCCTTGTCCTTCAACCGCTTCGAGATCGCCGCGCCGATTCCGCGGGTGCCGCCTGTGACGAGGGCGACGCGTCCTTGAGCCATTGGGTTTCCTCCTAGAGCCGCACGATCTGTGCTGCGTGCGGACCACAACCGCACGTCATTTTTTTTCGCACCGATCCTCAAGACAACTTTTGGGCCCCCCTCGAACGCTGTCGAGGGGGCGCCGTTACAAAACGATCAGGGCCGCTCGATGCACATCGCCACGCCCATGCCGCCGCCGATGCAGAGCGTCGCGAGGCCCTTCTTGGCGTCCCGGCGCTTCATCTCGTGCAGCAGGGTCACGAGGACGCGGGCCCCCGAGGCGCCGATCGGGTGGCCGATGGCGATGGCGCCGCCATTGACGTTCACCTTCTCGTCGTCCCACCCCATGTCCTTGTTCACGGCGAGCGCCTGGGCGGCGAAGGCCTCGTTGGCCTCGATGAGGTCGAGGTCGGAGGGCGTCCAGCCCGCCTTCTCCAGCGCCTTGCGTGAGGCCGGGATCGGGCCCGTGCCCATGATCTTGGGATCGACGCCGGCCGTCGCCCAGGACTTGATCGTGGCGAGCGGGGTGAGGCCCCGGCGCTCGGCCTCGGAGGCCGACATCAGCACGAGGGCCGCCGCGCCGTCATTGAGGCCGGAGGCGTTGGCGGCGGTGACGGTGCCCTCCTTGGAGAAGGCGGGCTTCAGCTTGGCCATGGTCTCCACGGTGGCGCCGTCGCGGATGTACTCGTCGGCGTCGACGATGGTGTCGCCCTTCCGGCCCGGCACGGTGACGGGGACGATCTCCTCCTTGAACCGGCCCTCCTTGCGGGCGGCCTCGGCCTTGTTCTGCGAGCGGGTGGCGAACTGGTCCTGCTGCTCGCGGGTGAGCTGGAAGGCCTGGGCCACGTTCTCGGCGGTGGTGCCCATGTGGTAGCCGTTGAAGGCGTCCCACAGGCCGTCCTTGATCATCGTGTCGATGAGCTTGATGTCGCCCATCTTCTGCCCGCCGCGCAGGTACTGGCAGTGGGGGGAGAGCGACATGGACTCCTGCCCGCCCGCCACGATCACCTTGGCGTCGCCGTTCTGGATCTGCTGCATGCCCACCGCGACGGTGCGCAGGCCCGAGCCGCAGACCTGGTTGAGGCCCCAGGCGGTCGCCTTCTCGGGGATGCCGGCCTTGATCGCCGCCTGACGCGCCGGGTTCTGTCCGGCGCCCGCCGTGAGCACTTGGCCGAAGATCACCTCGTCCACGTCGTCCGGGGACACCTTGGCCCGCTCCAGGGCGGCCTTGATCGCGGTGGCGCCGAGCTCGTGGGCCGGTACCGCGGCGAAGGCGCCGGCAAAGGAGCCGACCGGGGTGCGCGCGGCCCCGACGATGACGATCTCTTCGTTGCCTGCCATGACGTTCTCCTCTCGCGGCCGGCACGTCGCGTTACGATGGCGCCGCGCTTCCGAATGCCGTGCGAGCGATGAAGTGCGCGGACCGGATGAAGTCAAGAAGCCCGAAGGTGCCAAGCGTGTCGTCCGGGCCGTTCGGATACCCGAGCCCCGCCGAAAGTCCCCCGCTCCGTCCTTGCCGCAGGGCCGAACGGGGCGCCTGCGCAGCGCAGATGCAATATTCTGCACGGGATGGAAGCAATTTGCTGTTTTCTGCGTGAGGTGAAGCTCTTATGTGTTGTGTGCGGGCGCGAGAACGCGACGCCGCCGGGTTCCGGGGTCCGTGCGCTGCGGCATCCGGGCGTTCGAGTTGAGAAAGGCCCTTTTGCGATGGCGGATTCCGTCAAGTCCCCACAGACCGTCATCAAGAAATACGCGAACCGGCGGCTCTATCACACCGGGACATCGACCTACGTGACCCTCGAGGACCTCGCCACGATGGTCCAGAACGGGGAGGATTTCGTCGTCTACGATGCGCGCTCGGGCGACGACATCACCCGCTCGGTGCTGACGCAGATCATCTTCGAGCAAGAGAACAAGGCGGGCGCCGAGAACCTGCTGCCGGTGGCGTTCCTGCGCCAGCTCATCCGCTTCTACGGCGACAGCATGCGCTCCATGGTGCCGAGCTTCCTCGAATTCTCCATGGCGAACTTCGCCAAGGATCAGGACGGCCTGCGCGAGAAGTTCGCCCACAGCTTCGGCCCGTCGGCGTTCCAGCATGCCATCGAGCAGCAGGTCCGCACCAACATGAACTTCCTCGGCGACGCGATGAAGATGTTCACCGGCTTCAGCGCCCCCGGCGCCGGCATGGTCCCGCCCGCCGCCCCGCCGGCCCCCGCCCAGGGCACCGAACTCGACGACCTCAAGCGGCAGATGCTGGAGATGCAGGCCCGCCTGGAGCAGATCGCCCGGAAGTAACGGCGGGCGCCTGCCAGCGAAAGGTTGACGAACCGTTACCACCGGCCCCACCTTTGCTCCTGAGGCCATCAGGGCATGGCGAGGTGCTGAGATGGAACGGATCGGAGCGGTCGGGCGTCCCGGAGTGGGACCAATCCAGGCGGTTCGTCCGGTGGCGACCGCCACCGAGACGCCGGCCTCCCGGGCCCTCGTGGTCCTCGACGGGGGGCGGGCCCGAGACCGCGCGTCGGCGGCCTCCCTGCGCGATGGTCGCGCCGAGGCCGGCTTCGTGGCGCAGCTTCTCGCCGGATCGGATCCGACCCTCCAAGCCTCGCGGCTGGTCCGCACGCGGCAGGCCGCCGCCTCCTACGCCGAGATGGCCCGCCGCCTCGCCTGACAGGTGCGCGCCGCCGTGGACCTCTCCTTCTTTGGCGGGGGCCTAAAACCTTCCTTGGCGGGAGCGATGGGATAAAGGGACTCTCCGACCAAGCCGTTGAAACGAATCAGCCCCGGGCAGCCTTCCGCCAGAGACGGCGGGCTGCCCGGGGCTGATTCGCATCGCGGGGCGAGGCGACCGGGCCGGAGGGGCCCGGGGGAGGCCTTACGCCTCGGCCGACTTCACCTTGAGGACCTGGCGGCCACGGTACATGCCGGTCTTCAGGTCGATGTGGTGCGGGCGGCGCAGCTCGCCGGAATCCTTGTCCTCCACGTAGGTCGGCGCCTTCAGGGCGTCGGCCGAGCGGCGCATGCCGCGGCGGGAGGGGGAAGTCTTTCGCTTCGGAACGGCCATGGCGGGGATCCTTCGGATCGGTCGGCGGACAAAACGGTGCGCGGGCGGAACCCCGATCGAGGAACCACCCCGCACACCGCAGGATACGGATGAGGCGGGGCTTATACCGACGACGCCCCGTTCTGGCTAGTGTGCCCGCGCTGGCATGGGCCGGGCCGTCACTGCATGGGGGGCGTGGTGCCCTCGGCCATGGCCTCCCCCGCCAGGTCCTCTCCCAGGCGGTGGAGCGCCGCCTCGACGGCCAGCAGCGTCCCGGCGCTGGCGGAGGAGACGACGAGGGTGTGCGCCGCCAGCAGATGGTCGGCCGCCCGCTCCAGCAGCGAGCCGGGCAGGGACGGCGCGTCGGCGGGCCGGAGGTACCCCTCGGCGGCGACGATATCCCCGGGCCGTCCGCCGAGCAGGCTCACCGAGCCGAAGAAGCCGAGGAAGGTCCGGCCCGGCGGCCCGAAGGAGGGCGTCGCCCCCGCCGTCACCCAGAGGAAGCCCTCCGCCGTGGCGCGCAGGCGGTAACGCACGCTGAACGCGCATTGGTTGTGGATAGCCCGGAGCACGAGGTCGCGCACAACTTCGCGATCATCGGGGTGGAGGACCTTCGTCCAGCCAAAGCTGCGTGCATCCTGCAGGGTCTGGCCGGTCACGCTCGTCCACTCGCGGCTGAGATAGGTGATCAGCCCCAACTCGTTGGTGACGAAGATCATCCCCGCTCCTCGGCCTATCCCCCGGCAGGCAAGACCTGAAGCGTCATTCCGGTTGGCGGATCCCTTAATTGCTCTTTTTCGGGACATGGCAAGTATCGATGCCCCTAGATGCTTGAAATTCTCCGTCGGCTTCGGGCGCCGTTAAGCACAGGTTCAAGCTGGTCAGTGCAGACCGGCGGGGCGGTACCGTGTAGCGGACCGTGACTCCGGGAGAATCCCCATGGCCTCCTTCACAAAAGCCCTGTCCGCCTTGCGTGCCGTCGCCCTGGTCTCGGCGCTTGCCGCAGGCCCGGCCCACGCCCAATCCCCGGCACCCACCGCGCCCTCGCCGGCCGCGCCCACCGCCCCCGCCCGTCCGATGGCGCCGAGCGCCCCCGTCGCCGGGTCCCCCAACGCCGCCAAGACCCCGCTCCTCGACCTCAACAGCGCCAGCGCCGAGGAACTCGACAAGCTGCCCGGCATCGGCGCGGCCCGGGCGGCGGCGATCATCAAGGGGCGGCCCTACCGGGGGAAGGACGACCTCGTGCAGAAGAAAATCATCCCGCAGGGCGTCTATGACGGGATCAAGGACAAGATCATCGCCAAGCAGAAGTAGCGCCGGATCGCCCCGGCGCCCGCTCACTCCGAGAGGGCGCCGCTCGGCATGGTGAAGCCCGAGGGGGTCTTCACCGGGGCCTTCGCCGCCCCGGCGGTGGCGGCCGGCTTGGCGGCGCCGGCCTTCTTCCCAGCCGGCCTGCCGCCCTTCCCGGCGACCTTCGGCGGGGCCTCGGGCGCGACGGCCGGGGCGGGCTCACAGGCTCGGAAGGCGAGGTCGGCCAGCGGCGTCCCGTCCTCGGCCACGATGCCGATCCGGTCCGGCAGGGCGGGCAGCGAGGGGGCCCAGGTCACGGACGCCCCCAGGGACGCCTGCATCGCGCCGGGCGGCCCGCCCCGGTGCAGGGCGGCGTAGTCCGCGCCGTAGGCGGTGGCGCGCTTGCCGCCGACCACGACCTCCAGCACATGGGTGAATTCAGGGGTCAGGGGGCGAAGCGGGTTGACGACCCGCACCTCGCCCGCGCGGATCGCGAACAGCGTGAAGCCCCGTCCGTTCTCGAAGCGAGCGGCTTGGTCCGCGCAGGCGGGGCCCGGCGGCCCGGCGGCGGGCAAGGGCACCGGGGCGGGCAGGGGCACCGGGGCGGGCGCCCGCGACGGGGCCGCCCCCCCGGGGCCGGGGGCCATCAGGGCGGAGAACCCCGTCAGGAGAACCGCCAAGGGAAACGCCTTGCTCAGGCGCGGACGGCCCCTCACCGGGGGGCGTCCGGCGCGGCGCGGTCCCGGCGTTCGCCCCGTGGCTCGCCCCGCGGCTCTCCCCGTGGCTCACTTGGCCCCGGGCCGCCGGTGGGCGTGATGTCGAGGGTCTCCGCCGAGCGGTCGATGAGGCTGCCGGCGCGGCGGCTTAGGGGTCCGATCAGCAGGTCCGTATCCTCGTCGAGGAATTCACTGTCCATCTGCAGGGGCGGGCGCCGGTTGCGCGACGCCGTCCGCAGGACGAAGGCCCCGATCGCCACAACGATCAGGACCGCGAGAAAGATCAGCAGTCGCTCCATCAGGGGCGCAGTGATAACCGGATGCGCAAGGTCCGTCACCCGATGCCGACGCGGAACGCTCCTTGCGTGCGGCACGCCAGACGGGCTGCGAACGGGGACCATCGATGACGCACCAGATCGGCCGCGGCGGGGAGGATCTGGAGACGCACCTCCTGGGGCTGATCGAGACGGCCCGGGAGCAGGCGAGCGAGGATCCGTTCCGCAACCCCGTGCTCGCGGTGACGCTGGCCATCACCCGCGCCTTCGACCGGGGCGAGATCGCCGAGGCCGACCTCGACGGCCTGTTCGGACGGCTGCGGGCGGCCTCCCTCGGCGCCAGGGCCCAGCGCCTGCGGGAGTATGTCGGCCTCGACCTCGGGCACGAGCCCGCCGTGGCCAGGGACCTGGTGGCCGCCGTCCCGGACCGGACGGGGGCCTTCGAGGACTTCGCCCGGATGATCCACCGCACCGCCTTCGCGGTGGTGTTCACCGCCCACCCGACCTTCGGGATGCCCCGCTCCGTCGCGGAGGCGCTGGCGCGGGCGGCGAGCCTGCCGGAGGCGGACGGTCGCGCCCGGCTGATCGAGGGGGCCGCCGCCCTCTCCACCCGGCCGGACGCGCCGATCTCCCTCGACGTGGAGTTCGAGCAGGCCTGCGCCGCCGCCAACAATGCCCGCCTCGCCCTCGACGGGTTCAACGGCGCCCTCCTCGATGCCGCCCGCGACCGCTGGCCGGAGCGGTGGACCGACCTCGAACCCCGGCCCTTCGCCGTGGCGAGCTGGGTCGGCTGCGACACGGACGGGCGCACCGACATCGGCTGGTGGGACACCCTGCGCTACCGGCTCATCTCCAAGCGGATGCAGTTCGACCGGGTGATGCGCGACCTGCCCGACATCCCCGCAACCCGGGAGGCGCGAGGCCTCGCGGAGGGGGCGCTCAGCGCCGTCAACCGGCAGCTCGCCGTCGCCCCGCGCCTGGGGGACAAGCCGTCGCTGGAGGCGGTCCACCGCTTCTCCCTGGCGCTCATCATCGAGCGCGAGCGGGCGCAGACCGACGCGGCGCCCCTCGTGGCCGCCCTCACCGGGGCGCTGGCGGGGGCGGCGGACGCGACTGACCGGCGGGCCATCGCGGTCCTGCGGGCGGGGGTGGAGACCCACGGCCTGTCGAACGCCCTGCCGCATTTCCGGCTGAACGCCTCGCAGATCCACAACGCCGTGCGCCGGGTGATCGAGCTGGAGGGCGAGCCCACCGACGCCGCCCAGCGCCGCTCGCACCTCGCCACCATCCACGCGCTCCTCGACGACGTGACGCCGGTGGCGGTGGATTTCGGGGCGCTGGCCGCCGAGCGTGCCTCCGCCGCCCGGCTGATGATGACCATCGCCCAGATCCTCAAGCACGTGGACGGCACCCACCCGGTGCGCTTCCTCATCGCCGAGACCGAGACGGGCTACACCCTGCTCGCCGCCCTGTGGCTCGCCCGGCATTACGGCATCAGCGACAAGCTGGAGATCACGCCCCTGTTCGAGACGGCGAGCGCCCTCGAACAGGGCATCCGGGTGCTCGACGACGCGCTCCGCAACCCGCACTGGCGGGCCTATGTGAAGCGCATCGGCCGGCTGACCGTGCAGTTCGGCTACTCCGATTCCGGTCGCTATGTCGGCCAGCTCGCGGCGACCTTCTGGATCGAGCGCCTGCGCCTGCGCATCACCGAGATGCTGGCGCAGAACGGTCTCTCCGACGTGGAACTCGCGATCTTCGACACCCACGGGGAATCGATCGGCCGGGGGGCGCACCCGACCAGCTTGCGCGACCGCCTCGCCTACCTCGCCCCGGAGGATGCCCGCGACCGCGCCCGCAAGGCCGGGCTGAAGGTGCGCCTCGAATCGAGCTTTCAGGGCACCGACGGCTACCTCCTGTTCGGCACCCGGTCGCTGGCCGAGGCGAGCCTCGCGCGGATCGCCGAGCACGTCTACGCCCTCGACGTGGCCGAGGAGGACGCCTTCGCCGGCTACAGCCTGAACGAGCCGGGCAAGGGGGAGACCGCCGCCGAGGACCCGATCTATTCCCAGCCGGACTTCGCCCTGGAATTCTTCACCGTCGTCCGCCAGGACATGGAGGCGCTCGTCGACGATGCCGGATACGCCGCCCTGCTCGGCACCTTCGGCCCGAGCCTCCTCGACCGCACGGGCTCCCGCCCCGTCGCCCGGCAGACCGATTCCGGCGGCCCGGCGCGGATCACCCATCCGCGTCAGATGCGGGCGATCCCCAACAACGCGATCCTCCACCAGCTCGGCTTCCTGGCGAACTCCCTGCACGGGCTCGGCCGGGCGGCGGGGCGCGGCCCGGACCTATTCCGGGAGATGCGCCGCGATTCCGTGCGGTTCTCCCGCGCCTTCCGCCTCGTGCAGCACGCGGCCTCCGTGGGCGACCTCGACGTGCTGCGCGCCTACATCGATACCCTCGATCCGGCGGTGTGGCTGGAGCGGGCCCGGCGGACGCAGAAGGATTTCCGGCGGGACGAGCTGGTGGTGATCGCCGGCGCCCTGGAGCGCCTGGACCTCGCCCCGGACCTGCGCCGGCTGTTCGGCCGCCTCACCCGGGACTGGCTCGCCCTGCGCACCGCCGCCCCGGACTTGCAGGGCATGTCGGCCCGGCTCACCCTGCTCCATGCCCTACGGCTCGCCCTGATCCACCGGATCTGGTTCCTGGCCGTCCACATCCCCGGCTTCCGGCCGCAGGCGGGGATCACCCGCGAGCAGTTGCTGGAGCGGTTCCTGCGCCTCGACATCGATGGCTGCCTGAAGCTGCTGGACGAGATCTTCCCCAACGAGCCCGATCCGACGCTCGGCCTCAACTTCGGCGAGCCCGCCGGCCCCCGCGATACCGGTACGTACGAGACCGAGCACGCGACCCTTTTCCAGCCGATCCGCCGGATGTTCGCGCAGGTGCGGGAAATCTCGGGGATGATCCAGCACGAGGTCGGGGCGTTCGGCTGAGGAACGCCTTCTCCCGCGCCTGAACACCTGCTCTACCAGTACGATCATCGATCGTTCAGACCCGGGCGGCTAGACCGTCCGGGCACACTTGCCGTGCGCGGAAGCTTCCGCTTCCTAGGGCGACGAGAATGTCCACGAGAACATGAGCGTGATAACCGCCAAGTCACCGACAGACCTGCCCCCCGTCCCGGACGTCGGGCAAGTCCGCCATCGTCTCCCCACAACCGTATCGGTGCGCGCGTGAAGATCGCAGTCCTCGCCCATCTCAAGTATCCGATCGGGCAGCCCCATGCCGGCGGACTGGAGATGCACACCCATCTGCTCACCGCCGCCCTGCGTCGTCATGGGCACGAGGTGGTACTGTTTGCGAGCAAGGGCTCCGATCCGGCCCTCGACCCGGTGATGCTGTGCGACCCGACCGGCGATGCCCTCGCCAACCCCGAGCGCGAGGAGGAGATCGACCGGGCCGAGGCCGACGCCTACCGCCGGATGATGGACCTCGTGGCCGCCGGCGGCTTCGACCTCGTGCACAACAATTCCCTTCACGCAGTACCTCTCCAGGAGAGCGGGCGCCTCGGCCTGCCCTGGGTGACGGTGCTGCACACGCCGCCCTTCGACGCCCTGAACAAGGGCATCGTGGCGGCCGACCCGGAGATGGCGTTCCTGGCCGTCTCCTCCTCCCTCGCCCAGGAGTGGGCGGAATTGGTCCCGAACGCGCGGGTGGTGGGCAACGGCGTCGACCTTTCGACCTTCGCCTTCGGGGCGACGCCCGACGACCCGCCCTACGCCTTCTGGTCGGGCCGGATCGTGCCGGAGAAGGGGCTGCATCTCGCCATCGACGCGGCCCGCGCCGCCGGCCTGCCGCTGGTCTTCGCCGGGCCGAAGTTGAACCCCGGCTACTGGGACGACGAGATCGCCCCCCGCCTCGGGCCGGACCTCACCCATCTCGGCCACCTCACGCACCGGGACCTCGCCCGCCACCTCGGCCGGGCGCGGGTGGCGATCGTCTCGCCCCGATGGGAAGAGCCCTTCGGCCTCGTGGTGGCGGAGGCCCTGGCCTGCGGCACGCCGGTGGCCGCCTTCCGCCGGGGCGCGATGCCGGACATCCTGGACGAGACCTGCGGCCGCCTCGCGGAGCCGGACGATCCCGCGAGCCTCGCCGAGGCGATCCGTGGCGCGGCGGCCCTGTCGCGCCGGGCGTGCCGCGAGCGAGCCGAGGCGCTGTACGACGCCGACACCATGTTCGAGCGCTACTTCGAGATCTACGAGGCGGTGATCGCCGACGCGGCGGATCGCGCCCGGCCGAGCCTGCGCCGGGTCGCCGGGGGCCGCGCCTAGACCGACAATCGTAAGAGGAGAGGACGGGTGATGCGTCCCAGCGTCGTCTGCATTCCGGCCCGGAACGAGGCCGAGCGCCTGCCCCGGCTTCTGGCGAGCCTCGCGGTCCAGCACGGGGTCGGGCCCGGCGCGCCGCTGCGGGTCGTCGTCCTGGCCAACAACTGCACCGACGGCACCGTCCCGTCGGTGCGGCGGGCCGAGGACGCGGGCGACCTGTCCGGCCTCCACCTGCGGCTCGTCGAGACCACCCTGGAGGGGTCGGAGGCCCATGTGGGCACCGCCCGCCGGATGGCCCTGGAGACCGGGGCGGACTGGCTCGCCGAGGCCGGCGCGGCGGACGGCGTCCTCCTGACGACGGATGCCGACGCCCGCCTGCCGGCGGATTGGCTCGCGGCTAACCTCGCGGCCCTCGAAGCCGCCGAGATCGTGGGCGGCCGCCTCGTCATCGACGGGGACGAGGCCATCGCCCCCGCCGTCGCCGACCTGAACGACCGCGTCGAGCGCTATTGGGCGGGGGTCCGTCGCCTTGAGGAACTCCTCGACCCACTGCCCTTCGACCCCGCCCCCCGGCACGGGGACCATACCGGGGCGAGCCTCGCCTTCCCGGTTTCCCTCTACCGGGCGGTGGGTGGCCTGCCGCCGCTGCCCTGCGGGGAGGACAACGCCCTCGTCGGGCTGATGCGGGACGGGGGCGCCCGGCTGCGGCACTGCCCGAAGGTGAGCGTCCTCGTCTCCGCCCGCCGGGAGGGCCGGGTGTCCGGCGGCATGGCCACGGAAATGGAGCGGCGGGCGCGGGCCGCCGGGGGCGAGCCCTACCGTCTCCCCGAGGCCGCCCACTGGCGGCGGGTGGTGGAGCGCCGGGCCGCCCTGCGTCGGGCCTATGCCCTGCCCGAGGCGGAGCGCGAGGCGGCCTGCGCCGACCTTGGCCTCGGGCCGGGGGATCTCGCGGCGGTCCTCGCCACCGGCTGCCCCAACGACATCGCCTTCGTAGAGCGGGCCCACCGGCTCATCGAGACCCGGTCCACCCCCGCTCCCCTCTGCGACCTGGACACGGCACTCGCCGACCTCGACGCGCTGGCGAAGGTTCTCGCCCGGCCTCCTACCGCGAGGGCGGCCGCGTGACCCGGGGCATCGGCTGGTACGTCCACCACCAGGGCGCCGGCCATCTCCAGCGGGCCCGCGCCGTCGCCGCCCATCTGCACCGGCCCTGCACCGTCATCGGCACCCTGGCCGGGTTCGACACGGCGGGACTCGACATCCTCGACCTGCCGGACGACCGCCCCCTCAACGACGGCGACGACGACGGCGCCGGCTTCTCCGGTCAGGACGGGGAGGCGGAGCGACCGGAGACCTTCCACTACGCCCCCCTGCGGCATCCCGGCCTGCGCGTCCGCATGGCCCGGATCGCGGCCTGGGTGGAGCGCACCGATCCGGCGCTGGTCGTCGTGGACGTGTCCGTGGAGGTCGCCTTGTTCGCGCGGCTTCTGTCGGTGCCGACGGTGGTGGTCCGCCTCGCCGGGGACCGGACGGACCGGCCGCATCGGGAGGCGTTCCGCAGCGCCGACCGGGTGCTCGCGCCCTTCCCCGAGGCCCTGGAGGCGCCGGGCACGCCCGACTGGGTGCGCGCCAAGACCTTCTATGCCGGCTTTCTCGGGGGCGATGCCCCCGCCGCCCGCGACGGGGACGACATCGTCGTGGTGTTCGGCCGGGGGGGAGAGGGCGGGGATTTCGCGGCCCTGGCGGCGGCGGCCCGCTCCGTTCCCGACCGGCGATGGCAGGTGCTCGGCCCCGTCCGGGGGCGGGGCGAGGCGCCACCCAACCTGCATCTGCACGGGTGGGTGCCGGATGTGGAGACGTACCTGGCCGGGGCGGCGATCCTCGTCGGGGGCGCGGGGGACGGCCTCGTGGCGCTGGCGAGCGCCGCGGGCAAGCCCTTCGTCTGCCTACCCGAGCCCCGGGCCTATGACGAGCAGACCTCGAAGGCGGACGCCCTGGCCCGGCTCAAGGCCGCCCTGGTGCGACCCGCATGGCCTGCGGCCGGGGATTGGCCCGCCCTCGTGCGCGAGGCGCTCTCCCTCGACCGCACGGCAATCGCCCGGCTGCACGATCCGGCCGGGCTCACGCGCTGCGCACGGTTCCTCGAAGACCTCGCGGGTCGCTAGTGCAGTGACGCACTCACTCCGTTCATGCGCCTCTGCCCTAGCCCTTTGCTTTTGCATCAATTTTTCCCCAGACTCGGCTGACGCCTCCGTCTGGATCGATGCACTAGGTCTACGAGACCAGTTCGAGCCGGTCCGCCTGCATCTCCTCGGCCCGGAGCGATTCCGGGATGGCCGAATAGTCGCGGTAGCCGGCCTCGCGGGCCATGGCGTCCAGCGCCGCCCGCTCGTCGGGGGCCGAGCCGGTCCACAACACCGCGCCGCTCTTCTTCTGCCTGATCTGAAAGATGCTCACGGCGTATCTCCGACACGAAGACTTTGTTATCAGCGCAAACGCGGGACCCACTGCGAAGTTGCACCGCTCGCCCACGGGATCCAGGGTGTCCCCCGCCATCAAAACGCCGGGCTGTCGGGGGACCGACAGGGCCGAACCGCGTCTGCCCGGTAGTTGGATCGTCCACCGTGTCCCTTCGTCTGTCCCGCATCGCTTGTGTCGCCCTGGCGATCACCGCCGCCGCCCCGGCCTCGGCGGTGGAGCCCGCCACCGTGCCCGAGCCGACCGCCATCGCCCCGGTCGTGACGGTGGTCCCCGCCGACCCCCGGGAGATCGTGGAGCGCGCCGCCGTGAGCGGCACGCTGGTGCCCCGCGACGAGATCCTGGTCTCCCCCGAGGTCGAGGGGCTGCGAATCACCGAACTTCTGGTGGAGGAAGGCGACCGGGTCACCAAGGGGCAGGTGCTGGCCCGCCTGTCGAACGAGATGATCGTGACGCAGGAGGCCTCGAACGCCGCCGCCGTCGCCCGCGCCCAGGCGGCCATCGTCCAGGCGCAGAGCCAGATCGTCCAGGCCGAGGCGGCGCAGGTCGAGGCGAAGCTGTCCTACGAGCGCGCCCAGACCCTCATCAAGACCGGCAACGCCACCGCCGCCGTGCTGGAGCAGCGGGCCTCGGCCGCGCAGGGGGCCGAGGGCCGGCTGGCCGCCGCGAAGGGCGGGTTGAAGGGCGCGGAGGCGGACCTCGCCACCGCCCGCGCCGCCGGGGCGGAGATCGCCCTGCGCCGGGCCCGCACGGATATCCGCGCCCCCGAGGCCGGCATCGTCAACCGGCGCACGGCCCGGGTGGGGGCCACCGCCACGGCGGTGGCCGAGCCCCTGTTCCGCCTGATCGCCCGGGGGGAGATCGAGCTGGAGGGCGAGGTGCCCGAGACGTGGCTGGCGCGGATGAAGGTGGGCGACCCCGCCCGCCTCACCGTCGATCAGGGCCGTGCGATCACAGGCTCCGTCCGCCGGGTCTACCCGGAGGTCGACCGCATGACCCGCCTCGGCAAGGTGCGCATCCGGCTGGGTGACGACCCGTCGCTCCGGATCGGAGCCTTCGCCCGGGGCAACGTCGAGGTCGCCCGGCGCGAGGGCATCGCGGTGCCGGTGTCGAGCCTCCTCTACGGCGCCGACGGGCGGGCGAGCGTGCTCGTGGCCAAGGACGGCAAGGTCGAGGCGCGGACGGTGACGCCCGGCCTCTCCTCGGACGGCTACACCGAGATCCGCGCGGGGGTCGCGGCGGGCGAGCGGGTGGTGGCCCGGGCGGGCAGCTTCCTGCGTGACGGCGACCGGGTGCGGGCGGTGGAAGCCCCCGCGCGCCCGGTGGCGGCGCGCTGAGGGCCGGCGATGCGCCTCAACGTCTCCGCCTGGGCGATCCGCAAGCCGCTCCCCTCCATCGTGCTGTTTCTGGTGCTGATGGTGCTGGGGCTCGTCAGCTTCCGCTCCCTGCCGATCACGAGATTCCCCAACATCGATATCCCGATCGTCGCGGTGACGATCACCCAGGCCGGCGCGGCGCCCGCCGAGCTCCAGACCCAGGTGACGAAATGGGTCGAGGATTCGGTGGCGGGGGTGAAGGGCGTGAAGCACGTCCTCTCCAACATCACCGAGGGCATCTCCACCACGACCATCGAGTTCCGGCTGGAGATCAACCAGGACCGCGCCGTCAACGACGTGAAAGATGCGATCGCCAAGATCCGCATGAACCTGCCCCGCACCATCGACGAGCCCATCGTCTCCCGCGTGGAGATCGCCGGCCTGCCGATCATGGTCTACGGCGCCTCGGCGCCGGCCATGACGCCCGAGGACCTGTCGTGGTTCGTGGACGACGTGGTGGCGCGGGGCCTCCAGGGCGTGAAGGGCGTCGGCGGCGTCGAGCGCCTGGGAGGCGTCGCCCGGGAGATCCGCGTCACCCTGAAGCCCGACCGGCTCCTGTCGCTCGGCATCACCGCCGCCGACGTGAACCGGCAGTTGCGCCTCACCTCCGCCGACATGGCCGGCGGCCGGGCCGAGGTGGGCGGCCAGGAGCAGTCCATCCGGGCGCTGGCGGCGTCGGCCAGCCTCGACACGCTGGCCGCCACCTCCATCGTCGTACCCGGCAACCGCAAGGTCCGCCTCGACGAGTTGGCGACCCTCACCGATTCGGCCGAGGAGCCCCGCACCTTCGCCCGCTTCAACGGCGAGCCCGTGGTGGCCTTCGCCATCTCCCGGGCGACGGGGGCGAGCGACGCGGACGTCTCCGTGGGCGTGGCCAGGAAGATCGCGGAGCTCCACGCCGCCCGGCCCGACGTGCGGTTCGACCTGATCGACACCAGCGTCACCAACACCATCGGCAACTATCACTCGGCGATGATGGGGCTGATCGAGGGCGCGGCGCTCGCCGTCATCGTCGTGCTCCTGTTCCTGCGCGACTGGCGGGCGACGGTGATCGCGGCGGTGGCCCTGCCGCTGTCGGTGATCCCGACGTTCTGGGCGATGAGCGCGATGGGGTTCTCCCTCAACGCGGTGAGCCTGCTCGCCATCACCCTCGTGACCGGCATCCTCGTGGACGACGCCATCGTCGAGATCGAGAACATCGTCCGGCACATGCAGATGGGGAAATCCCCCTACCGCGCCTCCCTGGAGGCCGCCGACGAGATCGGGCTGGCGGTCATCGCCATCACCGCGACGATCATCGCGATCTTCGCCCCCGTCTCCTTCATGGGCGGGATCGCCGGGCAGTACTTCAAGCAGTTCGGCCTCACCATCGCGGCGGCGGTGTTCATGTCGCTGCTGGTGGCCCGGCTCATCACGCCGCTTCTCGCCGCCTATTTCCTGCGCGACCACGGCCCCGCCCACGACCACGAGGGCCCGGTGATGCGGGGCTACACCCGCCTCGTGCGCTGGTCGGTACGGCACAAGTTCGTCACCCTGGCGCTGGGGCTCGCCTGCTTCGTCGCCTCCATCCTATCCACCGGCCTGCTGCCGGCGGGCTTCCTCCCGGCGGAGGACCAGGCGCGCACGCTGTTCGTGGTCGAGCTGCCCCCGGGGGCCCGGCTTCAGGATACGGCGAGCCTCAGCGACACGCTGGTGGAGAAGATCCGCAAGCTGCCCGAGGTGTCGAGCGTCTTCGTGGATGGTGGCCGGCAATTGCCGGGCAAGAAGGAGGTGCGGCTCGCCAGCTTCACCATCAACCTGACCCCGAAGAACACCCGCGTGCGGACCCAGAAGCAGGTCGATGCCGAGGTGGCCGCGATCCTGCGCGCGGAGCCCGACCTGCGGTTCTCGACCCTGAACGAGAACGGCCAGCGGGACCTCGCCCTCATCGTCGCCGGCCCGGACAAGGCGGTGGTGGCCGATGTCGCCGCCCGCCTCCAGCGCGAGGCGGCGCAGGTGCCCCACCTCGTCAACGTGATGTCCACGGCGCCCCTCGACCGGACGGAGATCCGCATCCGCCCGAAGCCGGAGGTGGCCGCCGACCTCGGCATCAGTACCGACACCATCGCCGAGACCGTCCGGGTGGGGACGATCGGCGACATCGGGCTCAACCTCGCCAAGTTCAACGCCACCGACCGGCAGATCCCGATCCGCGTGCAACTGCCCGAAACCCTGCGCGGCCAACTCTCGGAGATCGGCGCCATGAAGGTGCCGGTGAAGGGTGGGCTGGCGGTGCCGCTTTCCGTCGTGGCCGACATCTCCCTCGGCCAGGGCCCCAGCGCCATCGACCGCTACGACCGCGCCGTGCGCGTCGCCGTGGAGGGCGACATGCAGGGGTCGGACGCGCTCGGCGCCCTCATCGACCAGGTGATGGCGCTTCCGGCGGCCAAGAACCTGCCGCCGGACGTGACCATCAAGCAGACCGGCGACGCCGAGGTGATGGGCGAGGTGTTCGAGGGCTTCGCCCTGGCCATGGGCGCCGGCCTGATGATGGTGTTCGGCGTGCTGATCCTGCTGTTCGGCAACTTCCTCCAGCCTTTGACCATCCTGTTCTCGCTGCCCCTCTCCATCGGCGGGGCGATCCTGGCGCTTCTCATCGTCCACAAGCCGATCTCGATGCCGGTGGTGATCGGCATCCTGATGCTCCTGGGCGTCGTGACCAAGAACGCGATCATGCTCGTGGACTTCGCCGTCGAGCAGATGCGCGAGGGGGTCGACCGCACCACCGCCATCGTCGATGCCGGGCGCAAGCGGGCCCGGCCCATCGTGATGACCACCATCGCCATGGCGGCGGGCATGGTGCCCTCGGCCATGGCGCTGGGCATCGGCGGCGAGTTCCGCGCGCCCATGGCCATCGCGGTGATCGGGGGCCTCATCGTCTCCACGGGCCTGTCGCTCGTCTTCGTGCCGGCGATCTTCGTGCTGATGGACGACCTGTCCCGTCTCATCGGCCGCCTGTTCGGCCGGTTCATCGGCGAGCGTGACGACCCCCTCGACCCGCCGGCCTACGACCACCCGCCGGCCTCGAACGACGGGCGCCGCCTGCCGCCCCGGGTCGCGGCGGAATAGGCTCAGGGTGATCGCTTCAAAGCGATCACCCTGATTGTGTGTTGGCCTCGGTCGCCGGCGCCCGCCTCCGCGGGCTCAGGCTTTCGCTCCGCTCGATGCTTTTCAAGACCGAAGTCCTGAAAAGCCTGCTCCCCGCGGCGCTCTTCGCGCGATGGCCTTGGGAATAGGCCATCCGCCCCTTGCGCTTCCCGCCGCGATAGGGTGTCTCCCGGCCCGGGATACACGAGCGGAGGCGGTCGGCGATGTCAGGCGGGCACGGGTCGGGGGGAAGTTCGAACAAGCGCGTGGCGCTGCTGATCTCGGTGCTGGCCCTGTTCCTGGCCTTCAGCGAGACCCTCGGCAAGGCCGCGCAGACGGAGGCGCTGGGGGCCAACGTGGAGGCCTCGAACCTCTGGGCCTTCTTCCAGGCCCGCACCATCCGCCAGACGGTGATCAAGACCGCCGACGAGACCCTCGGCCTGCTGCCGCCGGGCGCGAATCAGGACGCCATCGCGGCCAAGCGGGCCGAGTGGGCCAAGACCGTCGCCCGCTACGATTCGGAGCCCTCCACCGGCGAGGGCCGCAAGGAACTCTCCGCCCGGGCCAAGCAATCGGAGGAGCGGCGCGACCTCTCCCTGCTGCGCTACCACCATTACGAGCTGGCCTCGGCGGCCTTCCAGATCGGCATCGTCCTCGCCTCGGCCGAGGTGATCACCGGCATCGTCGCCCTCGTGGCGGCCGGTGGATTGTTGGGCGTGGCGGGCGTCGTGCTGTTGGGCTTCGGCTATCTCGCGCCCCATACTCTGCCGTTCCTGCATTGAGGCGCGGGGCGACGGGGGATTTCATGGCCGAGCGGGACGAGGACCAGGGGCGCCTGACGAAGGCGGCGAGCTTCATCTTCCTGCACACCGAGCACGCGATCTACGCGGCGCTCGGCATTCTCCTGGCGCTGACGGCGGTGGCCGCGCTGGTCGAGGCGGTGGTGCTCACCTGGGGGGCGCTGCGCTCCCTCGGCGGGGCCGACCAGATCCTCGAAGTGGTCGACCGGCTGCTGTTCCTGCTGATGATCATCGAGATCCTGCATACGGTGCGGGTCTCGATGCGGTCGGGCAAGCTGACCTGCGAGCCGTTCTTGATCGTCGGCCTCATCGCCTCGATCCGGCGGGTGCTGGTCATCACCCTGCAATCCTCCGAACTGACCCACGCCAAGGATATGTCCCCGGAGAAGTATGCGCTGTTCCAGGCGGCGATGATCGAACTCGGCGTGCTGGCCGGGCTCATCATCGTCATGGTCTTCGCGATCTTCCTGCTCCACCGCGCCCGGGGCGACGGCAAGCCGGCGGGGGAGGAAACGCGCGAGCACGTCGGGGGATGAACATGGGGCCCACCTTAACGCGGCCGCCGGGTGTGCTATCTTGTACCCGATGAGCACGGCCACCCTCGATACGCTGTCGATCGCCCGCCGCCTGCAGGCCGCCGGATTCTCCGAGGGGCAGGCGGAGGCCGTGACGGGCGTCCTGCGCGACTCCCGCGAGACGGACCTCTCTTACCTGGCGACGAAGGCCGATCTCGGAGCCTTGAAGACCGAACTCCGCACCGAGATCGCCGAGACGAAGTACGAGATCCTGAAATGGGTCCTCTCGGCGATCGGCTTCCAGACCATCGTGGTCGTCGGCGCGATCGTGGCCCTGGCAAAGGGGCTGCACTGACCGCGGCACGGGGTCAGTTCAACCGCAGCACCGCCGCGTTGAGGATCGTCGCGAAGGCGACCCAGACCGCGTAGGGCACCAGCAACCACGCCGCCGCCCGGTCGAAGCGCCAGGTCAGGCGGATCGTCCACAGCACCATCACCAGCAGCGCGGCCACCACGATGAGGCCCAGGCCGATGGCGTGGGCCGTGAAGAAGACCGGTGTCCAGGCGGCGTTCAGCGCGATCTGCACCAGGAAGGCCGCCACGGCGAGGCGCCAGCCCTCGCGGCTCGGCCCGGTCCGGGGCCGCGCCCCCAGGAGCCGCCACAGGGAGACGGCGATCATCGTGTAGAGCACGGTCCACGCCACGGGGAACACCCAGTCCGGCGGGTTGAACCAGGGCTTGTTGAGGTTCGCGTACCAGCCGCCGATCTCGGCTTGCGTCGAAACGGAGCCCACGGCGGCGGTGGCCGCGATGGGCACCAAGGCCGCCGCGATGCGCAGCCAGGGCGACAGGGCGGGGCCCTCGGGGACTTGCGTGGCGGCGGGCATGGCGGCTCGTCGTGTACGGTGGGTTGCGGGGCCTTCTCCGACATGCCAGCGCAGGCGCCGGGTGGACGAGGGAAGACCGGATGTCAGGCACTAACGCACCAGAGGGACCGGGTGGCATGCCCGGCGACGATCCGGCGGTGGATTTCTCGCGCCGGAGCCTCGCGGCGCAGGCGATGGGCCGGGTCGACCCCGTGACCCGGGCCGTGGTGATGCCGTTGCACGTGGCCACCACCTTCCTGCGCGACCCGGACAACGGCTACAGCTCCGGCTACTCCTACGCCCGGCCGGACAACGCCACCGTGCGCGAGGCCGAATCGGTCATCGCGATGCTGGAGGGGGCGGGGGCCGGGGCGATGCTGTTCGGCTCCGGCATGGCGGCGGCCACCGCCGTGTTCGGTGCCCTCGAACCGGGGGACCATGTGGTCGCCGGCACGGTGATGTACTGGGCGCTGAAGCGCTGGCTGAGGACGGAGGGACCCCGGCGCGGCCTCACGGTCGATTTCGTCGAGACCGACGACCTCGCGGCCCTGCGTGGGGCGATCCGGCCCGGCGCGACGAAGCTCGTCTGGATCGAGACCCCCGGCAACCCCCTCTGGACCGTCACCGACATCGCCGCCGCCGCCATCATCGCCCACGAGGCGGGGGCACGGCTGGCGGTCGATTCGACGGCCGCCTCGCCGTTCCACACCCGCCCCCTGGAACTCGGGGCCGACCTCGTGATGCATTCGGCGACCAAGATCCTGAACGGTCATTCCGACGTGGTCGCCGGGGTCCTCGCCGCCGCCGAGCCCGACGAATTCTGGGCGCGTCTCGGCGCGATCCGGGCGGGGAGCGGTGGCATCCTCGGGCCGTTCGAGGCCTACCTGTTGATGCGCTCCCTGCGGACCTTCCACCTTCGGGCGGCGGCGCAGTCGGCGGGCGCCCTGGCGCTGGCCGGGCGGCTGCGGGGGCACCCGCACGTCACCCATGTGCTCTATCCGGGCCTCGCGGACGATGCCGGCCACGCGGTCGCCGCCCGGCAGATGCGCGACGGCTTCGGATACATGCTCTCGATCCGCGTCGCGGGGGGCGAGGGCGGGGCCATCGCCACCGCCGCGCGGGTGAAGCTGTGGAAGCGGGCGACCTCGCTCGGCGGGGTGGAAAGCCTGATCGAGCACCGCGCCTCCGTGGAGGGGCCCGACAGTCCCTGCCCACCGGATCTGCTGCGGCTCTCCACCGGCGTCGAGGATCCGGGCGACCTCCACCGCGACCTCGACGCCGCCCTGCGTGGCGCCCACGGGGGGATGTGAGAGGCCGCGTTTGCCGCTGGTGCCGAAAGCGGGGCTGATGCGTTATCGGCCAAAGCCCCGTCAGGGGCTCGTTTTTCCAGCCAGCGGAAGCTCTCCCATGAAGCCCTTCGTTCCCGGCACCCTCGCGGTCCTGCTCACCTTCGCCGTGGGCCCGGCGCTCGCCGACAGCGTTCCGAACCTCGATGTCGAGCAAACCTGCAAGTCCGCCCAGGCCGCCGGCAGCGGCTTGAGCGACCGCGCGAGCTACGACGGATGCCTGCGCTCCGAGCGGGACGCCAAGCACCAGGCCGAGCAGCATTGGGGGAGCTACACCGCAGCCTCGAAGCGGCAATGCGAGGCGCAGTTCAAGGCCGGCGGCTACCCCTCCTATGTCGAGATGGTGACCTGCCTCGAACTCGCCTCGGGCACGGTGCCGACCGGATCGGACGACAAGGGCACCGCCGTCGGCGGCAACGGCTCCTCCCGGGCGGCGGAATCCCAGCGCGATGGCGCCCAGAACCTCACGAAGGAGCCGAGCGCGAGCCAGCGCACGGATCCGCTCAAGATCTTGGAGCGGAAATGATCCCGTCAGGTTGCGTAAGGCCGCAACTTGTACTCACCCGTACATAAGCAATACTGCGTCAGATTGAATTTTCGGACAAATCGGCCGCACCAAGTCCGAGAAACTTGAGCGTTCCATTGGCTCGTGCATAACGCGGACCGTAATCGTGCGGAAAGCGCCAGGGTGGCAAGGCCCCGTGCCCGGTGAGCCGCCGGGTGCCTGCGGGCGACGGCATCGCTCGATCACAGGGAGACGCCGATGCTGTGGTTCATGCCACGAGTCAGCGTTCTTGTGGTGATGAAACGAGTGCGGAGGACCAGCTTGACCCTAGTCCTCCGCGTTAAGCTCGGGTAGTCACACCAAGAAGGGTCGGGGCGGTGGACGCCGTCCCGACCCGCTCCGCACTATGGAATCGGCGAAGACGGCCGGTCAAGATCCTTCCGCGCCGCCCACTCCAAGCAAAACCTCCGACATCCCCCGTCTTCACGGGGCTGGTTTGCACGCGCCGGCCTCGTTTTCCGTGCTATGCGCCGGCAAAGCTCGAAGACAGCTTCCCCCGCGATTGCCGGATCCGTGAACGCCCTATTCATTATCGCCCCGATCTTCGGGATCGTCCTGATCGGTTGGGGGGCGGCGCTTGCCGGTCTGATCTCCGACAAGGTCAGTGACGGCCTGTCCGAATACGTGTTCGCCATCGCCGTGCCGGCGCTCATCGTCTCCACGCTGACCCGGCCGGGGATGACCGGCGAGGTCGCGTGGTCCTATTGGTTCTCGTATTTCGGCGGCGCCGCCGTGTCCTGGACCTTGGGCACGCTGATCGCCGGGCGCCGGGCGGGGGTGGAGCGCCGGGGGGCGATCCTCCACGGTTTCGCGGCCAGCCAGTCGAACACGGTGTTCGTCGGCGTGCCGATGATTCTCCAAGCCTATGGCGAGGAGGGCGCCTTTCCCCTGTTCATGCTGCTCGCGGTCCACCTGCCGCTGATGATGGGCTGCGCGACGTTCCTCATCGAATCGGATTCGGACAAGCCGATCCTCGCGAGGCTGAAGGGGCTTGCCCTCGTCCTCCTGCGCAACCCCATCTTCCTGGCGCTGGCCGTCGGCATGGTCATGAAGGCCACCGGGCTCGTGCCCACCGGGATCCCGAAGGCCCTCATCGAGGCCTTCGCCGGCACCGCCTCCACCTGCGCCCTCGTCGCCCTGGGGGCGGGGCTCAAGCGCTACCGCGTGCTGTTCGACCTGAAGGGGGCGACGGTGATCGCCCTGCTCAAGAACATCCTCCACCCCCTCGCGGTGTGGGGGCTGGCCTTCCACGTCTTCTCGATGCCGGTCGCCTATGCGGGGGTCGCGACCTTGTTCGCCGCGATGCCGGTGGGGATCAACGCATACCTGATGGCGGTGCGCTACCGGACCGAAACCGGCATGATCGCCGCGTCGGTCCTCGTCTCGACGCTGCTGGCGCCGATCACCACCCTGTTGTGGCTCGCGGTGCTGGGAAAGACCTGACGTCCGGCGCGCCGCGTCACCCGCGCCGTTGGCCGGGGCGGCCGAGGGGGTTACGTTCGCACCGAACGAAGCGGGCGGCCAGACCCGTGCAACCTGCGAGGATCCCATGAACGCCCCGATGCGCCCGCCCGGCAGCGCCTCCCCCTCCGCCCCGCCCTCGGCCCGCTTCGTGTGGGACGACCCCTTCCTCCTCGACGACCAGTTGACCGAGGACGAGCGCGCCATCCGCGACGCGGCCCAGGAGTTCGCCCGGGAGCGGCTCCTGCCCGGCATCGTCGAGGCCTACGCGCACGAAACCACGGACCGCGACCTGTTCCGCGAGATGGGTGAGCGTGGCCTCCTCGGCGTCACCCTGCCGGAGGAGTACGGCTGCGCCGGCGCGAGCTACGTCGCCTATGGGCTTGTGGCCCGGGCGGTGGAAGCGGTCGATTCCGGCTACCGCTCGATGATGAGCGTGCAATCCTCCCTCGTGATGTACCCGATCCACGCCTACGGCTCGGAGGAGCAGCGCCGGAAATTCCTGCCCAAGCTCGCCTCGGGCGAATGGGTCGGCTGTTTCGGCCTCACGGAGCCGGATGCGGGCTCGGACCCCGCCGGCATGAAGACCAAGGCGGTCAAGACGGAGGGCGGCTACCGCCTGTCCGGCGCCAAGATGTGGATCTCGAACGCCCCCTTCGCCGATGTCTTCGTCGTGTGGGCGAAGTCGGAGGCGCATGACGACGCGATCCGCGGCTTCGTGCTGGAGCGGGGCATGGCGGGTCTCTCCACCCCGACAATCAAGGGCAAGCTCTCCCTGCGCGCCTCGACCACGGGCGAGATCGTGATGGAGGACGTGGAGGTCGGCGAGGACGCGCTGCTCCCCAACGTCTCCGGCCTCAAGGGCCCGTTCGGCTGCCTGAACCGGGCCCGCTACGGCATCTCCTGGGGCGCCATGGGCGCGGCGGAGGATTGCTGGCGCCGGTCCCGAGACTACACCCTGGAGCGCAAGCAGTTCGGCCGGCCCCTGGCCCAGACCCAGCTCGTCCAGAAGAAGCTCGCCGACATGCAGACCGAGATCACCCTGGGGCTCCAGGCGTCCCTGCGGGTCGGCCGTCTGATGGATGAGGGCAAGATGGCCCCGGAGATGATCAGCCTCATCAAGCGCAACAATTGCGGCAAGGCCTTGGACATCGCCCGGGTCGCCCGGGACATGCACGGGGGCAACGGCATCATGGGCGAGTACCACGTGATGCGCCATGCCCAGAACCTCGAGACGGTGAACACCTACGAGGGCACCCACGACGTCCACGCTCTCATTCTCGGGCGGGCGCAGACGGGGTTGCAGGCGTTCTTCTGAGAGTCTGGCCGGAAAGTCCCCTTTCCTCCTACCCTCGGCCTCATCCTGAGGTGCCGCCGCGAAGCGGTGGCCTCGAAGGAGACTTCCAAAAAGCGCCGTGATCCCTGGAGCCCTCCTTCGAGGCGGCTCACGCCGCACCTCAGGATGAGGGCGAGAGTGGGAAGCAGGGACTTTTCGGTTAGGCTCCGAGGGATCCCAAAGGGCCGGGGCGCGGGGCGGCGCCCTGCCTATCCAGGGGCCTTGCCCCTGGACCCCACCAAAGGGATGATCCCTTTGGGATCCCATCCCCATGATGAGAGTGCGATGACGGCTTACGCTTCCCTTGAGACGCGCTTCTCCCGGCTTTCGGCGATTTCGGGCGCGGCCGGTATCCTCGGCTGGGACGCGCAGACCCTGATGCCCGATGGCGCCGCCGAGGCGAGGGGCGATCAACTCGCGGTCCTGCACGGCCTCGCCCACGAGATCCTCACGGCCCCCGAGACCGCCGACACCCTGGCGGCGGCGGAGGCCGAGGGGGGCTTGGAGACGTGGCCGGCGGCCAACCTCCACGAGATGCGCCGCGCCTACCTGCACGCGGCGGCGGTGCCCCGGGACCTCGTGGAGGCCAGCTCCCGGGCGGTCTCGCGCTCGGAGATGGTCTGGCGGGAGGCCCGGCGTGATGCGGATTTCCCCCGCCTCGCCCCCCATCTCGCCGAGGTGCTGCGTCTTCAGCGGGAGATCGGGCAGGCCAAGGGAACGGCCCTCGGGCTCGACCCCTACGACGCCCTCCTCGACGGGTACGATCCGGGGATGCGCCGGGCGGTGATCGACCCGCTCTTCGCCGACCTGACCTCCTGGCTCCCCGACCTGATCGCCGCCGCCCGGACCCGGCAGGCCGAGGGTCCGGCGGCGCTGCCCCTCGACGGTCCCTTCCCGGTGGACACCCAGCGGCAACTGGGCCTGACGCTGATGCGGGCCCTGGGCTTCGATGAGGCCCGGGGGCGCCTCGATATCAGCCTCCACCCGTTCTGCGGCGGGGCCACCGACGACGTGCGGATCACCACCCGCTACGATGAGGCCGACTTCTCCCGCGCCCTGATGGGGGTGCTGCACGAGACCGGCCATGCCCTCTACGAGCAGGGCCGCCCCACCGCGTGGCGCCACCAGCCCGTGGGCTCGGCCAGGGGGATGAGCCTGCACGAGAGCCAGTCGCTCATCATCGAGATGCAGGCCTGCCGGAGCCGCGAGTTCGTCTCCTACCTCGGGCCGCTGCTGCGGGAGGCCTTCGGCCGGTCCGGTCCCGCCTGGGAGCCCGACAACCTGTTCCGCCTCTACACCCGCGTGGAGCCCGGTTTCATCCGGGTCGATGCCGACGAGGCGACCTACCCGGCCCACATCCTGCTGCGCTACCGGTTGGAGACGGCGATGATCGGTGGCGACCTCGCCGTGGCCGACCTGCCCGGCGCCTTCAATGAGGGGATGCGCGATCTCCTCGGTCTCACCGTGCCCGACGACCGGGTGGGCTGTCTCCAGGACATCCACTGGCCGAGCGGTGCCTTCGGTTACTTCCCGACCTACACGCTAGGGGCCCTGGCGGCGGCGCAACTCTTCCGGGCCGCGAAAGCCGCCGAGCCGGCCCTGCCCGGATGCCTCGCCGCTGGGGATTTCGCGCCCCTGCGGACCTGGCTGCGGGCAAACATCCACGGGCAGGGCAGCCTGCTCACCACCGACGCCCTCCTCGAACGGGCCACCGGGGCGCCCCTGGGCACGGCGGCGTTCCGGGCGCATCTGGAGGCGCGCTATCTGGGGGGGTGACTACGGCGTGCCGTGGGGGCGTTGCGAGGCTCATCCTACGCTCGCCCTCATCCTGAGGTGCCCGGCTTGCCGGGCCGCGAAGGAGAGCTCCAGATAGCCTTGCGATCCCTGGAGGCCTCCTTCGAGGCGGCTTCGCCGCACCTCAGGATGAGATGAGAGTGGGGATCGGTTGTGTAATTCCCCCAAGGCCAACATCCAGCGGCTTAAGCCGCCGCCGTCATCCCGAGCACCGTCCTACGGTTTCGGGATGACGGTCTTTCCTCGGCAACTCACCGCGACGGATATCAGTACACCCCGCCCGCCTGCGCGGCGGTGTCGGCATCCGCCGGGACGGCGGCGGCGGGGGCGGCGCCCGCCGGTGCGCTGTAGGAGTCCGGCGGGGCGGTGCCCGGCTTGAACGCCTCCAGGATGGTCCCGGCGCCCTCGCTGGACCCGGCGCGGGTGCCGGAGGCGAGGTTCACGCGGATCAGCTTGATGCCCGGCGGCACGCGGAACGGCGTCGGGGGCTTGTCCTTGAGCGCCTGCTTCAGGAAGTCGAGGGCGATGGGGGCCGAGAGGCCGCCGCCGGTGGCGCGGTCGCCCAGCGAGCGAGGCTTGTCGAAGCCGATATAGATGCCCACCGCCAGATCCGGCGAGAATCCGACGAACCACGCATCCTTGGCGTCGTTGGTCGTGCCGGTCTTGCCGGCCAGCGGCTTGCCGATCTGCTTCAGGATCGTCGCGGTGCCCCGCTGGACGACGCCCTCCATGATCGAGACCATCTGGTAGGCGGTGAGCGGGTCGAGCACCTGCTCGGAATCGTCCACCAGCTTCGGCTCGTCCTGGCCCGACCACTTGTCCGCGTCGCAGCCGATGCACTTGCGGTTGTCGTGGCGGTAGATGGTCTCGCCGATCCGGTCCTGGATCCGGTCGATGAGCGTCGGGCGGATCCGGCGCCCGCCGTTGGCGAGCATGGAATAGGCCGTGACCATCCGCATGACGGTGGTCTCGCCCGCGCCGAGCGACATCGGCAGCACGGGCAGCAGGTCGTCGTAGACCCCGAAGCGCCTCGCGTACTCGGCGATCAGCGGCATGCCGATGTCCTTGGCGAGCCGCACGGTCATCAGGTTCTTGGAGTGCTCGATCCCGTAGCGCAGGGTGTGCGGGCCCCCCGACTTGCCGTCGTAGTTGGAGGGCGTCCAGGCCTCCTGGCCGGGGCCCGCCTCGATGGTGATGGGCGTGTCGAGGACGATGGAGGAGGGGGTGTAGCCGTTGTCGAGCGCCGCCGAATAGACGATCGGCTTGAAGGAGGAGCCGGGCTGGCGCATCGCCTGGGTGGCCCGGTTGAACTCCGACTCGTCGTAGGAGAACCCGCCGACCATCGCATGGACGCGGCCGGTGTTCGGATCCATGGCGACGATGGCGCCGGAGACTTCCGGCCGCTGGCGCAGGCGGAACTGGTTCTTCCCGCCATCCATCGCCTCGACATAGACCATGTCGCCGGGGCGCAGGTTCGGCCGTCCGGCCCAGCGCATCCCGTCCGGGGTGATCAGGCCGGTGTCGCGATCCTTGGAGAACTGGCCGGAGGCCTCGCGCCGGGGCTGGAGCCCAACCTGGATACCCGCCGCCGTGGGGGCGAGGACGACGGCCAGCCGCCAGGGCGCCACGTCGCCGAGCGCCGGCACCTCGGAGGCCGCCTGGCCCCAGTCGCGGCCGGCGAGTTCCACATGGGAGACCGGGCCGCGCCAGCCATGGGCTTGGTCGTAGCGGACGAGTCCGTCCACGAGGGCCTTGCGCGCCCAGCCCTGCACCTTCGGGTCGAGGGTGGTGCGCACCGAGAGGCCGCCCTCGTAGAGCTTCTTCTCGCCGTAGCGCTCGGAGATCTCCCGGCGGACCTCCTCCGTGAAGTAGTTGGCGATGCTGCCGTTCGGGAAGGCCACCCGGGGGTTCACGCCCAGCGGCTGCTTCTTGGCGTTCTCCTCCTCCTCGCGGGTGATGTACCCGTTCTCGCGCATCAGGCGGATGATCTCGTTGCGCCGGTCCAGCGCCGCCTGCGTCTTGCGGTAGGGGTGGTAGTTGTTCGGCCCCTTGGGCAGGGCGGCGAGGTAGGCCGCCTCGTTGATCGTCAGCTCGTGGACGGACTTGCCGAAATAATCGAGCGCGGCGGCGGCGACACCGTGCAAATTCCGGCCCGGCACGATGGTGCCGAGGAAGATCTCGTTGAGGTAGAGTTCGAGGATCTTGTCCTTGGAGTAGGCCGCCTCGATGCGCAGGGCGACCAGGGCCTCGCGGATCTTGCGGTCGAAGGTCTGCTCGGAGGACAGGAGGAAGTTCTTGGCCACCTGCTGCGTGATGGTGGAGGCGCCCTGCCTCTTGCCGCTCTTGGCATTGGTCAGCGCCGCGCGCACGATCCCCTCAGGATCGATGCCGCCGTGCTTGTAGAAGTTCTTGTCCTCGGCCGAGAGGAAGGCGGCCACGACGATCTTCGGCATCGCCTGGATCGGCAGGTACAGCCGGCGCTCGCGGGCGTACTCGGCCAGCAGCGACCCGTCCGCCGCGTGGACGCGGGTCATCACCGGGGGCTCGTAGTTGGCCAGGGCGGCGTGATCGGGCAGATCCTGGCTGTACTTCCAGTAGAAGTACCCGGCGAAGACGGCGCCGACACAGAACAGCACCGCGCCCGCGCTGAACAGAATCCCGAAGAAACGAAGGACTAGACGCATCCGGTGTTCCGCTCGTGGCTGGCCCGGCCCGGAACCGCGCCCCACCGTGGCGCGATCAGTTCCCGGACGCTGCACTCGGGAGCCCGGCGAGGGATGGTTTTACAACCTCGCGAACCGGGGCCTCCGAACGCCCCGTATCCACACCGGATCTATGGTGAAACTGGGGCGATGGCCGCCGATCGCCGGGCCCCCGCGCCCGGTTGACCGATACTCGTGCGGGTTGCAAAAAATTGGTCCACGGCCCGGGCCATGGAGCCCGTCACCCCGGCCCGCCAATCCGGGTTCTGGAGCATTTCCAGGTCGCGCTTGCTCGACAGGTAGCCGAGTTCGACCAGGACGCTCGGCACGTCCGGGGAGCGCAGCACCACGAAGCGCGCCTCGCGGTGGGGCTTCGTGCTCATCTCCATCACCGGGGCGAGCTGGCCCATCAGGGAGCGGGCGAAGGTGGAGGAGAAGCCCCGCGTCTCGCGCAGGGTGAGTTCCTGGAGGATGTCGGCGATGTCCGGGGGGGCCTCCGCCGCCTCGGCCCCGGCGGCGGCGTCGGCGCGGTTCTCGCGCTCGGCGAGCTTGGCCGATTCGGCGTCGGTGGCCTTCTCCGAGCCGGTGTAGATCGTGGCGCCCCGGACCTGCGGCGCCGCCGAGATCGAGTCGGCGTGGATCGAGATGAACAGGTCCGCCTTGGCCTCCCGGGCGATGCGCACCCGGTCGCCCAAGGGGACGAACACGTCCCGGTCACGGGTCATCTGCACCCGGTAGCGGCCGCCGGCTCCGAGCTTGCCCGCCAGATCCTGGGCGAAGCCGAACACGATGTCCTTCTCGAACACACCGGAGGAGGCGATCGCCCCGGGATCCGTGCCGCCATGCCCGGCATCGATGACGATGAGCGGCCGCGAATCGACCGGCTCCGCAGAGGCGGCGCGGGCATGGGCGGGGGCGGGATCGGCGGAAGCCGCCGCCCGGCGGAACGCCTCCCGATCGACCTTCTGCAGGGGGATGGTCATGAGCACCGCCCCGTCGCGGGGGCGTGTCACGGTCTCGATGTGCCCGACCGTGGCCGGCGTGGCGAGGTCGATGACGATGCGCGAGCGGCCCGGGGCGAACAGACCGTAGCGGAAGGATTGCACCACCCCGTCGCGCCTGCGGCCGGTCTCCGCATCGAGCTGGAAGTTGACCTCGGGCAGGTCGACCACCACCCGGTCCGGCCGCTCCATCACGAAGGCCCGGGCCTCCACGATCTTGGAGAGGGTGAGGACGAGCTTGCTCTGCGTTCCCTGGCTCGACAGGTCCGCCGCGATGGCCACGGCGGGCAGGCGGGCCCGGTCGCCGTCCTGGGCGTGGGAGGGGAGCGCCAGCGCCAGCCCGGCGGCAAGGCCGAGGAGGGCGGATCGGATCAGGTGCGCGCGGCTCGGCATCGAACCCTGTCGTTACCTATGCCAGTGACGAGGGCAATAGGCTTGCGATGGTTAATGAGAGCTTGCCGCATCCGTTGCGATCGCGCCGCTTTCAAGGCCGCGGGCGACGTCCGGCGGCCCGGTCGTCCCGTTCAGCGGGGGGCGACGGTGCGGCCGGCGGCCAGCGTCAGCATCCCCCAGCAGGTGAGGGTGGCGTCGGCCGCCCGTTGGAACTCGCCAATCTGGAGCCGGACGACCTCGGCCATCGAGCGGGCGCCGGACAGGGCGCGCCAGTGGGCACCCATCGCCTCACCCTCGCTGAGAAAATAGTTCATGACCGTCGTCCCGAAGGACTCGACGGAAAGGTGCGCCGTGACCGGCGCCAAGGCGGGCAAGGTGTCGGGCGAAGGGGAGGGGCTGGCCGGTGGGGGCTCCGCCGCGTCCTGCGGCGGCGCCGCGTGTCGAGAGATGTCCTGCGGCGACACGTCGGGCGACCCGACGCTCAGGGGCTCCGGCGGGGGCCCCGTCATGTCGCCTGCCGGGGACGACCCGGTCTCGGCGATGTCTGCTGCGATATCTGCGGCGATGGGAGCGGACTCGTGGAGCGGCGCGGCCGCGACGGGCTCCGGCGGGGCCGGTGCGTCCGCGATCGCCCCGGCGGTGGGGACGGCGGGCTTCACAATCGGCGCGTGTTTGCCGCCGTGCCTCTGGTATTTCGGTCGACGCGCCTTGGACATCCCAGGAACTCCCGGTCGCTCTCGCTC